>JADJXE010000001.1:0-300000 GCA_016716005.1 Acidimicrobiales bacterium
AAGGCGCCGAGATCACCGCCGCCGAGATCGCCGGCGGCGAGGCGGCGGTGGACGAGCTGACCGAGCATGAGACCGTCCCGATCGACGGCGACAGGATGGGCGTCGGGTCGCGAACCGATCGGGCCGGTGGCGAACGCCGCCGGTGACCCGGCAGTGAGAGCGAGATGGCTTGGGCGGAGAGGTCGAGCGTGGTGGTAGGCGTCGACGACCCCGCCTCACCGACGGTGTTGCACGCCGCGGCGGATCTCGCCGCCGCGCTCGCCGCTCCGCTCGTCGTCGTGCACGTCGAGGAGCGCAACTGGCTGGTCGACTCCAACGTGGCGGCCGGTGCAGGCGCGGGCGCGGGAGCGCATGCGCTGGCGGCGGCCGAGGTCGCGGATCGATGCCACCTGGACTGCGAGGTGACCCTGGCGGGACACCCGGTCGTGTGGTCGTTCGAGCTGCGGGTGGGCGATCCGGCGGCCGAGCTGGCGGCCGCATCGGCCCACCATGGCGCCGAGCTGGTCGTCGTCGGGGGGCGCCGCCGCCGCAACCACGGTCCGCACCTTAGGAAGGCGACGACGCTCGACCGGCTCCTCGATCGCGCCGGGGTCCCCGTGGTGGTGGTCCCGCCGCCGCGCTGACGGTGCAGGCGGCGGCCCGACGGTGCCCCCGGGTGATCAAGAGAGGGCGTGGCGGGCGACGAGGTCGGCACCGCGGCGGGTGTTCTCGTGCAGGACGAAGTGACCGCCGGGCAGCGTGACGAGCGCGGCGCCGGCTCGTTCGGCCTGGGCGGCGAAGATGTCGGGCAGGAAGGTGTGCTCGCCGGCGACGATCGTGGTGGGACAGGTCAGGTCGGGGAGGTGGTCCCAGGCGTGGGCGGCCCGCCGTCGGCGGCTGAGACCTCGAAGATCGTGGCTTCGATCTCGGGCCGGCACGCGAGGTGCACACCGCTGGCGTCGACGGTGGTTCCCCACCGGATGTAGGCGTCGAGGGCTTCGGGGGCGAGCTGCGTCAGCGGCTGCTTGCCGGAGTAGGTGGCGTTCATCTCGGCCTGGGAGGCGAAGCTTGGGCGTCGACGGCGGGCCGCGGCAGCCATGGGGTTCTCGGTGTGGTGTGGAAAGGCGTCGGCGGGAAAGGCGACGGGTTCGGCGAGCAGCAGGCGGGTCCACCGCTGGGGGTCGAGGCGATGCACGAGGATCGCGACGGCACCGCCGAGGGATCCGCCGACGCCGGCGACCGTGGGGAGGTCGAGGTGGTCGAGGACCTCGAGGACGTCGATGGCGAGGTTCTCGAATCGGTAGGCGCCGGGGTGGTCGGGCGCGGTGCTGCCGCCGTGGCCGCGCAGGTCGAGGGCGATGGGGCGGGCGGCACGGACGAGCTGCCCGGCGATGGGCTCGTAGAGGCCGCCGCAGAACCCGTTGGGGTGGAGGAGCACGATGGGAGGGCCGGTGCCGCCCCAGTCGAGCACCCGGATGGTGATGCCGGCTTGGCCGGCGATGCGGCGGACCTCGGGCGGTCGAGCGATTCCCCCATGACGGTGTCTGCCCTCGGTCCGGGTGGCTAGGGGATGTCGTGGAGCGCAGCGGCGACGGGCTTCCACCGGGCGAGGTGCTGGGGGTCTTCGGTCCAGGCGATGGCACCGAAGTAGTTGACGACCCGGGTGGCGAGTCCGGCGTAGCGGTCGGCGATGGCGTCGGCGATGGTGGCCCAGGTTCCTTCGGTGACGAAGTGGCGGAGGATGTCGTCGGTGATGACGGCGGTCATCCCGGCGATGTCGCCGGCCTTCTGGCGTTCTCGGAGGGCGGCGGTGGTGCCCGTGTGGCCGAGGTCGTCGAAGATGAACGCGTAGTTGGGGGTGGACCCGTAGAAGGCGATTTGGGTGCGGGCGAGCTCGCGCCAGCGGTCGCGTTCGTCGGCGGTGTCGCCGACGACGAGGAAGGCGGGGACGATGATCTCGAAGTCGTCGAGGTGGCGGCCGGCGAGCTGCGCGCCGGCGGCGAGCTGCGGTGCGACGGTGTCGGTGAGGTAGGTGCGGGTGTTGAGGGGGTGGACGTGGACCCCGTCGGCGACCCGGCCCGCGAGGCGCAGCATCCACGGGTTGACCGCGGCGAGGTCGATGGGCGGGTCCGGCGCGCTGATGGGCCCGGGCGACCAGATGGGCGGCAGGAGCGTCAGTTCGTAGTGGTCGCTGTGGTAGTCGAGGGGGGAGGCGCCGCGGAAGGCGGCGAAGCAGGCTCGGACGGCGGCGATGTAGTCGCGCATGCGCGGGCCGGGAGGGTCGAAGGGGGCGTTGTAGCGGCGTTCGATGTGGGCGCGGACCTGGGTGCCGAGACCGAGCCGGAACCGGCCGTCGGTGGCATCCGCGAGCTCCCAGGCGATCTGGGCGGTGACCATGGGGCTGCGGGGGAAGGCCACGGCGATGCCGGTGAGCAGGTCGATGTCGGCGGCGAGGGCGGCGGCCGCGCACGACAGGTAGGCGGTGCGGCCGGCTTCGGTGATGACGAGCCCGGCGTGGCCGCTGTCGGCGGCGTGGCGGGCGAGCTGCTGGGCGGCGTGCAGCGGCATGCCGCCGGTCATGAGGTCGAGCTTCACGCCCAGTTCCTCATGCGGCGGTGAACGCGAAGGGCAGGGTGCGGGGGCCGCGGACCTGGCCGGCGGACCAGGTGACGGCGTCGGGGTCGGTGAGGGTGAACTCGGGGATGCGTTCGAGCCAGGTTTGGATGGCGACGCGCAGCTCCATGCGGGCGAGGTTGGAGCCGAGGCAGCGGTGGATGCCGACACCGAAGGCGAAGTGCCGGTTGGCTTCGCGGTCGAGGACGACGTTGTCGGGGCGGTCGAAGATCTCGGGGTCGCGGTTGCCGGACGGGAACGGGAGGAGCAGCCGGTCGCCGGTGCGCATGGGGCAACCGCCGATGTCGGTGTCGGCGACCACTTCACGGGCCATGGTGACGGGCGCGAACACCCGGAGGAACTCCTCGGTGGCGGAGTGGATGAGGTCGGGGTCGTGGGCGAGGCGGTGCCGGTCGTCGGGGTGGGTAGCGAGGTGCAGCAGCGAGGATCCGATGGCGGACCAGGTGGTGTCGATGCCGGCGAGGAGCAGCAGGATGCACGCGCCGAGGATCTCTTCGTCGGTGAGTTCCCGGCCGTCGGGCATGCGGGCATCGAGGAGGTGGGTGATGATGTCATCGCGGGGATCGGCGCGGTGGCGCTCAACGTGGCCAGCCAGGTAGCCGCCGATCTCGAAGATCGCTTCGAAGGTGGCGTCGCCGGCGACGGGGCTCTGTTCGATGAGGCGGTGGATCCAGTCCCGGAACTGGGCGTGATCGGCGTCGGGGATGCCGAGCATGCGGGTGATGACCTTGATGGGGACGTGCTGCGCGAAGTCCGTGGCGGCGTCGCAGCGTCCCGTGCCGATGAACCCGTCGATGAGCTCGTCGGCCATGGCTTTGGTGATGGGTTCGTAGGCGGCGACGACGGCGGGGGAGAACACTGGCAGGAGGAGCCGGCGGATGTCGGTGTGGTACGGCGGGTCCTCGGTGATCGGTGGCGCGTGGAACCCGAGGTCGTGGGGTGATTCGGCTCGGTCGGTGATCAGGATCGTCCGCGACGAGAAGTGGTGGTGGTCATGCGCGATGGCGGCGAGGTCGTCGTAGCGGGTGGGGATCCACACGCCGTGGTAGCGGTCGGTGTGCGCGATGGGGCACTCGGCGCGGAGTTGGTCGTAGACCCTGTGGGGGTCGGCCACGAAGTCTGGATCGAGGTGGTCGAAGTCGGTGGCGAAGTCGGTGACGGGTGTGGGGGGCATGGGGTCGTCCTTTGGCGTGCTTGAGGTACTGCTCATCAACATGGGATGGCGCCGCCGGTGATGCTCAGCGTTCCGTTGACGCGCGCCGATCACCCGCCCGCCGCACGGCGGACGCCCTCATCAGCGGAGAGTTGGAGCATCCCAGCAGACTGGCCCCGTACCGCGGAGGCGAGATCGGCGAGGGAGACGTCGAGGGTGACGCTGCCTCCCTGGACCGAGACCTCGCCGTTCTGAGAGAAGAACAACCCTCGAGAGACCGAAAGTTCGGTGGCGGTGAACCTGACGTTGGTGGTCGGTCTCCGCACCCTAGCTCTCACGCTCCCGATTGCCCGTCGCCTGACGAAGCGCCGGCGCCAGGTCCCCCCTCGCCGGTGGTGGCGAAGGGACCAACGACTGATGAGCAAGATGGTGCGCCGCGGCGGGGGGCGGGCGGGGGGGCCGGCGGCGGCGGCGGGGGGGGGGGTGGTTGCCCCGCGCGTGTCACGTCACGGTCCGCCGTTGCCGGCGCCCGGGAATCCTCGACGAGAGTCACCGAGTTCTCATTCCTCAACCACCAGAGCGTGCTCGGGGCAGTTCGCGGCGGCGAGGCGGGCGGCCGTCTCGAGGTCGGGGTCGATGTCGCCGGGAGGGGCGGTGGCGTAGCCGAGGTCGTCGATGTCGAACAGGACGGGGGCGAGCGCGTGGCAGCGGTTGTGGCCCTGGCAGCGCTCGGCGTCGACGATGACGTTCACGCCAGCGCTTCGGCAGGGGTGGAGGCGAGCGCGTCGAACTCGGCGGTGAGGCGGTCGCCGTCGGGGTGGGCGGCGAGCTCGGCGCGGACCTGGGCGAGGCGATAGGCGAGGATCCGATCGAAGCGGTCACCGGTCTGGTTGTCGAGCGCGGCCCGGGACGCGGCGACGACGAGGTCGGCGCCGGGGATCGTGCCGCCGTCGGTGGTGCGCACGGTCATGGTGGCCAGCTCGGCGAGCGCGCATTGGAGGTAGGCGACGTGGATGTCTTCGTCGATGCGGATGTGGTCGATCGTCTCGCGGGCGAAGGCGGCGTCGTGGCTGCATTCGGGGTCGCCGAGCACGTCGGACGCCCACGCAAAGGTGTGGTAGGCGAGCAGCTCGATGACGAGGATCTGGACCATGGCCCGCACGAGCAGCTGCAGTTCGGGGGCGACATCGTCGCGCATCCCGTCGAACATGCCGCCGACGCTGATCGCCTCGGGCGAAGGCTTCGCTGGTCCCTCGTAGCCCGGGGGCGGGGCGATGGGGAGGTTCTCGAACATGTCGATGGTGACGGGCGGATCGGCGAGTGCCGCGTCACGGACGGCGAACCACATCTGGTCGTGGCCGGCTTCGGGGCCGCGGCCGGCCTCGTCGTTGCCGTGCGCTTCGAGCAGACCGTCGAAGAGGTGCCCGAGGCACGTGTCGTCGATGGGTTCGACGATGAACTGGGTTAGGTCCATGGGCGGGATCAGCTTGATCCCGTCGTTGCCGAACCCCTCGACGACGCCGATCAGGGTGAGGATGCGGGTCATCGCACCGCTCGCGCCGTTGCGGAGCAGCATCTTGGCCTGATCGGTGTTGGGCACGAACGCTCTTTGGACCGCGTCGGCTTCGATGACGCGGGTCGGGTGCCCCTCGGCCGCGAGTTGCGCGGTCCAGGCCTCGATGGCGGGGACCCGGTGGACCGAGCGGGGCGGGAGGTAGGTGCGGTCGGGGCTGTAGCCGCCGTGGAGGAGCACGCCGTTGCGTTCGATGCGCTCGGCGTAGTCGGGGTCGGTGAGGAGCTCGTCGCGGCTGTACCGAAGCCGGGTGGTGGTCATCGCTTGCGTCCTTTGCTGGTTTGGGTCGGCGGCGCGAGGCCTTGGAGGAGCAGGTCGTCGAGTCGCGACGCCATGGCGTCGGGGTCGACGGGCTGGCCGGTGACCACGTAGTGGAGGCCGACCATGGTGACGGCACCGAAGATGGCCGACGCGGTCATCTCGTCATCGACGGCCCGCAGGGATCCGTCGGTCTCGCCGGCGTGCAGGAGCTTGCTCACCGGTTCGTGGAACGTCGCCCAGATCGCATCGGCGAGCTTCGGTATGCGGGTGATCCGACCCAGCTCCGTGAGCAGCACCGTGCACAGCTCGCGATGGTCGGCGAACAACCCGAGATAGGCCCGGACGACATCGTGGAGGCGGGCTCGGGCCGGCTGGTCGCGGTCGAGGATGTGGCCGATCTCGACCGACAGGTCGCGCATGAGCCGCTCGAGCAGCCAGGCGAGGATCTCCTCTTTGGAGGAGAAGTGGTAGTAGAGCGTCGGGCGGGGGATGCCGGTGGCTTCGACGATGTCGTCCATGCGGGTGCCGTCGAGACCCCGGGCCGCGAACACCGCCGAGGCGGCCGGGAGCGCGGCGGCGATGTTGTCGGTGACCTCTCTCATCGGACCTCGATCATGTCGTCGCGGCGGCTGTCGGCGTCAGAGCGACGTTGAGGTGGTTGACGCCGCGCAGGATCAGCGTGCCCCGCCATTCGGGGGTCGTGTCGAGCCACCGGATGTCGGCGAAGCGACGGATGAGCCGGTCGAAGACGACCTTGCCTTCGAGCCGGGCCAGGTTGGCGCCGAGGCAGTAGTGGATCCCGGCGGCGAAGCTGAGCGGGTGGTTCGGGTGCCGGGTCACGTCGAAGCGGTCGGGGTCCGGGAACACCGCGGGATCGCGGTTGGCGGCGCCGAGGAACGTCACGACGGTCTCTCCTTCGTGATGGTGTGCCCGTCGATCTCGACGGGTTCGAACGCGGTGCGGGCGTCGACCTGCACGGGGCTCTCGTAGCGCAGCATCTCCTCGACCGCGGACCCGACCAGGGCGGGGTCGGCGCGCATGCGGTCGAGCTCGCCGGGGTTGCGCAGCAGGCACAGCAGCCCGTTGCCGATGAGGTTGGTGGTGGTCTCGAACCCTGCGGAGAACAACAGGATGAGGGTGGCAACCATCTCGTCCTCCGTCAGGCGGTCCTCGCCGTCGCGGGCGACGATGAGAGCTGAGACAAGGTCGTGCTCGAGGTCCTTGCGGCGCCGGGCGATGAGGTGCCGGAAGTAGTCGTCCATGGCGGCCATGGCGTGCTCGGCGGCGTCGAGCTGTTCCTCGGTGACGCCTGGTTCGAGGGCGGCGGCCGCGTTGCGCACGAGGACTCGGAACTGGTCACGGTCCGACGGTGGGACGCCGACGAGCTCGCCGATGACCTGCACCGGCAGCCGGAACGCCAGGGCGTCCATCACGTCGACCTCGCCCGCTTCGGCCATCCGCTCGACGATCACGTCGGCCATGTGGCCGATGTGGGCCTCGAGCTCCTGCACCCGCTTGGGGGTGAACCCCCGCGACACCAAGGCCCGCAGCCGGGTGTGGTCGGGCGGGTTCACGAACAGCATCGAGTTGCCCATGAAGCTCTGCTCGCGGGGCGGCAATCCCGGGTTGAACAGCATCCGGCGGTCACTGGTCAGGTCGCCCTTGCCGAACCGGTGGTCGCGCAGCACGAAGTTGCAGTCCGCCCACCGGGTCAGGAACCACACCGGGCCCAGCTCGCTGCGATGCACCGGCGCCAGCTCCCGCAGCTTGCGGTAGCGGGGGTAGGGGTCGGCCCGACCCTCGGGAGTGAGGAGGTCTCCATCACGATCCCATCCGGCGTGGTCTGCGTGAATCCGGCCTCTGGGTCGGTCGGGGTGTCGGTGTGGGTCACAGTGGTGCCTTTCAGGTCGCGACGTAGCGGGTCGGGGATCCCAGGTCGATCACCACGTCGCCGTCGGCGACGAGCAGATCGACGTGGCCGAGCACCTCCGAGATGGCGAGCAGGATCTCGAAGCCGTCGATGTGGGGGAACACCGCCCGCGACAGCTCGTAGGCGGTCGGTTCGACCAGCCGGGAGATGTGGGCGTGGATCTCCTCGGCCCGGCGCTCGTGGTGGGCTCGCGTGGCGGTCACGAGCGCACCCACCGACGTGAAGGCCGGACCGTGCCCCGGGAGCACGACCTGGGGATCGAGGGCTTCGAACCGGTCGAGGGAGCCGAGGTAGTCGACGAGGCTGCGGCGCCGCAGCAGGTCGCTGTCGCCGTCGAGCTCGACGAGGGGGTTGGGAGTGATCGCCGGCAACAGGTGATCGCCCGAGAGCAACCGCGACGAGACAGGCTCCCACAGCGACAGGTGGCCGGCGGCGTGGCCCGGCGTGACCAGCGCCTGCAGCGTCCGCCCGCCCAGCCACAGGATGTCGCCGTCGTCGACGGGGATGACCCGGGACTCGTCGATGTCGTGCAGCCACTCCCGGACCGCCCCGTAGAACGTCGGGAACACGCCGAGCAGGTCCTCGGGGATCCCGAAGGACCGGATCAGCTCGTAGAGCTGGTCCCGGTCGCGGTTCTCCAAAAGCTTCGGCACCTCGGCACGACCGGCGTAGATCGGTGCGTCCGCCTGCTCGGCGAGCCAGCCGGCGGTGCCGTAGTGGTCGGGATGGGCGGGTCACCACCACCGCCTCGACGTCGGCGCACCGAAAGCCGACCTTGGCGAGCTCGGCGGTCAACGTCGCCATCGCTGTCGGCGTAGAGCATGCCCGGGTCGATGACCGTGACCGGGCCGTCGAGAAGGACGTAGCAGTTCACCGGCCCCACCGGGAACGGGGTCGGCAATTCGAAGCCCCGCACCGACGCGGGGAGATGCCCAAGCACCGGTACCAGCGGCTCACGCACCAGGAAACCTCCGCACGGCACCATAGTGACGGCATTTAGACACGATGTCTAGAGACATGTTGGATGCGGCGGCGACCGTGGCGGGTCATCGGCCTGTGGGTCCTCGCAACTGCGAGCGTGTTCGGCGCGGCGGCCCAGTGGGGTGCGGCGTCGAGTGACAGCATCGAGATCCCCGGCACCGAGTCCCAACGGGCGATCGACCTGCTCGAGGAGCGCTACCCCGACGCAGCCGGCGGGCGCGCTCGGGTGGTCTTCGCCACCGACGCCGGCCGGGTCACCGACCCGCAGTTCCGGTCAGGCGCCCAGGGCACCCTGGACCAGATCCGGGCCCTGCCCCGGGTCCGGCAGGTGATCGACCCCTTCGGCCCCGCCGGCGGGTTCCTCGTCTCGCCGGACGGGCGGATCGCGTTCGCCGAGATCGTGTACGCCGTGACCGCCCGCGAGGTCGGCGTCGACGGCGTCGATGCCCTCACCGCCACCGCCGGTCCCGCCCGCGACGCCGGTCTCGATGTTGCGTTCGGCGGCCCCGTCGTCGAGCGGATCGGACCCGACGACACCCACGCCTCCGAGCTCATCGGACTCGCAGTCGCGGTGATCGTCCTCGCCGTCGCGTTCGGATCGGTCACGGCGATGGCGTTGCCGATGTGCACGTCACTCGTCGGCCTGGGCGTCGGTCTCGCGCTCATGCGCCTCCTCGGCGGGTTCGTCGAGGTCACCTCCGTCGCGCCGATCCTCGGATCGATGATCGGCATCGCGGTCGGCATCGACTACTCGCTGTTCATCGTCACCCGACACCGACAGCAACTCGCCGAAGGCATTGAGGTCGACGAGTCCGTCGCGCGAGCCCTCGCCACCTCCGGCCAAGCCGTCGTGTTCGCCGGCGTGACGGTCATGATCGCCATCTTGGGCCTCGCGCTCATCGGCATCCCCCTTGTCGCCGCGCTCGGCTACGCCGTCTCACTCATGGTCGCGATCGCGGTCCTCGTCGCCATCACCCTCCTCCCCGCGTTGCTCGGCCTCGTCGGCACGCGCATCGACCGCCTCCGCGTCCCCGGCGTGCAACTCCGCTACGAGAGCGACCACCACACCTCCCGGTCCACCTCGGCCCGATGGGCCCGCCTCGTCACCCGCCGACCCTGGCCGTTCCTCGCAGCCGGCTCCGTGCTCCTCGTCGCACTGGCGGTTCCCGCGGCCCGCCTCGAGCTGGGCTGGCCCGACGCCGGCAACCAGCCCCCCGACGCCACCGCCCGCCACGCGCTATGACCTGCTCGCCGAGGGTTCGGCCAAGGTTTCAACGGGCCCGCTGCTCATCGCCGTCGACCTCACCGGGACCGGTGACGCCGACCCGGCGCCCTCGGCGACATCACCGCCGCGATCGCCGCCACACCCGGCGTCGGATTCGCGACGCCCGCCCAGACCAACTCGGCCGGCGACACCGCCGTCATCCAGGCCATCCCCACCACGAGCCCCCAGGACCACGCCACCGAAGAGCTCGTCGACCGGCTCCGCACCCAGACCGTGCCCCCGCTCGAAGCCGGCACCGGCACGACCATCGAGGTCACCGGGACCACGGCCGCGTTCATCGACATCGCCAAACGCCTGTCGGAGCGACTCGTCATCTTCATCGGCGGGGTCGTCGTCCTGTCTTTCGTGCTGCTCACCGCCGTGTTCCGTTCCCCGCTCGTGGCCCTCAAGGCCGCGCTGGTCAACCTGTTGGGCATCGCGGCCGCCTACGGCGTCCTCGTCGCCGTCTTCCAATGGGGATGGGGCCTCGGCGCCGTCGGCCTCGACGAGACCGTCCCCATCATCTCGTTCCTCCCGATGATGATGTTCGCCATCCTCTTCGGGCTGTCCATGGACTACGAGGTGTTCATCCTCTCCCGGGTCCGCGAGGACTGGGTCGCGACCGGCGACGCCACCGGCAGCGTCATCCACGGCATCGCCGTGTCTGCCCGGGTCATCACCGCCGCCGCGCTCATCATGATCAGCGTCTTCGCGTCCTTCGTGCTCGGCGACACCCCCGAGATCAAGATGTTCGGCTTCGGTCTCGCCGTCGCCGTCGCCCTCGACGCCACCGTCATCCGCATGGTCGTCGTCCCCGCCACCATGACCCTCCTCGGGTCCCGTAACTGGTGGCTACCCGGATGGCTCGACCGCGCCCTGCCCCGCCTCGACATCGAAGGCGACAGCGCCCTCCGCCCACCCCTGCCCCCTCCACCACTTGCCCGAAGACGACACCGACCAGCTCCTCCACAAGGAACCCGACCCATGAACCTCGATGAGACCCTCGACGAGCTCGACGCCCGCACCCGCATGGCCACCGCACTGCAACGCCTCGGCCACAGCCTTCTCGGGCACCGCGTCGACATCGACCTCGCCGACCGGATCACAGCGACCGCCGACAGCCTCATAGCCGAGGTGCAGACGCGACCCACCCGCGACCGGACCGCCGAAATGGCCGCCAACCCCCGGTTCACCGCGCTCCTCAGCGGCGGCCGGCTCGAACCCATCGGCGCCGACGGCAAACCTATGGACCTGTTCCGCGACTCGATCGTGTCCGGCCGCACCAACCCGATGGGCATCGGACTCGAGGTAAGCCGCGAAGGCGACACCGTCACCGCCACCACCACGCTCGGCCCCGCCTTCGAAGGCGCCCCCGGCCGAGCCCACGGCGGCATCGTCGCCGCCATCCTCGACGAGACCATGGGCTACGTCCTTCCGATCATCGGTGAGCTCGCCTACACCGCCAACCTCAACATCGACTACGTCGCCCCCGCCCTCCACCAGCAGCTGCGAGTCACCGCGTCGCTGCGAGACCGCGCCGACCGCAAGCTCTGGATCGAAGCCCACGGCGAGTCCGACCAGGGCACCTTCGTCCGCGCCGAAGCCCTCTTCCTCGCCGTCGACCTCACCAAGTTCGCCAACGACCCCACCAACTGAACGAGCCCATCATGCCGAACCCCGTCACCCCCGACCGCTATGACGCCGACACCGCCGCCGCCATGATGGCCCCGACGGGCCAACTCGACGGGTTGCCGACCTACCTCGGCATCCGCACCACCCACGTCGGTCCCGCCGTCATGACCGCCGAGCTCGACGTGCGCCCCGAACTGCTGAACCCCTTCGGCACCCTCCACGGCGGCGTCGTCTCCGCCCTCGTCGACCACGTCCTCGGTGCCGTGCTGTACCCCGTCATCGACCGGGGGCGATGGGCCGCAACCACCGAGTTCAAGCTCAACCTCCTGGCCGCAGTCCGCGACGGCACCCTCACTGCACGCTCGACCATCGTGTCGCTCACGCGCCGCACCGCCGTCGTCCAGGTCGAAGTCGACAACGACGGACGACCCTGCGGCCTCGCCCAAGGTACGGTGCTGATCGCAGAACCCCGACAGCCCTGAGGTCGACCGCTACCGGCGAGACCTGTCCGGGTGCATGGCAGCGGCCAAGAACCAGTCGACCACCGACTCCACGAACCCGCGGTCGAGGGCCGCGTCGCCTTCGAAGAGATAGCCGAACAGCACCGGTCCCACCAACTGGGCAACGGCGACTCAGGTTCCAGGTCCCTTGGCGGCTCCCGGCACTCGCCACGACGACGCCGCCGTCACGATCTCGTCGAGCACCCGGGCGCCGTCGGCGCGCATCGACCGATTCAGGTCCGCGAGCTCGGCGTCGTCGCGAGCCTGCTGGCCGATCGCGATCATCATGCGCCCGAGTCCCGAGGTCGTCAGCGCAGCCTGGAACGCTTCCATCTCGGCGATCAGGTCCTCACGCAGGTCGCCCGCCGGGGTGGTGTGCAGCAGCCGCACCTCCTCGCCGATCAGGTCCCGCAGCAGATCCAGGCGCTGGGGCCAGTGCCGGTAGAGGGTCGTGCGGGCATACCCACTGCGCTCTGCGACCCGACTGACCGTCACCCGTTCCCACCCCTCCTCGAGCAGCACCGCACGGGCTGCAGCGAGCACATCTCGCCGCGTTCGCACCACCCGCGGGTCCATCCTGAGGCCAGTCACCATGACACGACCCTACCTGACCGGCCTCTAGAGGACGGAACTGTCCTCTAGTACACAGCATGTCCTAGAGTCCACGGGTCGACTTCCGCGACAAGGAGATCCTGCTGACCATCGCCAAACGGCGGATCCGTCCGGATGCGGTGACCTGCCGGAGGGCCAGCACGATCCGGTCGAACACGACGTCGTGGTCGAGAACGCCGGTCGGCGCAGGCTCATCCTCGCTGCCATGTGTGTCGCGCTCGTCGCCGTCGTCGCCTCGGTCTCGGGCCTCAACGTCGCACAGCAGGCCCTCGCCCAGGACCTGGGGGCCACCCAGAGCCAGTTGCTGTGGATCATCAACGGCTACACGCTCGCGCTGGCCGCGCTGCTCCTGCCGGTCGGGGCCATCGGTGACCGGTGGGGTCGCAAGCCCATCCTGATGATCGGACTGGTCGCATTCGCGGCCACCAATCTCGCCTCCGCGTTCGCGACAGAGCCAACAATGCTCATCGGATTGCGGGTCCTCGCGGGTGTGGCTGCCGCCATGGTCATGCCCGTGACCCTCTCGGTCATCACCACCAGCTTCCCCCGCGAAGAACAAGCCAAAGCTATCGGCACCTGGGCCGGCTTCGCCGGCGCCGGCGGCATCATCGGCCTGTTCGTCTCCGCGGCGATCATCGACAACGCCACCTGGCCGTGGGTCTTCGCGCTTCCCATCGCCCTCGCTGCGGTCTCCTTCGCCCTCACCGCCGCATTCGTCCCTCACTCCGTCGAGCACACCGAAGCCGGCTTCGACGTCGCCGGATCCCTGCTGTCGGTCGTCGCCGTCGGCGGGCTCGTGCTCGCCTTCCACGAAGGACCCGAAAAAGGCTGGACCGCCACGATCACCCTCGCAGCGATCGTCGCCGGTCTCGCCGCGACCGTCGCGTTCGTCGCCGTCGAGCTCCGCCGCGACCACCCGCTGCTCGACGTGCGGATCTTCGCCCTCCGGGGGCTCGCCGCGGGCTCGGTGAACCTCTTCGTGGTCTTCGCCGTGATGTTCTCCCTGTTCCTGGTGCTCGTGCAGTACCTCCAAGCCATCCTCGGCTACTCCGCCCTCAAAGCTGCGTCGGGACTCCTGCCGATGGCGGTCATGATGATGCCCCTCTCCACCATCGCCCCGACCATCGCCGAGCGGTTCGGGTTCCGCCGAACCCTCGTGACGGGCATGCTCGCGATGGCCACGGGCCTGGTCGTGTTCGCCGTACTCGCCGACCCCCAGGGCGGCTACCTCACTGTGCTCCCCGGCACCCTCATCCTCGGCGCCGGCGTCGGCCTCGCGATGAGCCCGTCCACCGCGGCGATCACCTCGTCACTACCCGAGGAGAAGCAAGGCGTCGCCTCATCGCTCAACGACACAGTCCGCGAGATGGGCGGCGCCGTCGGCATCGCCCTCATCGGATCCGTCCTCAACTCCGCCTACCAGGCCAACATCGAACCCGCCACCGCAGCCCTGCCGCCCGACGTCGCGAACCCCGTCAGCGAAGGCATCGGCGGTGCGCTCGCCGCCGCCGGCCAAATGGGCCCGACGGCGCAACCCTCATCGATGCCGCCCGCCAATCCTTCGTCGATGCCATGATGCCCGCCCTGCTCCTCGCCGCCGCGGTCTGCGCCGCCGCCGCGCTCTTCACCGCCATCCGCGGACCCAAGACTGCCGCCGAAGCCGAGCCCCGTCTCCACACGCCCGAACCACAGGACAACAGCGGGGAACCGTGACCCTCCGGCGCTTCGTGTGGCCTTGGGTGCACCACAAGCTCGAAGGCGCCGGGCCCATCATCGACGACGCCGTCATCGTCCCCAACACCCCCATCGACGAAGTACGAGCCTTCGTCGACACCCCCGTCAAGCTGGCCGCCTGGTTCGGCGCCACCTTCGATGCTGACGATGCGACTCACGATCGCTCGCGTCCCGGACGTGCTCACCGTCGGGTGGATCACCACCGATCTCATCGACCACGGCCGCTGTCTCTGCGATCGGCTACGGCACCGAAGTCTGGACCCACATCGACCTTCCCTGCCGGACACCACAAGCGGTCGTCGGACTCCTGACCTCTGTCCTTCGCTGCGGCAACCGCCACCTTCGCGACGAGCTCGGCACCTGACAGATCGCAACCTCGGTCATCGGGCTCCGCCAACCAGGCAACACACGCGCCTGCCGATCAACTCTGACCTCGACGCGCTCAGGTCAGGACGACACCAAGCGCCGAGACCGGGGCAAGCCCAGCCAGCGGCGCAAGAGGTCCTCGATGCTGATGTGCCGAGCGGCCCGCTACTCGACCCTGGACGGCGACGCCTGTATCGCCCTGTCCGAACCGGCGTCGGGCCAGTCCCCCAGTGAAGGCAACAACCCAGTGACCGCCAGCGGGCACGAGGATGCGCGACGACTCCCGCCACGCTGACGCTCCTGCAAGCGGAGTTCGCTACTCTGCCTCGTAGCTGCCAGGCCGGAATGCGCGTGGGGTAATGGTGCAAGTCCCCCCTCCGACACCAGGGCTCACCTGCGGAAACGCTGTGGTGGAGGCGGCCATCGACCAGGTGAACACGGAGCACCCCGACCTGCTCCTGGACCTGGCCGTCGACGCCTACATGGGCTCCCACAAGGTCACCACGGACCGGGCCTGAGCAGCGTCAGGCGACGGCGGCACGGAAGGCGCTGAAGATGTCGGGGAGGGCTCGTGCAGCTCCCAGGTGATCTGCATGGGACGCTCCGAGCGGTGGTCAACGTAGCGCCCTCGACCCGCGAAGTAGGGGCGAGTCCGGCCGCTGACGTCGGTGCGGCTGGACCGGACCAACAGCACCACGTTGGTGCCTCGCCTCGTGGTTGATGTACCGCTGGCCCATGGCGCTGGCCGTCGCCGTGGTCGACTGCGACCCCAGTGGAACAAGCGGTCGCTGATGGCGTAGTCGCGGTAGCGGGTGGTGGGGGAGTAGTGCTTCTCGGTCTTCTGAGGGTGATGAAGAACAGATCGGTCTGGCTGGGTTCGTGCCAGTAGACGCCCGTCTGGAGCGGGAGAGGCGTCGTCACCGTGGAGGCACCGAATCCGCGAGCACCTCCTCGCGGGTGTAGGGGCATGGACCTGGAGCGGCAACCGGTTGCAGCAGGCCGAGCGGGGCGTGGAGGCGGGTGACCTGGTCCTCGAGGAGTGGCAGCAGCTCCCGCAGCTCGGCCCGCAGTTCGTCGGGACCAGGTGTCGGGTGGCTTCGTCGACGGAGGTGAACTCGCCTTCTTCGGACCGAGCAGCGTTAGCAGCAGGCCGTGGAGTTGGCGGGCTTGGCGCTCTTCGATGTCCTGTCCCGAGATCGGCTCGTGCGTGCCGAGAAGCGCGGTGTAGGTCTCGATGCGGTCGAGGTCGTCCACGTGCAGCAGGCGTGCGAGTCCACGGCCGAGGCGATCTTCGCCATCCGCTGCAGGGGTCTCGAGGACGCCGGCGGCTCGGCGCATCTCGGTGAAGGAATGGCCGCCCTGGTAGACGTCGTCGCGTTCGAGGCCCGTCTCGTGGAGATAGGTGGGGAGCGATACGTCGCCGAGCTCTCGCAGCTCTCGCACCCGCTCGGGCCACCGGGTGGGAAGGGCGGTGCGGATGTTGTCGAGCACGATCGTCTTGGCGACAGGATCGAGCTTCACCTGGCAACCGGCGGGGAGGTAGGGGAAGTCCTCGGCAACATCGCTTCGATCTCGACGGGTTCGGCCGAGCATCCGGCGGTAGCGAAGGTCGAAGCGGAACGACTTCGTCTGGTGGCCAACGAAGTCGAGGACCGTGAGTACGTTTTGCCGTGGCTCCGCCGCAGGCCACGACCCAGCTGTTGGAGGAACACCGTCGCGCTCTCGGTCGGCCGGAGCATGAGCACCGCGTCGACAGCGGGAACGTCGATGCCCTCGTTGAACAGGTCGACCGAGAACAGGATCTGAACATCGCCCGACGCCAGCGCCCGCAAGGCATCGTCACGTTCGCTGGCGGGACTGTTGGCGGACACGGCACGAGACGTGATGCCAGCTCGGTTGAAGCGGTGGCGAGGAACTCGCAGTGGGCAATGCTCACCCGAAGCCGAGGGCCGGCATGCGCTGGGGTCGCCCACCCAGCACCGCGGCGAGCACCTTTGCAACCCACAGGTCGTCGCCGGTGTACACGTTGGTCAGCTCCGTGGCGTCGTAGCCGCGCCTCGTCGCCAGGTGATGCGGCGGAGGTCGGTGCCGTCATGGATGCCGTAGTAGTGGAACGGCGACAGCAGGTCCTGCTCCAGCGCATCCCACAACCGCAGTTCGACCGCCATGCGACCGTCGAACCACCGGAGGATGTCGAGAGAGTCCGTGCGCTCCGGTGTTGCGGTCAGCCCCAGAAGGTGGGCCGGGCGGAGGTGGTCGAGGAGCGTCGTGTAGGTGGTGGCGGCGGCGTGGTGGAACTCGTCGACGATCACAACGTCGAACTGCTCGGGGTCGAGCGCCTCCAGGTCACCGGCCGACAGCGACTGGATCGAGGCGAAGACGTGCTCCCAGTGCTGCGGCCTCGCCATCGACCCAGAGCGCCCCCGAGGCTTCCATCCTGGAGCACGTGGCGGAACGTGGTTCGGGACGTCTCGAGGATCTCCTTGCGGTGCGCGACGAACAACAGCCGGGATCGGTCGAGCCGGCGCGGAGCTGGCGGTAGTCGAGCGCGGCGACCATGGTCTTTGCGTGCCGGTCGCCGCGACGACCAGGTTGTGATGTCGGCCTCGGCGGCGCTCGACCTCGAGCTGTTCGAGGATCTGTCGCTGGAAGGGGTACGGCTCGATGGTGAACGGCGTGGCGATGGAGTCATCGACTTCCCTCGCCGTCGCCGGCGAACTGGGCGGCGTCGAAGGGCTCCGAAGTGGGGATCGGCCCAGTAGGTCTCGAAGACCCGGTCGAAGCCCCTCGATCAGGTCGGGATTGCGGCGCTCGGATGCCCGGACATTTCCACTCGCGCCCCGTGACCTGCGCCCGAGAACGTCAGGTTGGACGATCCGATGTACACCGTCGAGAACCCGGTGGCCCGGTGAAAGCACCACGCCTTGGCATGGAGCCGAGTACTGGCCGTGTCGTACGAGACCTTCACCTCGGCGCCGACGTCGGCCAGGGCCTGCAACGCTTGCAGCTCGGTGCTCCCGGTGTAGGTGGTGGTGATCACCCGCAACGGCTTGCCGGCATCGGTGTGCCGGCGGAGCGCAGGCAACAGATCGCGCACGCCGGTCCACCGGATGAAGGCCAGCACGAGATCGATCCGATCGGCGGACTCGATCTCCGCCACGATCTCCCGGCCGACCGTCGGCTGGTCGCGGGCGTTCGTCATCAGCACCGTGTCTCGCAGCGGCGTGAGCGGGCGCGGGATGGTCAGGGGCTCGCCGGTTGGTGCCAACGGCTCGACGGCGAGGAGGCGCTGCAGCTCCGGGCCGAGGCGCGAACCTGACCCGTCATCCGCACCGTGGCGATCGATCAGGAGATCCAACACCTCGGTGGCCAACGCAACTGCGGTGTCGTGGCGGTCCGCCGGCGATGCGGCGCGGACCGCATCCCGGACCCACTCGGCGATGATCTCGGCGATGCGGTCCGGTAGCTCGGCCGGCTCGATCTCATCGAGCTTGGCCCGCAACCGCCTCGCGTCGAGCTCGCCAATCTGTTCGATCAGCTCCTGGCTGAGGAGGGTGTCGTACAGCCCCGGCTGTAGCTCGTCCGCCCCCTGGCCCTCCATCCCCCGATTCTGGCCCAACGCTGGCGCAATGGACCGAGACTCGAGAGCATGACGCCATGCCTCACCCGGACCGCCATGAGGTTCCGCTGACCAGTGACGAGATCGGGCTCATCATCGAGGCGTTGGACAGCCATGAGTACTGGCAGTTGAGCGACCCCACCTGGAGGCACAGCGGTGCAGTGATCCTGCCCAGCGACGACGAGTCGTTCTGGGCGGAGCGGTCCTCCCCGAGTGGCGAGGAGCTCGACTCGATCACCGAGATCGAGCGGTGCCGCGCCCTGGCCGACCGACTCCACGAGCGGCTTCGCCTTCTTGCTGCGGATGGGTGAGGGCGCCGGGCACCAGACGCTGACGACCGAGTCATGATTCCGCCTGGCCGGCACGCTCGATGATCTTCCTCCCGAGGTGGTCGTCACTGAGGTCGAGGAGCAGGTCCAGGTACTCGACGCCGACTTCGTCGATCCGGTGCTCGACCTCGGGGTCGTCGTGACCAGCGTCGATGTCGTGGAGGACCCCGCCGTCGGCGTCGAGCACCCGCTGGATCCTGAGCGTGAAGATCCAGTCCTCGTTCATCTCGCCCTCAGTCTCGAGGGCGTCGGCGCCCGGGAGCACATCGGCGACGATGGCGAGCGCCATCTCGACGAGCAGCGGAACCAGATCCGCGACGGCCACGGAATGTCGCTCACTCGCCGCATCGAAGGCCGCGATCAACTCCGGACTCGGCATCTTGGCCTCCTCGGGGCAGGGCGTCACTCGAAGGTACCGAGGCCCGGTGACAGGAACGCCCGTCGTCGTGGCGGCTGGATCGGCCTTCGCCCCGATCTAGCGTCGGAGCCATGCCGACTCCGCCCGGCCAACCCGTCATCGACTGCACGATCGAGCTGCGCGAGGTCGCGCCACGCGTCTGGCGCCGACTGCTGGTGCCCGCGAGCGTTCGGCTCGACAAGCTCCACCGCATGTTCCAGGCGGCGATGGGCTGGGAGGACTGCCACCTCCACGCGTTCGAGATCGGCGGCGAGCGCTACGGGATGCAGTTCGACGAGTACCCCGACGGGGAGCTGCAGGAGAAGGACTTCACCGTCGTCACCGCAATCGGGACGAACGAGCGCTTCACCTACGACTACGACTTCGGCGACTCCTGGGAGCACGAGATCACCGTCCACCGCGTGTGGCGGATGCCGAAGGGCCTGAGATTCGCCGTCTGCCTCGACGGTGCCAACGCCTGCCCGCCCGAGGACGTCGGTGGCTCGTGGGGCTACGAGCACCTCCTCGCGGTGCTCGTCGATCCCTCACACGAGGAGCACGAGCACCTGAGCCGGTGGGTCGGCGGTCCGTTCGACCCGACGGCCTTCGACCTCGCACTGGTCAACGCCCATCTTCAGGCCGTGCGCTGATGAGCGGGCTGTCGGCCGAACAACCAGGGGAGCCGTTCGGTTGGTAGCATGACGTCATGACGCGCAAGGCGACCACCGTTCGACTTCCCGAGGATCTCGCCAACACCGCTGAGGTCGTCGCCCGCGCTCGGGGGGTCAGCGTCAACCAGGTGATCCTCGACGCGCTCCAGGCCGAGGTCGACCGGGTGCGACAGGACGAGGAGTTCATGACCCTGCTGCACACCCTCGTCGAGCGGGACAAGGAGATCCTCGACCGCCTCGCCGAGTGAGGTACATGACCCTGGCCGAGGCGCTGGTGATCGCCGAGGCCGTCACAGGAATCGACGCCCGCACGCTCTCACGCGCATCACGGCTCGACCTGTTGGACTCGGCGCTGCATGCTCCTCAAGCGGGCTTCGGCGACGAGGAGTTCTATCCCTCGCTCGTCGAGGAGGCTGCCGTGCTCACCGTCCGCATCGCACGGAACCACCCGCTCCCCGACGGCAACAAGCGACTCGCCTGGCAGTCGCTCACGATCTTCCTCGCCCTCAACGGCCATCGCCTCGACGTCGCCACCGAGCACGCCGTGAACCTGATGGTCGCCGTCGCTGCGGGTGAGCTCGACGAGGCGGCGGTCGCAGAGTGGCTGGAGCGGCACGTCGAACCGATGCCGCCTGATGACAAGCGATGACAAGTGATGACAACGACGGCGTGTCGGAGGGGAGAGCGAGCCGGAGGCGCGCAGTCGAGTCGCGCGCCGGGCGTGTGCTCCTGCGTCCGACACCGCCGGCGCGGGGCCCTCCCCGACGGCCGACACACCCGCGGGCTTGTCATCACGTTGTCCGCGGAGGTCCAGGAAACAGGGTGATACGGACCGGTACGGGGTGTGACCCGTTGGCACGACGGTCTGAGGAATACCGCCTCTGACATGGACATACAGGCAGTATGAGTCCCGCGGAGTGGTGGGGTTCGCGTGGGTGCGTTCCCCGGTGGCTCAGCTTGCTGGGTCGAGCTCGGCGGGCTGAGCGGGGTCGATGTCGCGCGTCGGCGTGATGGCTGCCATGGAGCTCCGAGCCGGCGATGTAGATAGCAGATAACGCTAGCATCACATGCTATGGGAACCACCCGCACCACGTTCACGCTGGATGACTCCCTCGCCGAGCAAGCGCGCCGACTCGGTGTGAACGTCTCCGCGGCGGCCCGGGAGGGCGTCGCGGCCGCGGTCCGAGCGGCCCTGGCGCAGGCCGACCGGACCGCGTACCAGAACAAGCCGGAGAAGGTGGACGAGTTCTGGACCGAGGCCGAGACCTGGGGTGACGAGTGAATCGTGGCGAGGTGTGGCTCGCCGAGGTCGGCCGAAGGAGGCGCCCGGTGCTCGTCCTCACCCGCACCGAGGTGCTCGACGTCCGCTCACTCGTGACGGTCGCTGAGATCTCGACCTCGGCACGCGGGCTGGCTGCGGAGGTCGAGATCGACCATCGGGCGGTTGGACTCGACCGTGCGTCCGTCATCAACTGCGATGGGCTCCACACCGTCGCCCAATCGACGCTCACGACCCGAGTTGGCGACGTCGACGAGGCCACGTTGAGCCGGGTGTGCTCGGCGGTGAGCTACGCGATCGGCTGCTGACGGCCCAGCCGGCGTCCGGGGACGGTTGGGCGCTGCGCCGAGCCGGCGCCAGGAGGCGGGCGTTGTGACCACCGCAGATCAGTGGCACAGTCATGCCATGGCTCGCATACGGGTGAGCACGACCGTTGATGGCGGGCTCTTGGCCGCCGCCCGCCGGCTGACGCAGCCCCGGTCGGACGCTGCGTTGTTCGACGAAGCCCTCGACGCGCTCCTGGCTCGGCATCGACGTGCCGAGGTGGACCGCGCCTACGCCGCCTACGACGAGCATCCTCTCGACGAGCCCGACGAGTGGGGCGACCTCGCCTCGTTCCGGGCCGCTGCCGCCAAGTCGTGAACGACCATCCCCGTCGCGGCGAGCTGTGGTGGTGCGAGCTGCCCGAGATCAGCCGTCGGCCCGTCGTGGTGGTGAGCCGCGACGCAGCCATCCCTCGACTCGGACGGGCCATCATCGCCCCGTGCACCACGACCATCCGTGGCCTGCCCAGCGAAGTCGTGCTCGAGCCGGGCATGGACCCGATCCCGCGGTCGAGCGCTGTCAACCTCGACTCGCTCGAGAGCGTGTCGATCGGCGTGCTGGTCGACCGACTCGGTCGCCTCAGCGACGACCGGATGCGCGATGTCTGCGCCGCTCTGTCGGTTGCCGTCGACTGCGGCTGAGGGGGCGATCGGCGGGAGCGCCACCCGAATGCAACGACCCCGATGTGCGGGTGGGGGTTGGTCAGCCGCCGGCGGCGAAGGCGCCAGCCACGCCTCGTCGAGCCGGCAACGGGCACCTCGGGTAGGTCGCAGGAGCCGACATCGCAGGGGAACCTCCGCCCGCGATCACCCGGCGAGGTTGGAGTCCCGTGAGGTGGTGGGGATCGAGCGGACCGCGCTCGCGAGCCGCGCCACCACGACGTTGCGGAGGACGGACAGAGCGTCGTCGCGCGTGACGATCAGCACCCCACGGCGCTTGTCATCGGGTGTCTCGAGGAGCCAGATCTCGCCTCGAGCGATCACCACGATTCGGCCTCGGTGAGCGCGATCGCATTGGCCAGGGCCAGCTCGTCATCCTCGGTCGTCTGAGGCCTGGTGCGGTACGACTCCGCACTGGCTTGCCCGACGCGTTCGCGACGGACGGCGTCGTCGAGGCGTTCGACAGCCCGGCGGATCACGTCGGATCGATTCCGGCCGACGCCCTCGGCGACGAGGCGATCGATCGTGTCGGTCCCCCCGGCGGACGAGGCCACGATGCCGGCGATCATCCGGGCCGCGGCCACGGGCCCGAAGAAGCGGTCGTGGTGAGCGACGCCGGGCAGCAGCGGCTGCCACGCTTCGGGTGGGTCGCGGTCAGGGGCGCCGCCCCATCAGGTCGAGCAGCCGCTGCTGCAGCGGGGCGCCCTCGGGAACCGTTCCACTCGGACCGGTGCCGAACACGCCGATCGAGCCGATCACCGGCGCCATCGGCTCCGTGCTCCGCCAGACGTCCTCGACGAGCTCGGCGTCGAGGGTCTCGTCGGCGCCCAGCGCGCGTGCCAGGTCCCAGGCGTGCACCGCCAGGTCGCCAACCCGGAACCCGAGGAGCTGCGACCCCGGCGTGTCGAACATCGGGTGGTGGCACACCCGCTCCATGGCGCCCGGCTCGGCGAAGGCCGCCTCCTGGCGGGCGACGCTCTCACGTACTGCCGCTGCCGGCTCGTCGCCCAAGTGGTCGGCGGCCATCGTGGCGGTGGTCTCCTCGCGCGAGCCGCCGTGGAGCGCCAGCACGGTCATGCGGTTGCCGGCGTCGACGTGGCGGAGCAGGTCGCGCACCGTCCACCCCTCGCACGGCGTGGGACGGTCCCAGTCGGCCTCGGTGACCAGGTCGAGGCGTCGGAGCAGCTCGGCGCCGGCACGTCGGAGGCCGACGAGGGGTTCCATGAGCTCGGAGGCTAGACACCCCAGGGGTACGAGCGCCGCGATCGGTGTGCGAGTGGTCACGACCGGTTCGGGCCGCAGCGGGCGGGTGGTCCGACCTTCGCCGAGGATCAGCCGCCGGGCGGTCGGTAGGCCGGGGACCGCTTCGTGGCCGCGTCGATCTGCTCGGCGGTGAGCAGCTTCGTCGTGCGGACTGCGGCCTTGCCGGATGCGCTCACGGTCATCGCCAACGCGGCAGCGGCCTCATCGTCGGGCAGGTCGCACATGACGAAGGCGTCGTCGCCGCCAAAGGCGTAGTAGAAGCTCTCGACCGTCCCGCCGACGCTCTCGGCGAGCTGCTGGATGGCGCTGCGACGACCGGTTCCACCCTCGCTGAGAACGCCCTGGATGCCTTCGGGGGAGTAGTTCGCCACGAACAGGTACTTGGGCACGGTCGTCTCCGTCCTCCGGTGGCGCCGTTCGCAGCCGGATCACGCGACGCTACGCCTCATCGGCCGCGGATGCTCTGGGGGTTCGTGATCTTCGTCCCTGGCCGAGGTGGGACGAGGGGCGCACCGTGAGCTGGACCGGGGTGGCGGGCGAGGGGGTGCATGCCCCGCTGGGGGAGGAGGGGCGGGGGCCTCCGCCGGGCGAGACGTGCCGATTCCCTGGAGGACGAGCGCCTCGTGGCTCCGCTGCACGGTCTGCGCGCGCACGGTGGCCGGGCGGTTCGGGCGGTTCAGCCGCGCGGTTCGGCTGCGTCGTCGCCGTACAGGCGGGCGGTGGCGTGGACGCGGGCGGCGATGGAGATGGCAGGTACCGCTGCGTATCGTGGCCCCCAGGCCCCGCTGGAGGGTCCGAGCAGGAGGCACGGGCATGGCAGCAGTCGAGGTCGAGGGATCGGGGACCCCGGGCGACCCGTGGGTGCTGACGACCCCGCCCGGCAAGTCGGAGTTCGAGGCCTACCGCGATCCGGAGGGATCCCCTCCGGCCCTGGTGGTCCAGGTCGGCTCGACCGAGCTGCGCTACCACCTGCGCTGCGTCGAGGACCTGCACGCCATGCTCCAGCAGCGCGGCGACTGGGTGGCGCTCGGCAACGCGGACGAGCAGAAGCCCGCAGCGGACGACACGGTCGAGGCCTGGGGTCGCGACCCGGCCAACCCGGTGGGTGGCTGGTACGGCTTGAAGAAGGGCCTGCGCGGGCGGTTCGCCAGCTACGTGCCCCCCGTGCTCGAGGTGCTCGGCCTGGCCGAGGTCGAGCACAACGCCCGCAACAACCGGATGCGAGCCCTGTGAGCATCGGCTGTTCCCCGTGGGGCCGTTCTGCGTTCAGCTGTGTTCGCCGTAGCCGGTCACGTCCACGAAGAGGCGCGGGAGGAACTCGGCGAGGTTGAGCATCTCGGTGGCGCAGTGCTCGAGCATGGGTGGGCCAAGGAGGTCGGGGGTGCCGGCCGGGAAGAAGAAGCGGCTGCGCATCTCGGATCCGTAGTCGGTGCGGCGGACGGCGTGGACGAGATGGGCGAGGTGCTGGCCGGTGTCGCTGTCGTTGACCTCGGCGCAGACAGCGGTGCCGTGGCCGCTGGCCTCGAGAGCGTCGTAGGGGATGCCGAGGTCGGCGGGGTCGTGGAAGGAGATCGCGAGGCGGGTGAGGAGTGGGCCGACGTACTCGTCGACCCAGGACGTGTTGCCGACGTAGCGCTGCCGGTGGCTCAGGTCGGGCACGTCAGCGAGGTCGAAGCGGGCCTGGGCGTAGACGTGGGCCTGGGGGTGCCAGAGCTTGTAGCGATCGGTCTCGGTCGTGTGCCAGCCGAACCACCAGTCGATCATGGCGGGCGTCGTGCCGGGCCAGGGCGTCCAGACAGCGACGCACAGTTCGCCGTGGTCCGAGCGGGCGATGCCGGTCTCGACGGGTAGGTGGTCGGGCTCGAGGAGGTCGGTCAGCCGATCAGCGGTGAGGCCGGGCCCGGCTGGCGTCTCGCCGTCCTCCATGGCGGCGAGGTACCGCCTGGGGAGTGGCGGCAGGTCCCACCGGTAGTAGCGGGCATGGGGCGCGCTCGCCTCCTCGCGCCAGAGGCCCACGTGCGTCGTGCGGTGAGGGTCGAGGATGGTCTCGTGCGGCGTCGGGTCGAAGGTCATCGGACTGCTCCGAGGCTGATCGTCGGTGAGGTCCACGCCGAGCGTTGACCCCGTGGTGGTTGGGGTGGTTCGCGAGTGCAAGAGGTCGACGGGCTCGTTCTACGCCAGATCCGGCATCTGCAGGCCGACGGGTCGGGTTCCGCCCACGCCCCGGCTCGGGACAGGCGATGGCTCCGGCGGTCGGCGCCTTGACGAACCCGGGCTTCCGCCAGTAGCGAGGGACCCACGGTTCGCGCGGAGGGGGTTCGGGATGCCGACAGGGTCACGCTCGAGGAACGCGACCTGGCGTTGGGTGCTGGCCGTCCTGGCCGTGCTGGGGTTGGTGGCTGCGGCCTGCGGTGACGACGACGACGGCGGCGCGTCCGACACCACCGCTGGTGGCGCCGACACCACGACCGGTGGCGCCGACACCACGGTGGCCGGTGAGCCGGTGCCGGGCGGCCGGCTGGTGGTGGGCATCGAGGCCGACACGGACAGCCCGTGGACTCCGGCCCAGATGACCTGCCCGGTGTCGTGCCACATGGTGGCCCGCAGTGTGTACGACACCCTGATGCTGATCGGCGAGGACGGCGAGGCGGTGCCCAACCTGGCTGTGGCCGCCGAGCCCAGCGCCGACTACACGCAGTGGCGCATCACCGCCCGCGAGGGGGTCACGTTCCACGACGGCACGCCGTTCGACGGCGCGGCCGTCGCCGACAACCTCACCCGCCAGAAGAACAGCTTCCTGACCGGCAAGGTCCTGGCCGACGTGACCTCGATCGAGGTCGACCCGGCCGACCCCATGACCGTGGTGGTCACCATGGGCCGGCCCTGGGCGGAGTTCCCGATCGTGCTGGCCGCCCAGCCCGGCTACATCGCCTCGCCCACGTGGCTGGCCGCGGTGGACGCCGACCCGAGCCTGTCCAGCCAGCCGGTGGGCACCGGGCCGTTCGTGTTCGAGTCGTACCAGGTCGGTCAGGGCTTCACGGGCACCAAGAACCAGGACTACTGGCGCGAGGGCATGCCGTACCTGGACGAGATCGAGTTCCGGATCATCCCCGACGGGGAGACCCGCCAGAACGCGCTGCTGGCCGGCGACATCGACGTCATGCACACCGACAACGGCGGCGTGATCTCCCAGCTGCGCGAGCAGGCCGACGCCTTCCCGATGCCCGAGGTCGCCGACGGCGGCGAGACCGTGTACTGGCTCCTGAACGTGGGCGACGAGGCCTCGCCGCTGGCCGACCGCGACGTGCGCTGCGCCCTGGCCCAGGCCACCGACACCGCCGCCATCGGCACCGCGGTCAACGACGACGTGCCCGCGCTGGCCAACGGCCCGTTCGTCCCCGGCCGCGTCGGCTACCTGGAGGACACCGGCTACCCGATCTACGACCCGGAGGCGGCCAAGGCGGCGATCGAGGCGTGGGAGGCCGACAACGGGCCCCTCGAGATCGAGTACGCCACCACCAACGACAGCGTCAACCTGCTCATCGCCCAGCTGGTGCAGCAGATGTGGAACGACGCCGGGGTCGAGACGAGCATCGGGCAGATCGAGCAGGGCCAGTTCATCGTCACCGCCCTGCAGGGCGACTTCGAGGTGTTCCAGTGGCGCAACCACGGGGCGCCCGACCCCGATGGCGAGTACGTCTGGTGGCACTCGTCGAGCGCGCTGCCGGTCGGCGAGCTGGCCCTCAACTTCGGCCGCATCCGAGACGACGTGATCGACGAGAACCTCGACCTGATCCGCACCAGTCCCGACCCGGCCGTCCGCCAGGAGGCGGCCGAGGCGATCAACCGTCGCTTCGGCGAGCAGTGCTACAACCTCTGGGACAACTGGACCGTCTGGGCGCTGCCCCACGACCCGTCGGTGCAGGGCGTGCTCGCGATGACCTCCCCCGACGGCGTCCCCGTGATCGAGGGGCTCGCCAACACCTCCGGGTCGTTCTTCCCGCAGCCCCTCTGGATCGAGCAGTAGAGGCCACCGCGTTGGTCCGACGTGTCCTCCGACGACCCGCCGGTCCGCCACGTCGTGGAGGTGTGGCGTGACTCGTGAGCGAGCGGTCGTTGTCTCCAGGCTCTCCCCGGAACGTCGCCTTGTGCTCGGCTCCGTGCGGGCCGGTCGGCGTGCGGCACCGATGCACGGGTTGTTGACCGTCGACGTCACCACCGCCCGGTCACGACTGGCCGAGCTCGATCCGCCCGGTTCGTTCACCGCGTTGGTGCTGGCGGCCGTTGCTCGATCGGCGGCCGCCCACCCCGAGGTGCACGCGTACCGGGACTGGCGAGGACGACTCGTGTCGCCCACGTACGTGGACGCGACCGTCATGGTCGAGGTCGTCACCTCCCGCGGTCCGGTTGCGGTCGCGCACCTCGTCCGTGACGCAGACCGCCGCACGGTCGCGGAGCTGGGCAGCGAGCTCCACGCCGCCAGGCGCGACTCGAGCACGACGCGCCAGGCCCGGCCGCTCGAGCGGTGGCTGCCGCGGCTGGTGTCCGTGCCCGGCGTGATCCCCGGCCTGTACGTCGTGCTCGGCCGGTCTGCTCGCGGCAGGAGGCTGTCGGGCACGGTGCTCGTGACCGCCGTCGGCATGTTCGGGGGCGGCGCAGGGTTCGCCATCGCGCCGCCGGGCCTCCACTCACTGGCGGTCGTGGTGGGTGCGGTGAGCACCCGACCGTGGATGTGCGATGGCGTCGTGTGCCCCCGCGAGCTGCTCGACGTCACCGTGTCCGTCGACCACCGCGTGGTCGACGGCGCTCCTGCGGCCCGCTTCGGTGCGGACCTGCGCAGACTGCTCGAAGACGGACGCGTCCTCGACGAACCAGCCTGAGTCCCGGCGCTCCGGGACGGTGTCCCGTCGTTCGGCGACCGTGTGCCCGACTGGTCCTCCGAGATCGTCTGGCGGACATCGAGCGCCTCGACCTCCACGAGCCGGCTCCTCCGTGGAAGGTCGGTCCGAGGCAGGCGCGTGGGGAGATCGTGGGAGCCGACGGCGATGGCAATGGCGGCGTCGGCCAAGATGTGCGCATGAGCCGAACCGACGAGGTCACCCTGAGCACCGCGGCCGAGCCGATCGATCGCGAGGCGCTGCGGGCCAGGTACCGAGCGGAGCGCGACAAGCGCCTGCGCCCCGACGGCAACGACCAGTACGTCGAGCCGACCGGTCGGTTCGCCCACTTCCTCGACGACCCCTACACCGAGCCGGTCGAGCGCGAGGCGCGCTTCGACGAGGTGACGGTGGCGCTCATCGGGGGTGGCTTCGCCGGTCTCGTCACCGGCGCCCGCCTGAAGCAGGCCGGCATCGACGACGTCCGCATCATCGAGGGTGGCGGTGACGTGGGAGGTGCGTGGTACTGGAACCGCTACCCGGGGGCCATGTGCGACACGGCGGCGATGATCTACCTGCCGCTGCTCGAGGAGACCGGGCACATGCCCACGCAGAAGTACACCTTCGCCACCGAGATCTTCGGGCACGCCCGGCGGATCGCCACCCAGTTCGGGCTCTACGACAACGCCCTCTTCTCGACCGAGGTCACCGGCCTCGAGTGGGACGAGACGTCGTCTCGCTGGATCGTCCGCACCGACCGAGGCGACGAGATGCGGGCGAGGTTCGTCGCCATGGGCACCGGCCCGCTGCACCGGCCGAAGCTGCCCGGCATCCCTGGCATGCAGACGTTCGCCGGGCACAGCTTCCACACCAGCCGGTGGGACTACGAGTACACCGGCGGCGACCCGGCCGGCGCCCCGCTGGAGAAGCTGGCCGACAAGCGGGTCGGCATCATCGGCACCGGTGCCACGGCGGTGCAGTGCATCCCGCACCTGGCGCGGGACGCCGAGGAGCTCTACGTGTTCCAGCGCACGCCGTCGTCGATCGACGTCCGCAACAACCACCCGATCGACCCGGCGTGGTTCGCCACCCTCGAGCCGGGCTGGCAGCAGACGTGGCTGGAGAACTTCGCCATCCTGCAGACCGGTGGCTTCGCCGACGAGGACCTGGTCGAGGACGGCTGGACCGACATCGCCCAGCGGATCCGTGACCGGGTCATCGCCGAGATGGGGGAGTCGGACGGGAGCTTCGGTCCCGAGGCGATCCAGCGCGCCTACGAGGACAGCGACGACGAGAAGATGACCGAGATCCGGGCCCGCGTCGACGCCATCGTGGAGGACCCGGCGACGGCCGAGGCGCTGAAGCCGTGGTACCGCCAGCTCTGCAAGCGGCCGTGCTTCCACGACGAGTACCTCCAGGCCTACAACGAGCCCGGCACCCACCTGGTCGACACCGACGGGAAGGGTGTCGAGCGGATCGACGAGACCGGCGTGTGGGTCGCTGGGGTCCACTACGAGGTCGACTGCCTGGTCTTCGCGTCGGGCTTCGAGGTCGGCACCGACTACGCGCGGCGGGCCGGCTTCGAGACGGTGGGTCGGGGCGGGGTCACCCTCTCGGAGCGCTGGGCCGACGGCATGCAGAGCATGCACGGCATCCACGTGCACGGCTTCCCGAACCTGTTCGTCGTGGGGCTGAGCCAGGGCGCGAACCTCATCTCGAACATCACGCACAACCTCACCGAGGCCGGCACGACGATTGCGTCGGTCGTCGCACACGCGCTGGAGGTCGGCGCCGACGAGGTCGAGGTGACCGAGGCGGCCGAGCAGGCGTGGATCGGGCTCCTCGAGAGCAGCGGCCAGTCGTTCCTCGGCAACCCCGACTGCACGCCCGGCTACTACAACAACGAGGGCAAGCCCCTGGGCCGACGTGAGCGGCTCAACGCCAGTGGCTACCCCTTGGGGCCGGTCGCGTACTTCCACTACATCGACGGGTGGCGCAGGTCGGGCGACTTCGAGGGCCTCGAGTTCCGGGCCGACGGCGCAACAGCGGGCACCGCCGACTGACGTGCGTCGCCGCGCCGGCCACCGGGTCCGAGGCGCCCGCATCTCCCCGTCCCGCGAGGCTCGACGAACCCACGGTCCCGACCTGACGGCGGAGCACGCATGACCGACGACGACACGATCGGGGAGCGCGACCTGGCAGCCGGCGACTTCTCGTCGTGGATGATCGACGTGCAGGGCGCGATCCGCGGCGAACGGGGGTCGGAGGTGCCGTGCGACGGTTGCACCGCCTGCTGCACCTCGTCCCAGTTCATCCACATCGGACCCGAGGAGACCGGCACGCTGGCCCGCATACCAGTAGGGCTGCTGTTCTCCGCTCCCGGGCTGCCGCGCGGCCACGTCCTGCTCGGCTACGACAAGCGGGGGCACTGCCCGATACTGATCGACGATCGTTGCTCGATCTACGAGCACCGCCCCAGGACGTGTCGCACCTACGACTGTCGGGTCTTCCCGGCCGCCGGTCTCGACATCGACGACGACGACAAGGCCTTGATCGCCCGCCGGGCCCGGCGCTGGCAGTTCGGCTTCCCGACCCGGGCCGACCGCGACCGGCACGACGCCGTTCGAGCGGCCGCGACGTTCCTTCGCGACCGCAGCGACCTGCTACCGGACCGCACCGTTCCGACGAACACCACGCAGCTCGCCGTGCTGGCGATCGAGGTCCACGACGCCTTCCTCCGACGCGACGAGCAGACGGGCCGGACGACGGTCGTCGATGCGGATCCCGACGTGGTCAGAGCGGAGGTGGCGCGCCGCACCGCATCCCGGCCGGGCTGACCGTCGTGCGTGGCCCGCTTCGTGCACGACCACGATCCGTGTCGGCTGCCGCCCCGTGTCGCCGGCGACGCAGAACGAGGCCTACCCGCCCGACCCGTTCCCCTCCATCACGTTGCGCAGCACCTGCGCGGCGCCGAGCAGGCCGGCGCTCTCGTAGGGCACGACGATCTTCGCGTTGTCGCTCTCGGCGAACTTGGCGAGCGTGTCGAGCTGCAGGATCGACACGAGGGTCGGGTCGGGCTCCTGGTGCTTGATGGCGGCGTAGACCGTCTCGATGGCCTGGGCGCGGCCCTCGGCCTGGAGGATCTCGGCCTGCCGAGCGCCCTCGGCTCGGAGGATGGCCGCCTGGCGCTGGCCCTCGGCCGCCCGCACCACCGCCTGGGCGTCGCCCTCGGCCACGTTGATGGCGTACTGCTGCTGGCCCTCGGACTGCAGGATCCGGGCCCGCTTCTCCTGGTCGGCCTGCTTCTGCAGGGCCAGGGCCTGCAGGATCTGCGGCGGCGGCGCGATCTCCACGATCTCGATGCGGCTGATGCGGATGCCCCACTTGTCGGTGACGGCCTCCATCTGCTCCTGCACGTCGGTGTTGATGCGCTCGCGCTCGGACAGCGCCTCGTCGAGGGTCATCGTGCCGATGACCGACCGCAGCGCCGTGCGGGCCAGCGCGTCGATGGCGACGTCGAAGTTCTTCACGCTGAACAACGCCTGCCTGGCGTCGACGACCTGGGTGAAGATCGTGGCGTTCACGGTGACCACCACGTTGTCCTTGGTGATGACGTCCTGGCGGTCACCGGGCACCGGGATCTCACGCATGTCGACCCGGGTGAGCGAGTCGACGAACGGGGCGATGATCACGAGCCCCGGCTCATGCGTGCGGCGGTACTCGCCGAGCCGCTTCAGCACCCCGACCTGTCCCTGCTGCACGATGTTGACCATCTGCTGCAGGGCGAGGAGCAGCACCCCGACGATGACAACGGCGAGCACCAGCGCGACGGCGGTGCCGACGGACACGGCTGCGATCACGGCGATCCTCCCTCGCCGCCCGGGTCGGGCGGCGGTTGCAGCTCCTGGGGGTCGACGTAGCCGACGGAGCCGTCGGTCGGCCACACCGTCAAGGTCGTGCCTCGGACTGCGGTGACGAGCACGCGGGTGCCCGGCGGGACGGGGAGCGACGACCCGCTCACGGCCAGCCATCGCTCTCCGGCGAGGCGCACGTGGCCGGGTCGGGTCTCGTCGCCGACGAGGTCGAGGGTGATGACCTCCTCGCCGACCAGCGTGCCGTGGACGCCGCGACCGGGGCGGCTCTCGAGGTGGGTGTGCAACGAGCGGCTGACGTAGGGGCGGACGAGGAGGATGCCGAGCAGGGCGACGGCGACGGCCACGGCGACCTGCAGCGGGATGGCCGACGGCGCCACGCCGGCCACCGCGGCGGCGGCGAAGGCTCCGAGCGACCCGAAGAGGACGTAGAGCGCGAGGTGGTGCAGCTCGACGGCCAGCAGCACGATGCCCAGCGCCACCCAGAACATCACGATCACGGGCACCTCCTCCCGACAGCGACTCTACGGGTGCGGGTGCGGGTCCGCGCCGTCGCCGAGGGCTGTTGCGGTGCGGGCTCCGGGCCGGGTTCGTCGGGGCACGCGGGCCGAGGACCACTAGTCTTCGACTGTGCGACTCGAGGTTTCCCGCCGGGCCGACCTGGCGACCCGTGCGCTGCTGGTCCTGGGGCGTTCGGGGCGTCGCTCCAAGTCGCCCGAGCTGGCCCGGCGAGTGGGGACGACGCCGGGGTTCCTGTCGCAGGTGATGGCGCCGCTGGTGGCCCGGCGATGGGTGCGGTCCGACCCTGGTCCGACGGGCGGGTACGCGGCGGTGGTCGACCTCGACGCGGTGAGCGTGCTCGACGTGATCGAGGCCGTGGAGGGCCCGACCGACGCGGGGCGGTGCGTGCTCGAGGACCGGGCGTGCAGCGGTGCGGGGCCGTGCGCGCTGCACGTGCCGTGGTCCCGGGCGCGGGCGCAGCTCCTGGGGGAGCTGGCCGGTACGCCCCTCTCCTCGCTGGCGGCCGGGGAAGCGGACTGATGGAGGAGCTCGGCGTCGCCGGCTCGGACGAGCCCACGGATCGACACGAGTCCGCGCCGCCACGGCGTGGCGCCGTTCCCGACCGTCGCGGCGTGGTGCGCTCGGTGGCGGTGCCCACCGAGCACGGTGGGTGGGGCCTCACCCTCGAGCCGGCCGTGCTCGGCCTGTTGGTGGCCCCGAGCGGCGCGGGCTGGTGCCTGGCGGCCGCCGCGCTCGTCGCCTTCGTGGCCCGCACCCCGCTCAAGGTGGTGCTCGTCGACCGGTGGCGGCGACGACGCCTCGACCGGACCGTCGTCGCCGCCCGCGTCGCCGCCGTCGAGGTGGCTGGGCTCGTCGCCCTGGTCACGATCGCCGCGCTGCTCGCCACCGACCCGTTCTGGTGGCCCGCGCTCGTGGCCGCGCCCCTGGTCGTCGTCGAGCTGTGGTTCGACATGCGGTCACGGAGCCGGCGCCTGATCCCCGAGCTCGCCGGCGCAGTCGGGGTCTGCGCCGTGTCGGCCATGATCGTGCTCGCCGACGGCGCCGATTCCCGGCTGGCGATCGGGCTGTGGCTGATCCTGGCCGCCCGGGTCGTCACGTCCGTGCCGTTCGTCCGCGCCCAGATCGACCGCCTCCACCACCGACCCGGTTCGGCTCACCGGCTGCTCGCCACCGACCTGGCCGCCCTGGGCGTCGCGGCCGCTGCCGTGTGGATCGAACCGTCCGTCCTCGCCGGTGCGATCGCCGTCGGCGCCGTCGTGGTGTTCCAGCGGGTCACCGCCCGCGGCCCCGTCCCGCGTGCCGGCGTGATCGGCTCGCGCCAGATGGCGATCGGCTTCGGCGTCGCCGTCGTGACCGCGCTGGGTGTGCTCGCCCCGTGAACGAGCGGCCTCCGGCCGAGGTGCGCTCGACCGCCGGGGGGGCCGGGGCGGCTACTTCTCCCAGCCCTTGCGAGCCTGCTTCTGCGCAGCCTGCTTGGCGTTCTTCGCCGCTCGCTTCTCCTTGAGGGTTCGGCCGGGCTTCTTGGCCTCGGTCGAGGGTTTCGCCTTCTCTGCCATGGCCCCACGCTACGGCGTGGGCCGCGGCCCTGCTGCGACCGGGCGCGTGGCATCACCGGGCAGGTGCTCGACGTGCTGGTACCGTGACCTGGCCAGCACGTCGTCTGCCTCGTCGGTCGCCTTGACGCCTCGTCACGCCGGGGATGGGAAGCGGAGCAGCCCTCGTCGACGGCTGCTCCCGAGCCCGGAAGGTTGCCGGCATGTCCACTTCGTTGATGCTCGATGATTCGGCAGATGGTCGCTCGGGTGCGTCCGTGACGGCTGCGCCGATCGAGATCCGACGCAGCGTCCACCGGCTCCGCCCCGATCCTCGGCGTGTGATCGCGATGCTGTTCATCCCCGGGCAGGAGAGCCTGATCGACGGTGAGTCCCGGGCCGGATCGGTGATCGGCCGGATCCTCGCCCTGGACGACGATCAGACGGCGGCCACACTCGACGAGGTCGTGGCGCTCTTCGCCGGCCGGCACCACGACCTGGCGGCGATCCTGGCCGAGCACTTCGAGCTGGTCGCGCATCGGATCGAGCGTCCGACCGAGCTGTCACCCGCCCGGCAACAGCTGGTGGGCGCCTACTTCACGCAGGAGTACGCGGTCGAAGCGGCCGCCGTGTGCAATCCGTCGATCGTGGTCCACCCGGACCAGACGGGCCTACTGCGCGGCGAGACCCGCTTCGTGATGAGCCTGCGCGCCATCGGCGAGGGCCACCGCTCGTTGATCGAGTTCCGCACCGGCGTGGTCGACGCCGACGCCGACATCCGCCTCGACGAACCCGAAGCGCCCGTCCTCAGTGGGCGCCCGGGACAGGTCCGCCACAGCCGCGACCAGTTCCATCGGATCCTGAGCGCGATCCACGACCGCGGCTCGAGCGCGGCGTTCGTGCTCGATGCGCTCCCCGACCCCTTCAGCGACGACGAGCTCGATGCGGCGCTGCACGCGCTGCAGGAGCAGGTGATCACCCGCCCCGACGCCGCCGAGACGATCGAGCAGATCGAGAGGATCGCCGCATCCAACTACGAGGTGACCTTCCCCGCCCTCTCCTCGATCTCCCAGCGCGTCCTGGTGCCGAACGCCCCGGGCGAGAGCAACGGGATGGAGGACGCACGCTTCGTCCGCTTCGTCGACGACGACGGCACGAGCGTCTACTACGCGACCTACACCGCGTACGACGGCACGGACGTGGCGCCTCAGCTCCTGGCCACCGCCGACTTCCGCACCTTCAGGAGCACCCAGCTCACCGGACGAGCCGCGCGCAACAAGGGCATGGCCCTGTTCCCCCGGCGCATCGGCGGGCGCTACGTCGCCCTCTCACGGTGGGATCGGGACAGCAACGCCTTGGTCGTGTCCGACGACCTCACCGTCTGGGACGATCACGTCTCGCTGCCACGGTCGTGCGATCCCTGGAACCTCGTGCAGCTCGGGAACTGCGGATCGCCGCTCGAGTCACCCGCCGGCTGGATCCTGCTGACCCACGGTGTCGGCCCGATGCGCCGCTACGTCATCGGGGCCGAGCTGCTCGACCTCGACGACCCCACTCGCGTGATCGGCCGGCTGACCGAGCCGCTCATCGCCCCGACCGACGACGAACGCGACGGCTACGTCCCCAACGTCGTCTACTCCTGTGGCGCGATGCTGCACGGCGACAGCATCGTCCTGCCCTACGGCATCGGCGATGCGAGCATCGGCGTGGCCTCCGTCCCCCTCGACCAGCTCCTCGACCGACTGACGAAGAGCCCGCGACGGTCGTCAGGGGCGAGCGGGACCCGCCCCGCCCCGACCCGGGTCGGAGCCGAGGGCCGCTGACGCCCGAGCAGACCGACGGCGCCGCTCGGCGACCCCCGGCGGTCGGAGGACGGTCGGGTCCCGGCGATCAGGGCGTGGTCGTGAGGCAGGCGTCGACGAGGGTCTGGATGCCGACGGTGCCGGTGCAGACGACGGTGTCGGCGCCACCCCAGTAGAGGCGCAGGTTCGTGCCGTCGGGCTCGGTGATCGCGGCGCTGCAGAACACGACGTTGGGGACGTAGCCGGTCCGTTCCCACGGGTCGGTGGGTTCGAGGATCCAGCCGTCGGCCACGCCGACGACCGTCTCGGGCTCGTCGAGGTCGTGGAGGGCGACCCCGAGGCGGTAGACGTGGCCGCTCATGGTGGGGTAGGCGCCGTGGAAGACGTGCAGCCAGCCGGCATGGGTGCGCAGCGGTGGGGCGCCGGGGCCGACCTTGGCGCTGGTCCAGTGGTAGGTCGTCGGGGTGTGGACCCGGGTGGAGCGGCCCCAGTGGATGAGGTCGGGGGAGCGCGACACCCAGATCGACCACGGGGTGAGCTCGGTGTGGGGGCGGTCGAAGCGGACGTAGTCGCCGCCGATGCGTTCGGGGAACAGCACCGTGTTGCGATGGTCGGCCTGGGTGATGAACCCCATCCGCTCGACGCTCACGAGGTCGGCGCTGCGGGCCAGTCCGATGCGGACGCCGTGGCGGCTGTAGGCGGAGTACGTGAGGTACCAGTGCTCGTCGATGCGGGTGAGGCGGGGGTCCTCGACGCCGTACTCCTCGTAGGCGGCGAACGGCTCGTGGTCGCTGGGGGCCAGCCAGGGCTCGGGTCGGACCGTGAAGTGCACGCCGTCGGTGCTGTCGGCGGCGCCGAGGATGCTGCGGCCGTTGGCCCGGTGGGAGCGGAACACCAGCACGACCCGTCCGTCGTCGAGGCGGGCCGCGGCCGGGTTGTGGACCGTGGCGACCGGGTAGGGGACGTCGTCGGCGGTGAGGATCGGGTTGTGGGGGCTGCGGACGACCAGGTCGGTGGTTCGGCTCACCGGGGGGTCCCCGTGGCCCCGCCGAGGATCGCCTGGTAGAGGCGGAGGTAGTCGCCGGCCATGCGCTGGGCGGAGAAGCGCTGCTCGGCGTCGGCGCGGCAGGCGGCACGGTCGACGGTGCCGATCCGGGCGAGGGCGTCGACCGCAGTGGGGATGTCGTGGGCGAGGAAGCCGTTGTGCCCGGGTCGGATGAGCTCGGCCATGGCGCCCCGCTGGTAGGCGACGACCGGGGTGCCGCAGGCGAACGCCTCGACGACGCTGAGCCCGAACGGTTCGTCGAACGCGACCGGGTGCAGGAGGGCGGTGGCGGCGCCGAGCACGGCGGCCCGGTCCGCGCCTCCGACGGGGCCGAGGTAGGTGGTGTCGGTGCCGAGGCGGGGTTCGACCTCGTGGTGGAAGTAGTCGTGGTCGTGGATGATCCCGGCGATGCGCAGCGGGCGACCGGCGGCGCGAGCCAGGTCGATCGCGGTGTGGGTGCCCTTGTCGGGGTGGATGCGCCCGAAGAACAGCAGGTGCCCGTCGGGGTCGGCCTCGGGCCGGTAGGGGAACTGCGCGAGGTCGATGCCGTGATGGATCGTCGCGTCGTAGTGCAGGTCGGGGTGACGGTCGGAGTCGCTGATGGCGACGTAGTGGACGTGGCCGTCGTAGCGGCGGTACGCGGGCAGGATCGCCGGGCTGGAGAACCCGTGGATCGTCGTGACCACGGGGGTGGGCACGAGGCGCGACCAGGCGAGGGGCAGGAAGTCGAAGTGGTTGTGGATCAGATCGAGCTCGCCGGCGGCGGCGTGCTCGAAGCACGTGGCGATGTGCAGCGCTTCGTAGACCTTGACGTCGTAGCTGTCGTCCGTCTCGTAGCCGTGCGCGACCACGCTGACGAGGTCGGCGCCGGTGGCCGAGTCCCCGGTGGCGAACAGGGTGACGTCCACGCCTCGCTCGACGAGTGCGTCGGTGAGCGTGGCGACGACCTGCTCCCAGGGGCCGTAGTCGCGCGGCGGGGTCCGCCACGCGATCGGCGCGAGCATGCCGATCCGCACGGTCAGCGCCCCGTTCCCCGATGTGCCGGGGCCCACCGGGAGGACCCCCCGGAGGGGGCCATCGAGGTCCGGGAGCACCGTCGGGACGATCCGGTCGACATGGTGGGTCCCTCCAGCGGGTGACGTGGCCGACGACCACCATGGTCACACGTCTGGGGTCGGTTCCGGATCGGCGGCCGCGGTGCCGGTGTGCCTCCCGGGCGCTCGCCGGCTCCCCGCCCCGGACGGCGCGGGACGTTCGACCCTGGCCCAGCGCCCGGCGAGGGCCGACGATCGCATCCAGCGACCTGCGAGGAGGGGACCGATGGTCGAGTGGAGCGATCCGTACCTGCGCCCGACAGACGCCTTCATCTGGTACCTGGAGCGCGACCCGCGGCTCCGCTGGACGATCAGCGCGGTGTTCCTGCTCGACCGGGCCCCCGACTTCGGTGAGGTGGTCGACCGCTTCGAGCACGCCGGTCGCCTCGACCCCCGTTTCCGCAGCCGGCTGGCCGAACCCCCGTTCCGCCTCGGGCCGCCCCGCTGGGTGGCCGACGAGTCGTTCGACCTCCACTACCACGTCCGTCACGTGACGGCCCCTCCGCCGGGCCGCCTGGAGGACGTGCTGGAGCTGGCCTGCGCCACCGCCATGGGGGGCCTCGACCACACCCGGCCGCTGTGGCAGGCCACCCTCGTCGAGGGCCTGGGCGACGGGCGGGCCGCGCTGGCCGTGAAGCTCAACCACGCCCTCACCGACGGGATCGGCGGCCTCCAGGTGGCCGCGCACATCTTCGACCTCGAACGCGACGCCGACCACGCGGGCGAGCACGACGACGTGCCGCCGACCGATCACGTCGACGGGCTCTCGATCGTCGGCCAGGCCGTGGGGCACGATGCCCTGACCGCCCGAGCGGTCGCAGCCCGCCTGGCGCGAGCCGTGCCGTCGACCATCGTCGACCTGCTGCGGAACCCGGCCGACACCGTGCGCTCGGCCCTGCGGACCACGGGGTCGGTCCTCAGCACGATCCGCCCGATCGCCGACACGAAGTCGCCGGTGATGACGGCCCGCAGCATGTCGTGGCGCTACGCGGTGATCGACGTGCCGGCCGCCCCCCTGTACGAGGCCGGCCACGCCGCCGGCGGCTCGCTGAACGACTCGTTCATGGCGGGTGTCACCGGTGGGCTGCGGCGCTACCACGAGCGCCACGGCGCCGTGCCCGAGCAGCTGCGGGTGAGCCTGCCGATCAGCGTCCGCGGGCCCGACGACCCACCGGGTGGCAACCGCGTGATCATCATCCGGTACGAGGTGCCGGTGGCCGAGGCCGATCCAGCCGAGCGGATCCGCCGGCTGCACCAGGCCACGACCGAGGCTCGCGACGAGCCGGCCGTGCCCCTGGCCGAGGCCATCTTCGGCTCGCTCAACCCCTTCACCCCGTGGGTGGTGGCCCCCATGGCCCTCCACGTGGACTTCGTGGCCAGCAACGTGCCCGGCTACCGACACCCGGTGTACCTGGCCGGCGCCGAGGTGCTCCGCACGTACCCGTTCGGGCCGACCGGCGGGACCGCGGTGAACGTGACCCTGATGTCCTACCGGGACACCTGCGGCGTCGGCGTCACCATGGACACCATGGCCATCCCCGACGGCGACGCCTTCCTCGCCTGTCTGGCCGAGGGCTTCGACGAGGTGCTCGACCTGGCCGGCGAGCATCCGCCGGCCGTGGTCGGCGGGATGCGGGCCGCCCTCGGCTGATCGGGCCGGTGGCGGCCTACCAGTACTCCTCGAAGTGGATGTTGCCGCGCTGGTTGCGGTGATCGAGGGTGAACCCACGCGCCGAGAGCAGCTCGACGACGCCGGTGACCTCGGGGTACGTGGTCACCCCGTCGACCTCCTCGGGGAGCCCGATCATGGCCGGGTTGCCGCAGAGGAACACGTGGGTGCGCTCCGGGTCCAGCTCCACGTCGAACTCGGCGGTGAAGACGTCGTTGCGGACGAGGTCCTGGATGTACCGCTTGGGCACGTCGGGCTCGCGTGTCGGCATCGGGAGGTAGTGGTAGTTGGCGTGGTGGCGCTCGAGGGTGCGGTGCTTGTCGAGGTACCCCAGGTCGATCCACTTGCGAACCGACACGGCCGACACGATGGGGCCCCGATGGCCCTTCCGGAGGAGCTCGACGGCCATGGCGTTGTGGGGCGCCTCCCCGGTGCCGGTGGACAGGAGGAGCACGGTGGACTCGGGGTCGGTGACCGGCGCGAGGGTGTAGCGGCCCGCCACCTTCGGCCCGAGGTAGATGCGGTCACCGGGTCGCTTCATGGCGAGCCGCGGGGTGAGGCCCGGCACGTTGTCGTCGGTCGGGGGCACCAGCACGATGTAGAACTCGAGCTCCTCCCCCTCGGGTCCGACGAGGTACCCGTGGTCGTCGAACATCCGGCTGGAGATGGAGTAGGAGCGGCGCACCAGCTTGTCCCACCGCTCGTCCAGGTCGGGATCCTCGGCGTCGTCGACGCGCTCCTCCCAGTAGCCGAGGCCCAGCGACGCGTACTGGCCGGGCAGGTGGGAGATCCCCCCGCGGTCCGGCTTCACGCGCAGGACCCACAGGTCGGAGTGGGTGGGCTCGAAGTACGTGATCGTCGCGTTGTAGTGCTCGGCCCGGAGATCGTCGATCACCGAGGTGAACCGGCGGCGCACGCGTGACGAGGGGGCGGGCGGTGCGAGCTCGAGCTCGGGGAAGGCGGTGGCCACCTCGAACCCGATCCTCCAGCCCGGCGCCGCCGGCACGTCGGGAGGGGTCTCGTCGGCCTCGCCGACGAACCAGACCCTCCCCGAGGCCAGCGCCCCGGCCGTCACCCCGACGTCGGCGGGGCGCAGCGCGGTGCGGCCGGAGGCGAACACCACGTGGTCGAACTGCAGGTCGGGCGTGCGCCGGTCGGCGAAGAAGGCCATGGGGTAGCCGTCGACCACGGCGATCTCGTCGGGGAGCGACCGGTGGAGCACCGTCGCCCGCCGCTCGCGCTCCAGGCGTCGCAGCCAGTGCTCGCCCGCCGGTGACAGCTTGGTCGGGTCCATGCCGCCGGCCGCGAGGACGACGCCGGCCCCTGCGGTCGCCAGTGCCGACGTGAGCTCCACCGCGTGGTCGGTGAAGCCGATCACCAGGACGTCCTCGTCGGCGGCCGCCTCGGGGAGCCGGTCGACCAGGATGCGGTCGCTCGCCGCGGCGCGGATCGGAGGCGCCCACCCGGTCGCCTCGGCGCGCTGGGCGATCACGCATGCTCGCGTGCGGTACTCGTGCTTGTTGGTCGTCACCACGACGACCGGCTCGGCGCCCGGTTCGGAGGGCGCGGCCACGTCGACGGCCGTGGTCGTCTCGCCGTAGCCCACGTCGAGCTGCTCCTGGCCCACCAGGTCGGGGAACACCACGGCCGAGGTCGGCTCGATGATCCTCACCCGCTGCAGGCCGGAGCGTTGCGAGGAGACCGCGAGGGACAGGCCGGCGGCGTTGCCGCCGACGATCACGAGGTCGTACCCGATGTCGCTCACGGGGCTCACCCTAGGGGATGCCCTCCCCGGTCGAGCCAACCCGAAGGTGCGGTGATCACTCGGGCTGGAGGTCCCGCGACCGGAAGACCCCCAGGCCGGCGACACCCAGGACGACCCCGACGGACACCAGCGCGATCGCGGGCCCGACGGCCGGGTCGACGGCGGGGACGGCCGCGACGTGATGGAAGGGCGAGAGGTCGAGCAGCCAACCCGGGGCGTCGAGGTTCTCGCCGATGAAGTCGAGCAGGAAGAGCCCCACCGCGAGCCCGATGCCCAGGCCGCTGGTGAGCCGGGGCGCCGCCGCGAACACCAACAGCGTGAGCCCGCCGAAGAACACGGTGACGGGCAGGGTGTTGACCGTGGCCGCGGCGACCCCGCCGACCGTCACGTCGGCGCCGCGGACGGCGGCGCCGGCCCAGGCGGCTGCTCCCGAGCAGGCGGCCACCGCGGCCACGATCAAGGTGGCGCCCGCCACCCGCGCCCCGAACCACCTCGCTCGGGTCACGGGTCGCGCGAGCAGGTTGTCGAGCCGCCCGCTCGACTCCTCCTCGTGCATGGCGCCCACCAGGGTCACGGCGAGGACCGACAGCACGACCATCATGAAGACGAAGAGGAAGCCGAGCAGCCCGTCGGCACTCGTCATCCGGGCGCCGCCGATGGCGATCTCGGCGCTGAGCCCGACGTCCTCGCGGGCCCACGCCACCACGTCGGGGACGAGCAGCCCGAACAGCAGCATCAGGCTGCCGAGCCCGATCCCCCAGGCCGAGGCCATGGCCCGGTTCGAGCGGACCGTGAAGGCGAACGAGGAGCCGAGGAGGCGCAGCGAGGGGCGCCCGGCGTCGGCGATCGCCAGGACGCTGGCGCCCAGGTCGCGGCGAGCCCGGAGGGCGACGGCGAGGCCGGCGAAGACGAGGCAGGCCGCGACCAGCAGCGCGAACGGCACCAACGACGGCCCGGTGAGCGGCTGGGTCCGCCCGGCCCAGCCCAGCGGTGTCACCCACACGAGCCAGCGGACGTCGCTGGCGGCGCCGGCCGCCGTCCGCAGCACGAACGAGGCGGCGAGCACGAGCCCCGTCCAGGCGGCAGCCTGCCGTCGGGTGACCGCCACCTGGGAGGCAACGGCACCCATCGTTGCGAACACCAGGCCGGACAGCGCCGTCATGGCGCCGAGCATCGCCGACCCGCCCACGGGCAGCCCGCCGGCCACGGCGCCCACGGCCAGCACGCCGCCGATGAGCACGAACCCCCCGGCCAGGGTGCCCAGCTGGATCGCGAGGAGCCGCGGGGGCCGCACGGTCCCCGTCGAGATCAGCTCGACCCGCCCCGACTCCTCCTCGCCCCGCAGGAGGCGGGTGGCCGCCAGCAACCCCCAGATGCCGGCCAGCAGGGCGAGGCCGGTGCCGTACCGCCACTGCACGAAGCCGCCGGGCGTGTCGAGGGCGACGCCCGGTCCGTACAGCGCTCGGAAGGCCGGGTTGTCGCCGACCGACGATGCGAACAGCCGACGGTCGGCGGCGCTCGGGTAGGCGGCGATGTAGCCGGCCGACATGGCCGTGATGGAGAAGCCGAGCACCGCGGCCCACGCGATCGAGCCCCGGCGGGTCAGCCGCCAGGCCAACCACGCCACCCGGCCGCCCCCCCGCGCGGGCGTCGGCTCAGGCGCTGTCACGGCCCTCGCCGTAGTAGGTGAGGAACACCTCTTCCAGCGACGGCTCGTGGCTCTCGAAGTCGACGACGTCGCAGTGGGCCAGTGCGTCGAGCAGCGGCTGAGGCTGGCCGCGCAGCTCGAAGCGCACCGTCGAGGCCTCCCTGGTGACCCCGGTGACCCCCGGCACCCGGCTGAGGTCGGGTGGTGGGCCGGCGAAGTGCACCTCGACCGAGCGGATGGCGAGATGCCGCAGCTCGTCGAGCGTGCCGAGCTCCACCAGCCGGCCGTTGCGCAGGATGCCGACCCGGTCGCACGCCCGCTCGACCTCCGACAGTATGTGCGACGAGAGGAACACCGTGCGTCCCTCGTCGCGGACCTCGGCCACGCAGTCCCGGAACGTGACCTCCATCAAGGGGTCGAGCCCGGTGGTGGGCTCGTCGAGGAGGAGCAGCGGCGGCCGGGTCATGAAGGCGGCGATGAGCCCGATCTTCTGGCGGTTGCCTCGCGAGTAGGTGCGCCCCTTCTTCGACGGGTCGAACTCGAATCGCTCGCACAGCTCGTCGCGATGGGCGCGGTCGTAGCCGCCGTGCAGGTTGCCCAGCAGGTCGAGCATCTCCACGCCGCGGAGCGAGGGCCACACCGCGAGCTCACCGGGCACGTAGCCGGCGCGGCGGTGGACCTCGATCATGTCGGCCCACACGTCGAAGCCCTCGACGCGGGCGCCGCCGCTGGTCGCCCTGGTGAGGCCCAGCAGCATGCGGATCGTGGTGGTCTTGCCGGCCCCGTTCGGGCCGAGGAAGCCCATCACCTCCCCGCGGCGCACCTCGAGGTCGAGGCGGTCGACGGCGACGAACGAGCCGAACCGCTTGGTGAGCGCCGTCGTCTCGATCGCGGGCCTGTCGACCATGGGCGCCTCCCTGACGGCCGTCGGTGGCCCCATGCTAGGGAGCCCGGCCGCCGCCGCCCGACGCTCGTCAGGGGGCGCGGGAGGGTGACCGCAGGGCGCACCCGAGGCCACCGGCATCGGGTGCCGGTGCGGGATCACCCACGTGCTGCCCCCGCGCGGAGCTGCCGGTGGGCCTCGCGTGCGGTGATCGCGACCAGGGCGAGGGCGACGGCCGTGAGGACGACCGCGGCGGCGAGGTGCCGGCCTCCGACCGCGACGAAGGCCACGATCGCGACCGCGCCCACCGCCCGCTCGACGAGCAGGGTGTGGGTGGCCCGGGCGTTGCCCAGCACGAACCCGACCAGGAACAGCGCGAGCCCGCCGGCGATCGCGGCGCGACCGAAGGCGTCGAGCGGATCGGTGGGGTGCAGCAGCGCCTCCTCCACCCCGACGGCGAAGACGATCACACCGGTGACGATCGGGAGGTGCCCGAAGGTGTAGAGGTCGCGGGCCAGGTGGGCCCGCTGGCGGTGGTCGGGCGTCGCAGCGAGACGCCGTTCGGTCGCCTTGCTCACCCAGCCGAAGTAGGCCCACCACAGCGTGGCGACGACGGCGAAGCCGGCCACCGTGGTGGCCGTCCGCGCCGGCGAGGGGTCGAGGTCGCTCAGGGCGGCACCGGCAGCGATGACGGACTCACCGAGGGCGATGATCACGATGAGCGCGTGGCGCTCGGCGAAGTGGGCGGGGGAGACCCGGAACTCGCCCCGCCCGGCGTTGAGGGCGCTGACGACGTCGACGGCGACGGCCGCGAGCCAGACCCACGGTCGGACGCTCCCGGGGGCGGCGCCCCCGACGAGGACCAGGACCGGGGAGATCACCGCGATCGGCAGGAACGTGCGGAGCGCGGCCTGGTGGGCGCGATCGTGGCGGAGGCCGGCCCAGTACAGGGCGAGCCCGGCGAGGCGGACCGCGACGTACGGGACGGCGAAGCGCAGCCCGGTGTCGCCGAACGCGGCCGGGATGGCCGCGGCGGCGAGCAGGGCGACGCCTGTGACGCCCAGCACGGCGAGCTGGACGGGCCGCCGGTCGAGGTCGATGGCGTTGCCGGCCCACGTGTACTGCGACCAGGCCCACCAGACGAGCCAGGCCAGGAGGGCGGCGTGGGCCCATCCCGAGGCGCTGTGGTCCGCGTGGAGGGCCGAAGCCAGCTGGGTGATGGCGAAGACGAAGACGAGGTCGAAGAACAGCTCGAGGTACGAGGTGCGCTTCGTGTCGTGATCGGTGTCGCTCATGGCCGGCCCTCACCGCCGCAGCAGCGCGAAGGCGATGTCGGGTCCGTGCGCGAGCGAGTACGCCAGGCGGATCCAGATCGTGGCGAGGTGCTCGAGATCGCTCGACGCGCCCAGCGGCCCGGCGTCGACCGGGTCGAACCCGAGCTGCTCCGCCAGTGCCATCGCGACCTGCTTGGCCTCGGCGTCGTCGCCGGTGACGAGCATGACCGGGGTGCCCCCGGGGTAGGCGGGGTCGGCCAGGTTCCCCGATCCCGTGGTGTTGAACGCCTTGACCACCCGCCCGCTGCCCGTCCAGCGGGCCACGAGCTCGGCGCCCGACAGCTCGGGGTGCCGGTCGAGGTCGCGGGCACCGGCGGCGAGCGGGTTGGTGGCGTCGATGACGACGGCGTGGCCGACGTCGAGACCGGGGAGCACGGTGCTCGCCGCGTCCCAGGGCAGCGCGACCACGACGACGTCGGCGCCGACCACGGCCCGGTCGACCGTGGCCACGGCGCCGAGGGCCTCGTGCCGGGGCTCGGCGGGGTCGCGCACCCCGTACACGACGTCGTGGCCGGCGGACCGGGCGCGCCGGCCCAGGGTGGCGCCCACCCGGCCGGCGCCGATGACGGCGATGCGCATCGGGTTCTCCCCTCAGGTCAGACGCCGAGGGCGTCGATCGCTGCGGACACGGGGGCTCCGCGTGCTCGTGAGCAGGTGCGGAAACCCCCCATAACCATACACTACTGGATTGTATTGTTCACCGGTACGATGGTGGCCGTGGGCGAACCCGCTCGTGGACGGCCTCGCGACACCGACATCGACGCCCGGGTGCTCGACGTCGCTCGGCGGCACCTGGCCCGACACGGCTACGAGGCCATGTCGCTCGTCGCCGTGGCCGAGGAGGCGGGCACGACCCGCCAGGCGCTCTACCGGCGGTGGCCCACCAAGGCCGATCTGGCCACCGCGGCGATCGCCGCGATGGCGCGTGCCGCCGCCCCTGAGCCCACCGACGACCCCTTCGCCGACCTGGTGCGCGAGCTCGAGGCCTTCCGCCACGGGATCAGCCGCCCCGACGGCCTGGCCATGGTGGGCACCATGTTCGTGGGGTCGACCGATCCGCAGCTGGTGGCCTTCTACCGGGAGCGAGTGGTGGCGCCGCGCCGTGCGCGCCTCGGCGCGGCGCTGGAACGGGCCCTCGATGCCGGCCTGCTCGACGCCGGTGCCGACGTCGACACGGCGCTCAACACCCTCACGGGGAGCTGGTACGCGCGCGCCCTCGCCGGCGACGACCCGCCCGCTCGCTGGGCGGAGCGGGTGGCCACGCTCGTCTGGCGCGGCCTCGGTGGGCGCCCGCCGACGGCGGCGGGCACGCCCGGAGCCCGGCCGGGCGCCGGTGAGGGCCGCGCCCGACGCCCGGCCCGCGGGGGCCGCTAGCTCGACCCGAAGGGGCCGCCGGGGCCGAAGGCCAGGGCGGCGAAGCGCTCGCCGATCCGCCGGTAGCCGGCGGGGTTGGGGTGGAGGCGGTCGTACAGGTCGGCCTCGTCCTCGCGCCCGAACAGCCCGAGGCCGTCGAGGGCGTACAGGTTCGAGTCGCCTGCCCCCTGTCGCCTGAGGACGGTCGCCGTGATCGACTCGCGCACGAGGCGGCCGGTGAGTGCGGTGAGGGCGATGGCCTCGGGGACGTCGACCGTGGCGAAGGTGCCGTCGTGGCGCGGCACGGTCGGGCCCGGCCGATCCTCGACGAGGGGACACCACACGGGGGAGACGACCAGGAGCGGGGTGGTCGGGTGGCCCTCGCGCACCGTGTCGAGGAAGCCGTCCAGGGCCGGTCCGAACGTGCGGGCGGACATCGACGCGGCGTTGAGCAGGTTGATGCCGACCTTGAGGCTGATCAGGTCGGCGGGCGTGTCGCGGATGGTGCGGGCCACGAAGGCGTCGAGGTGGCACTGGCCGGCGAACCCGAGGTTCGTCACCTCCACGCCGGCGGCCGTGGCCGCGATGAAGGGCCAGCTGGCGCTGGGCCGGTCGACGTCGAGGCAGTGGCTGATCGAGCTCCCGTAGTGGAGCCACGTACGCGACCGGTGGCCAGCTGGCGTGACGGTCGCCCCGTCGGCCACCCGCAGCTCGACCAGATCGACGCTGGCGTCGGTGGGCAGCCAGATCTCGCAGTCCTTCTCGCCGCCGCCGAGGCCCTCGAACCGCACGGTCGCCACGCCACCGGCGTCGAAGCCGACGACGTCGCGCCGCATCGGCTCGATGTGGATCACCGACGGGTCCGGGGCGCGGGCGAGCGACCGCACGGTGCCGTCGACGACGAGCTCGAACGCCGGCGCCACGAAGGGCCGGCCGGACAGGTGCACGGCCGTGGCGTGGGCGTCGAGCTCGAGCCACGGAGAGCTGGTGCGCAGGGCGACCCGGACCCCGGACGACATGGCCACGGTCGCCTCCATCATGAGGTCCGGGATCTGCGGGCGGGTCCACCGAGGCAGCCGGCGCGGCGTGACGCCCTCGCCGGCCCGGTCGAGGTCGAGCGCCCCCCGGATCTCCACCGGGCCCTGATCGAGTGCCAGCCGCTGCATCGAGGCCTCCCCCGCAGCGCATGCTAGGGGCCTCGGCCCGAGGCGGCGGCCGGCCGGAGCGCCGGGCCGGGGTGGCGGCCGGGATGGTGGCGGCCACCGGCGCCTACGCTCCCGCTGTGGCGTTCGATCCGGATCTGGGAACGGCGTTCGGCTTCGACGCCGACGATCTGGCGGCGAACATCGCCGGGCGGCTCTCGCCCGACCAGGAGCAGCTGGCCGCCCGCACGGTGGAGGTGTACGGGCGACAGCGCCGGCGGTCGTGGGTGCTGCTGGCCGTGGTGTTCGCGGTGGCGGTCGTCGCGCTGGTCGTGGGCATCGCGGTCTCCCCGGGCGGGGGCGTGGCCACGGCCGCGGTGGCCGGAGTGGCCCTGGCCTGGATCGCGTCGATCGTCCTGTACTTCATGCGGCGCGGCCGCCGCACGATCGACGCGTACCGCTCGCCCCGCCTCCGCGTCGCCCACGGGGTGCTCGCGCTGTCGCCCACGATGTCGGACTCGTGGGTGGCCGAGCTGGGTGACGTGACGCTGCCGCTCGACGGGATCCGGGCCCTGGCGTTGGAGCACGACGCGACGTATCGCGCGTACTACATCGACTCGCCCGACGGCGGCATCACGCTCTCGATCGAGAGGCTCTGAGCCGTGGACGTCGCCCGCACCCCCGACGACCGGTTCGCCGACCTCGACTGGCCGTGGGCCCCCCGGTACCTGACGCAGCCCGGCGGGCTCCGCCAGCACTACGTCGACGAACGCCCGGCCGGCCCCGAGCGGGGCACCTTCCTGCTGCTCCACGGGGAGCCCACCTGGGCCTACCTCTATCGCGACTGGATCGCACCCCTCGTCGCCCTCGGCTTCCGGGTGGTGGCCCCCGACCATCTCGGGTTCGGGCGGTCCGACAAGCCCACCGAGGACTCCTGGTACACCATCGCCGGCCACCGTGGCGCGCTCCGCCGGCTCGTCGAGCACCTCGATCTGCGGCGGATCCACCTGGTGGTGCAGGACTGGGGCGGCCCCATCGGGCTGTGCGCCGCCGTCGAGCAGCCCGAGCGCTACGCCCGGCTCTTCATCCTCAACACGTGGCTGCACCGCGACGACTTCGAGTACGGCGACGGGATCCGCTGGTGGCGGCAGGCGGCCCTCGACCCCGGGCAGCTCGGGGGCGACATGCCGACCGGCGGCGTGGTCGCCGGAGCGTTGCAGCGGCCCGGCCACGACGTCGACGCCGTCCGACGGGCCTTCGACGCCCCGTTCGTCGACGCCGCGGCCAAGGCGGGGGCCCGGCGGTTCCCGTTCTGCCTCCCGTTCGCCCAGCCCGAGCTGGGCGATGCCCGAGCCCAGGCGGCGGCCCGGGCCGCGCTCCAGCGATGGACCGCCGTGCCGATCCACGTCGCGTTCGGCGACGCCGACCAGGTCTTCACCTGGGCCTGGGCCGAGCAGTGGGCCGCGGAGCTGCCGGGCGCCACCCTCGACCGCATCGAGGGCGCGGGCCACTTCGTGCAGATCGACGCGCCCGACGACTGCCTCGCGGTCATCACGCGTCGCCTCGGCGGGTGACCGCCCGGGGTCGGGGCCGCCGTGCGCCGGAGGGGAAGAGGATGAAGGAGTTCCACGACGTCGACGAGCTCGTCGACCACCTGCGAGCGCTGGGTGGCACCCCCTCGGTGGAGACGGGGGCGTTCTCGGAGCTCGATCACGGGCTGCAGTGCGCGGCTCTCCTCCAGCGTGACCATCCGGACGACGTCGAGCTGCAGGTGGCCGGGCTGGTGCACGACCTCGCCCACCCCTGGGACGGGCCCGGTCAGCCGCGGCACGGCGCCATCGGGGCGGCAGCGGTGCGCCCCGTCCTCGGTGATCGCGTGGCCGCGCTGGTCGCCGGGCACGTGACCGCCAAGCGGTACCTCGTCACCGTCGATCCGGGCTATCGCTCGATGCTGTCGAGTGACAGCATCGCCACCCTCGCGGCCCAGGGCGGCGGTCTGAGCCCCGGCGAGGTCGAGGCGTTCCGGGCGCAGCCCGGCTGGGAGGCCGCGGTGCAGCTCCGCCGGGCTGACGACGGGGCCAAGGTCGCGGGCGCCGACGTCCCCGGCCTCGACCACTGGATCGACGCGATCCGGGCCGTGGCCGGCACCCGGGGCCACCGCTGACCACCGGGCGGCCGGTCAGAGCCTGGCGATGGCGTCGCCCCGGTGCAGCCTCCCGGGCTGCACGACCTTCGCGTTGAGGCCGCGCAGGCGGAGCTGGCGCCCGACGTCGGAGTTCACGAAGCGGAGGGCGTCGGGACCGAACCGGGCCGCGAACTTGGCGCAGCCTCGGTGCGGCTCGGCCGTGACCTCGATGACGGCCGAGCCCAGGCGCAGCCTGGTGCCCGCCGGCAGGTTCGCCTCGCTGAGGTCGAGATCGACGTAGAGCTGGTCGCCGGCCAGCGCCCACCGGTGGGGCTCGGGGGCGAGGAGGGCGATCACCCGGGCGTTCATGACGTTGAGCTGCATGTCGGGGTGAGCGGCACCGTCGGCGGTGCGAGTGCTTCCCCGCTCGAGCCAGGAGTCGCCGACCAGGCCGGTGTCGAGCCGGAGCTCGCCCTCGGAGATGACCTCCCGCTCGTCGACCGCAGGTCGGCGGACGATGAGCTCGACGGTCCCGACGCTGCGAGGCGATCGGCGGATCTGCTCGAGGCCGGCCTCGAGCTCGGTGGTCGATCGGTGGGTGGCCACGATGCCCAGTGTCGCCCGCCGGAGCCGGTCAGCGCCCGCCGCGCTCGCTGTCGAGCGACGCCATCTGGTGGGCGTCGTAGCGGTCGCCGGCGGCTGCGCCGGGCGGCACGGCCCGCTCGATGGCGTCGAGGTCGCCGGGCGTCAGCTGCACGTCGAGCGCGCCGAGGGCCTCGGCGAGGCGTTCGCGGCGGCGGGCACCCACCAGGGGGACGATGTCGGCGCCGCGTGACAGCGCCCACGCGATCGATACCTGGGCGACGGTGACCCCCCGCTCGCCGGCGACCGATCGGAGCGACTCGACCAGCGCCAGGTTCCGGTCGAGGTTCTGGCCGAGGAAGCGGGGGCTCCGCGCCCGGAAGTCGCCGGGTGTCACCGCTCGGTCGTTCGACCAGTGGCCGCTGAGGAGGCCCCGCGAGAGCACGCCGTAGGCGGTCACGCCCACGCCGAGCCGGCGACACGCGGGCAGGATGTCGGCTTCGATGCCCCGCGACAGGAGCGAGTACTCGATCTGCACGTCGGAGACGGGGTGCACGGCGTGGGCGCGGCGCAGGGTGTCCGGGCCGACCTCCGACAGGCCGACGTGGCGGACGTGCCCGGCCTCCACCAATTCGCTGATCGCCCCCACCGTGTCCTCGATCGGCACCTGCGGGTCGACCCGGGCCGGCCGGTACACGTCGACATGGTCGGTGCCCAGGCGGCGGAGCGTGTAGGCGAGGAAGCTCTTCACCGCCGCCGGCCGGGCGTCGAGCCCGCCGAACCCACCGCCCGGGTCGCGCAGGACCCCGAACTTGACGCTCAGCACCACCTGCTCCCGATCGCGGCCTCGCAGCGCCTCGCGGAGCAGCAGCTCGTTGTGGCCCATGCCGTAGAAGTCGCCGGTGTCGAGCAGCGTGATGCCGGCGTCGAGCGCGGCGCGCACGGTGGCGATGCTCTCGGCCTCGTCGGCCGGTCCGTACAGGTCGGACATCCCCATGCAGCCCAGGCCGATGGCCGACACCTCCGGGCCGGACGACCCGAGCCGGCGAGCGATCACGGCGACCTCCCCTTCGTCGACCGCACCAGCATCGCCCGTTCGCGCGAGGCTTGGCGTGCGGTCGGTGGACCGCAGGGGATCGCGGGGGTCTCATGGGGTACGACCGGCTCAGCCCGATGGACGTGCAGTTCCTCCACTTGGAGACGCCGCACGAGCCCCAGCACGTGGGTTCGCTGAGCATCCTGCAGGCCGCTCCGCTCCGCGACGACAGCGGCCGGCTCCGGATCGACGAGCTGCGGTTGCATGTCGAGAGGAGGCTGCACCGGGTGCCTCGCCTGCGCCAGCGGGTCATGCCGGTGCCGTATCGCCAGGGCCGGCCGATCTGGGTGGACGACGAGCGCTTCGATCTCACGTACCACGTGCGTCTCACGGCCCTGCCCCGCCCCGGCGACGAGGACCAGCTGATGGAGCTCACGGCGCGGATCCAGTCGCTCCCCCTCGACCTGGCGCGACCTCTCTGGGAGCTGTGGTTCGTCGACGGCCTCGAGGGCGACCGGGTGGGCCTCATCACCAAGGTGCACCACACCCTCGGCGACGGCATCGCCAACGTCGACCTCGCGCTGGCGCTGGTCGACACCGAGCCCGTGCCCCCTCCCGAACCGCCGCCCCCGGCGTGGCGGCCGTCGTCCCCGCCCTCGCCCAACCGGCTGCTGGTCGACACCATGCGGGAGCGCCTGACCCGCCCGTCCGAGCTCGCCCGCAACGCCATGGGCGTCCTCCAGGCCCCCCAGCAGGCCAGGGTGGTGCTGTCGAACATCGGCCAGGCCCTCTCCACCATGTCCACGCCGATCCGGCCGGCGCCGTGGAACGTGCCCGTGACGCGCCATCGCCGGTGGGCGGTGGCGCGGGTGCCGCTCGCCCAGGTCCGCCGCACCAAGGAGCGAACCGGCACCACGCTGAACGACGTCGTGGTGGCGGCGTGCACCGGGGCGCTGCGCGGCTTCCTCGTCGACGGCGGCGAGGACGTCGACGGGCGGACCCTGAAGGCGATGGTTCCGGTGTCACGGCGAACCGGCGACGAGCACGGCGCCACGCTCGGCAACCGGGTCTCGATGGTGATGGTCGACCTCCCGGTCGGCGAGCGGGATCCCCTCGCCCAGCTGACCTCGGTGCACGACCAGATCTCCGACCTGCGAGGCAGCGGGGTCACCGACGGCGCGCTCGCGATCCTCGCCATCGCCACCGAGATGGTGCCCTTCGACGGGCACGTGACCCGGCTGCTGGCCGCGCGCACGCCGATGAACCTGATCATCACGAACATCCCGGGCCCCCCCGTGCCGCTGTTCCTCCGGGGCGCCCGGCTGCTCGAGGCCTTCCCCTTCGTGGAGGTCGTCGACAACGAGGGGCTCACGATCGCGGTCGTCTCCTACGACGAGCAGCTGCTCTTCGGCATCACCGCCGACCGCGACGTGCTGCGCGAGCTGCCTGATCTCGCGGGCCGGATCGCCGACGCCTTCGGGGTGCTGGCCCGGGCCGCCCAGGTGACCGGCGCCGAGGAGGAAGCCACCGCCTGACCGTCGATGGCGCGTCGGGGCGCTGGGTAGTGTCCGGTGATGTCCTCGTTCCCCGCCGACATCTACACCGAGCCCGACGCCGACCCGGACACCCTCGCCAACCTCGGGCCCCTCGGCCCGATGGCCGGCGTCTGGACGGGCGCACCGGGGGTCGACGAGCACCCCGTGGTCGAGGGCACGGAGGTCGACGCCTTCGTCGAGCGCTACGAGCTCCAGCCCATCGATCCCCAGACGAACGGTCCCCAGCTCTTCTACGGGCTCCGCTACCACGTCCACATCGTGAAGCCGGGCGAGATCGAGACCTTCCACGACCAGGTCGGCTACTGGCTGTGGGAGCCGGCGACCAAGACGGTCGTCCAGACCCTCGCGATCCCTCGCGCCCAGGTCGCCATGGCGTCGGGACGGGCCGAGCCCGACGCCACGGAGTTCGAGCTGACCGCGGCGATCGGCAGCGAGACGTACGGCATCTGCTCGAACCCGTTCCTGCTCCACGCCTTCCGCACCGTCGAGTTCCGCATCCGCGTGACCGTCCACGCCGACGGCACGTGGAGCTACGACGAGGACACGGTCCTGGAGATCCAAGACCGCCCGGAGCCGTTCCACCACCGTGACCGCAACACCCTCACGCGGGTGGCTCCCCCCACCCCCAACCCGCTGGTGGCGGGGGCGGCTCCCCGCCCCTAGCCGAGCGCCGACCGTGGCGAACCAGGTGCACCTCATCGCCTACGCCGACCGGCTCGCGGGCTCGCTGCGCGGCCTCGACGACCTCCTTCGCGGGCCGCTGGCCGGCCTGTTCGGCGGTGTGCACGTGCTCCCCTTCTTCGTCCCTTTCGACGGCGCCGACGCCGGCTTCGACCCCATCGACCACGAGCAGGTCGATCCGCGCCTCGGCGATTGGGGCGACATCGAGCGCCTCAGCCGGTCGGTGGAGGTGACCGCCGACCTGGTCGTCAACCACCTGTCGTCGCGGTCCCCCCGGTTCGTCGACTTCCTCGCCCGGGCCGACGGCTCGCCGTCCGCCGGCCTGTTCCTCACCATGGACCGCGTGTTCCCGCGTGGCGCGACCGCCGGCGACCTGGCGCAGATCTACCGGCCGCGCCCGGGGCTCCCCCTGACGCCCGTGACCCTCGGCGACGGCTCCCGCCGGATCGTGTGGACGACGTTCGGCCCCGACCAGATCGACCTCGACATCGCCGACCCGGGCACCTGGGCGTACCTGGAGGCGGTGCTGGCCCGCCTGGCCGAGCACGGCGTGTCGACCGTGCGCCTCGACGCCGTCGGCTACTCGGTGAAGCGGGCCGGGACCAGCTGCTTCATGCTCCCCGGGACGATCGGCGTGATCGAGGAGCTGGCGGCGCGGGTGCGGCGCCGGGGGATGCGTGTGCTCGCCGAGGTGCACTCGTCGGTCGCCCACCAGCTCGAGATCGCCGGCCGCATCGACTGGGTCTACGACTTCGCGCTCCCGCCCCTGGTGCTCCATGCCCTGACCACCGGCGACGCCGGCCCGCTGGCGAGGTGGCTCGAGGTGCGGCCGTCGAACGCGGTGACGGTGCTCGACACCCACGACGGCATCGGGCTGGCCGACGTGGGCGTCGACGCGTCGGATCCGGGTTCGGGGGGGTTGCTCGACCGGAGCCAGCTCGCCGCCCTGGTCGGCGCCATCGGTCGCGCGAGCGGGGGCACCGCTCACATCGCCAGGGCGGTGACGTCGTCGGATGCGGATGCCTACCAGGTGGATTGCACCTTCTACGACGCCCTCGGCCGCGACGACCGCCGCTACCTGCTCGCCCGGCTCCTCCAGCTCTGCCTTCCCGGCCTGCCCCACGTGTACTACGTCGGCCTGCTGGCGGGGACCAACGACGTCTCGCTGTTCGAGCGGACGGGCGTGGGTCGCGACCTGAACCGCCACCACTACCGGCCCGGCGAGATCGGCGCCGCGCTGGAGCAGCCCGTGGTTCGGGCGCTGCTGGGCGCGATCCGCCTGAGGGCCACGCACCCGGCGTTCGCCGGGCGGTTCCGGTGGGCCGCCGAGGGGCCCGGCCGGCTCACCCTCGAGTGGGGCAGGGCCGGGGACGCGCTGACGCTGCAGGCCGACCTGGCGACCGGCGAGTTCCGTCTCGCCACCGGCGGCCCGACGAGCCCGGTTCTCTCGGACCCGACGGCGCTGGCCGCGATCGGGTCCGGGTCCCTGCCCCCGCGCGGCGGCTGAGCGGACGGGCTCTGGTGCGCGTCGGCGACGGGGCCCGACCCACCGGTGGCCTCAGCCGGCGATGAGCTCCTCGGTGCCGAGGTCGAGGGCGTGGCGGGCGGAGCGCTCGGCCATGGCTGCGAACATCTCGTCGCCCCGGTCGGTGCGCTCGACCAGGAACGACGCGCCGATGGCCATCACCAGGCCGTCGAAGGCGAAGCGCCGGTAGCCCCACCAGCAGTCGTCCCACGACAGGTCGCCGCCGGCCGCCACGAGGCGCTGGTGGTAGTGACCGACGAGGTCGCGCTCCTCGCGCCGGCGGACCTCGATGGGCAGGCTCCCGCCCAGGAAGTAGCTCACGTCGCTGAGGGCGGGCCCCAGGGTGACGGTCTGCCAGTCGAGGACGAAGACGCGCCCCGCGCCGAAGAGGAGGTTGTCGACGCGGAAGTCGCCGTGCACCACGGTGGGGCCGCGGTCGCGGGCGAGGTACGCGGGCAGGCGATCGGCCAGCCGGCCGGTCGCGGCGACGGCGTCGGGGCTCAGCCGGTCGGTGAAGCGATCGAGGAAGGTGGGCAGGGCCATGCGGAGCAGGAGGGTGACGTTGTCGGCGTGGTCGTCGCCGTGGCGGTCGAGCCAGGACAGGTCGGTCAGGGCGGGGTCGCCCCAGCGGGGGCCGTGCAGCAGGGCGAGCTCGTCCAGCGCGGCGGACGCCTCGTCGACCGAGCAGCCCGCCATCTGGTCGCCCTGGGTGGCCGGCGCGGCGTCCTCGAGCAGCACGACGTAGCCGTCGTCGTCGGGCTCGTGGCCGGCGTAGTAGCAGCGAGGCGTGTGGACCGGCAGCGACGGCGCCAGGTCGCGGTAGAAGCCGACCTCGATCTCGTACGTGCGGGTGAGGCGCGACGAGGCCCTGCTGGTGGGCGAGGCCGAGGTGACCTTGGCGACCATGGTCGTCGGGCCCGCTCCGGGCGGCGACCACGCCAAGGAGAGCCGCACGCTGTCGGCCACCTGGCCCGTGCCGACCGGCTGGGCGTCGGCCACCTCGACGGACGCGCCCGCGAACTGGCGGCCCAGGACGGCGGTCAGCCACTGGCCCGTCAGCTCGTGGGCCCCCGTGGGGACGGTCGTGCTCGGCGTCATGTGCTGCACCCCCGTGCGCGTCGTCGGCTCCGCCGGCGGAGCACGGCCGATCCTACTGGGGCTCCCGGCGGCGGCATCGGGGCCGGACCCGGACTCAGCGCCGCTCGACGTGGTCCGCGGGGCCGCCGGGGTGCCAGGTGTCGACGTGCAGACGATCGCCTCGCACGGTGACCAGGGAGGCCTCGCCGAGGTCGAGCCGGAGGAGGCTCCCGTCGACCGGGGCGTCCTGCGGGGCGATGGCCGCCAGGACGGCCGCTCGCCGGGCCGGATCGGCGACCTCCTCGGCCCGTCCCGCCAGCTTGGCGTCGCCCGCCGCCAGGTCTGTCTCCAGAGGGGCCGAGTGGAGCGCGCACCTCGGGTCGCGCCGCACGTCGTCGAGCTTGCGCGAACCGGGCATCACGCCGAGCCACACCTCGCCGTCGTGGATGTGGACCTCGGTGCCGCTGAGCCGGGGCGACCCGTCGCGCCGCAGGGTGCCGAGCACGTGGTGCGGGTTGGCGGCGAAGCGCGACCGCACCGACGCCGCCAGCTCGGGCGCCTCGTGCTCGAACGTGCTCCAGCTGGCCATGTCGGGCTCCTCGCTCGCGGTCCCGGGCCCGACGGGGCCCTCAGGCCTTCGATCTGGCGTACTCGGCCAGCCGGGCCCTCACCTCGTCGCCGGCCCGCTCGGGATGCCCGGCGTCGAAGGGCGGCTGGGGGTCGTACTCGATGGCCAGCTGCATGGCCCGGGCGGCCACGGAGTCGACCAGGAGCTCGCTCAGGCGCAGTGCCATGTCGATGCCCGACGACACCCCCGCCGCGGTGACGATGCGCCGGTCGAGGTGCTCGACCACCCGCTGGGTGGTGGGGGTGGCGCCGAAGCTCTCCAGCATGGGGAGCACGCTCCAGTGGGTCGTGGCCGTGAGCCCCTGCAGCAGCCCCGCCGCGCCCAGCAGCAGCGAGCCGGTGCACACCGAGGTCGTGAAGCGGCTGGTGCGATGGGCCGCCCGCAGCCAGTCGAGCAGCGGGCCGTCGTCGAGGAGGGATCGGGTCCCGATGCCGCCCGGCACCACGACCACGTCGGGCGAGCCGACCTGGTCGAAGGTGGCATCGACGGTGAGCCCGAGGAACCCGTTCTCGGTGCGCACCTCGCCGCGCCGGTGCCCCACGAACGTGACGGTCGCCCCGGGCAGCCGTTGGAGCACCTCGTAGGGCCCGACCACGTCGAGGGCGGTCACACGGGGGAAGAGCACGGCGGCGATCTGCACGGGGCTGCCTCTCAGGGTCGGGGAGCGGCGGGGAGCACGGTGACGACGACGTGGCGCTCGGCCCGCGGACCGTCGAACTCGCACAGGAACACGTTCTGCCACCGGGAGAGGCCGAGGCGTCCGTCGACGATCGGGATCGTCTCCGAGGGGCCGACGAGACCGGCCTTCAGGTGGGCGTCGCCGTTGCCGTCCTGGCGGTCGTGCTCCCACACGCCTCGGGGGATCAGGTCGCGCAGCAGGCTGACCACGTCGCGCTGCACGCTGTCGTCCCAGTTCTCCTGGATCATGATCGCAGCGGTGGCGCCCTGGGCGTAGACCGCGACGGCGCCGCAGCCGACGCCACTGGCCGACACCACCTCGCGCACCGACCCGGTGATGTCGTAGAGGGCCTCACGCGCGCTGGTGCGCACGGTGACCACGCGCTGCATGCCCCGAGTATCGCGGCCAGGCCCCGGCATCGCTCGGCGGTTCCCGGACGCTCCCCCGGATCGTCAGGTCCCCCTACGGGAACACCACCGGCAGGTCGCGGGGGCCGCGGACCTGCCCGCCGGCCCAGGTGACCGCGTCCGGATCCTCGACCCGGAACTCGGGGATCCGGGCCAGCCACTCCTCCAGGGCGACGCGCAGCTCCATGCGGGCGAGGTTCGAGCCGGCGCAGCGGTGGATCCCCACGCCGAAGGCCACGTGGCGGTTGTGCTGGCGGTCGAGCAGCACCTGGTCGGCGTCGGGGAAGGCCTCGGGGTCGCGGTTGGCCGCCGGGAAGCTGAGCAGCACCTTGTCGCCGGCCCGCATCGGGCAGCCACCGACCTCCACGTCGGCGGTGACCAGCCGGGCCATGGTGACCGGGGCGTAGGCGCGCAGCAGCTCCTCGATCGCCGTCGGCCAGATGCCCGGCTCGGCGACGAGGCGCCGGCGGTCGTCCGGGTGGGTGCCCAGGTGCCAGAGGGCCGAGCCGATCGCGCTCCAGGTGGTGTCGACGCCGGCGACCAGCGTGAGCGCCACGGTGCCGAGGACGTGCTCCTCGGGCACGGGCTGGCCGTCGACCTCGGCGTGGAGCAGCTCGCTGATCAGGTCGGTGCCCGGTCGCTCCTTGCGCTGGGCGATCTGCTGCACGAAGAAGTCGACCGCGGCCCGGGTGCCGGCCTCGCGTCGCTCGTCGTCGTGCGCGAACTCGAGCACGTCGCGCACCCAGCCGGTGAAGGTGTCGGCCATGTCGCCGGGCACGCCGAGCACCGAGGCGATCACGCGGACCGGGATCTGCTGGGCGTAGTCGGCCGCGGCGTCGGCCCGGCCGCCGTCGGCGAACCCGTCGAGCAGATCCCGGCACAGCTGGCGGGTGAAGGGCTCGTAGCGGTCGACGGCCCGGTGCGAGAACCAGGGCAGCAGCAGGCGGCGCGCCCACGTGTGCACGGGCGGATCCGAGGAGATGGGTGGCACTCCCGCAGGCAGGAGTGGCGCTCCCTCCGCGTCGGCCCGGCCCGAGACCACCCCCACCTCGGCCGAGCTGAAGTGCTCCACGTCGTGGGCGATGGCCGAGATGTCGGCGTAGCGGGTCGGGAGCCACGACCCGCCCCACCGGTCGGAGTGGGCGATCGGGCAGGTCGCCCGCAGCCCGTCCCAGATCGGGTAGGGATCGGCCACGTACGCCGGGTCGAAGATGTCGTAGTCGGTGTCCCAGCTGCTCACCGGCGGCATGCTCGTCACGTCGTCCCCCTCCGTCGTGCTCGGCGGCACAGTAACCCCGGCTGGGGGCGGTGCGGCGGGCCCGCGTCGCGCCCGTGGTGGTGCGGTCAGCCCTCGCGGATCTTGGAGGACATGTAGGTGTCGAGGGCGACGAGGATCATCAGCACGCCGCAGGCGACGCCCAGCCAGTTGAGCAGCAGCCAGGCGCCCTCGTCGTCGCTGGTGAGGTTGGCCAGGTTGATGACCAGGATGACGGCGCCGACCACGCCGACGACCAGGGCCCGGGAGGCGGGTGACCGCTGCGGCGACATGCGTGGACCGTATCCGAGCGGAGCCCCCGGGGCACGGGGACGGTCCGCGGGTCACCAGGTGTCGACGCAGGGGCGCTTCTTGCCACGCCGGGCGGGTGGCCCCGGGCCGGCGCCCACCACCTCCAGGACGACGCGTCGCGAGTCGGCCGGGTCGATCACGTCGTCGATCTCGAAGTGCGACGCGGTGTTCACCGCCTTCCCGTGCTCGTACATGCGGGCGACCATCTGGTCGAACAGCGCCCGGCGCTCGGCCGGGTCGTCGATGGCGGCCAGCTCGTTGCGGTAGCCGAGCTTCACGGCTCCCTCCAGCCCCATGCCGCCGAACTCCCCGGTCGGCCAGGCCACGGTCAGCACCGGCGCCTTGAACGAGCCTCCGGCCATGGCCTGCGCTCCGAGGCCGTAGCCCTTGCGGAGGACGACGGTGCAGAACGGGACGGTGAGGCTCGCGCCGGTCACGAAGAGCCGGCTGGCGTGGCGGACGAGCGCCGTCTTCTCTGCCTCGGGGCCAACCATGATCCCGGGGGTGTCGCAGAGGAACACGACCGGCAGGTCGAAGGCGTCGCACAGCTGGAGGAACCGGGCGGCCTTGTCGGCGCCGTCGCTGTCGATGGCCCCGGCCAGGTGCACCGGGTTGTTGGCCACCACGCCCATCGGGCGGCCCTCGATGCGGATCAGGGCGGTCACCATCCCGGGCCCGAAGTGGCGGCGCAGCTCCAGCACCGATCCGGTGTCGGCGAGGAGCTCGATCACCCGTCGCACGTCGTACACGCGGAGGCGGTTCTCGGGGATGGCGGAGCGGAGGAGCCGCTGGTCGGCGCACGACCACGTCGCCACCGGGCCCTGGAAGTACGAGAGGTACTGCTTGGCGACGCGCACCGCCTCGGCCTCGTCGGCCACGGCCACGTCGACCACGCCGTTCGGGACCTGGACGGCGAGGGGACCGACCTCCTCCGGCCGGTAGATGCCGAGCCCGCCCCCCTCGATCATGGCCGGCCCGCCCATGCCGATGGTGGCGCCCTCCGTGGCGATCACCACGTCGCAGCAGCCGAGGAGAGCGGCGTTCCCGGCGAAGCACCGACCGGACGCGATCCCGACGAGGGGGACGAGTCCGCTGAGCCGCCCGAAGAGGGCGAAGGCCATGCAGTCGAGGCCGGCCACGCCCAGCCCGTCGGTGTCGCCGGGCCGGCCGCCACCCCCCTCGGTGAGGAGCACCACCGGCAGCCGGGAGCGCTCGGCCAGCTCGAACAGGCGATCCTTCTTGCGATGGTTCTGCTGGCCCTGCGTGCCGGCCAGCACCGTGTAGTCGTACGACATCACCACGCACCGGGCGCGGTCGTCGTCGAAGAGCCGGCCGTTCACCCGGCCGACGCCGCCGACCAGCCCGTCGGCCGGTGTGCGCTCGACGAGGTCGTCGAGCGTCCGGCGCCGCCGCTGGGCGGCGATCACGAGCGCGCCGTACTCCACGAAGCTGCCGGGATCGCACAGGTCGTCGACGTTCTCCCTGGCGGTTCGCTGACCGGTGCGGCGGCGCCGCGCCACCGCGTCGGGTCGGGCGGCGTCGAGGGTGCGGGCGTGGCGGTCGAGCACCTCGGCCAGGTCGGCCCGCTCCTCGTCCAGGTCGAGCTCCTCGCCCGGAGCCACGTCGGGCGCCGCCACGTCGGCCGGCTCGATCACGGCGAGCGGATGGCCCTCGGCCACCGTGTCGCCGGCCGCGACGAGCAGGTGGCGGACGATCCCGCCCACCTCGGCGGCCACGACGTGCTCCATCTTCATGGCCTCCATCACCAGGATCTGCTGGCCGGGCCGGACGGCGTCGCCCTCGTCGACATCGACGCTGACGACGGTGCCGGCCATGGGCGCACCGATGCCGGGCCCGAGGTCGGCCGCCGCCGGTGGGGCCTCCACCGGCGTCGCGGGCGGCACCTTGCCGTGCACGAGCACCGCCAGTGGGTCGGTGCTGTCGATCGCCGCGGTCCGGGTGTCGGCCGCGCCCGAGGGCGCCGAGGACGTCGTCGGCTCGAAGAAGCGCCGCGGGTGGTCGATGCCGCCGGCGGCGAGCGAGACGGCCTGCTCCTCGACGAACCGGGTGGTCACCCGGTTGGCGATCACGTCGGGATGGCGGAGGAGCTCGAGGAGGAAGCCGGCGTTGGTGCGCACGCCCTCCACCCGCAGCTCGCACAGGGCGCGGTAGGCCTTGGCCGCCGCCTCTGCGTAGCTCGGGGCCGACGAGCGCACGACGACCTTGGCGAGGAGCGGGTCGAACCGGGGGTTCGGCCGGTAGCCGACGTGACCGCCGGTGTCGACCCGCACGCCCGGGCCCGAGGGCAGGTCGAACGCCGTCACCGTGCCGCCCGAGGGCCGGGTGGCGCCGTCGGCGGCGACCGTCTCGGCGTTCACCCGGACCTGCACCGCGAAGCCGCGGGGCGCGGGGACCTCGCCCAGCGTGAGGGCGAGGTCGGCGAGCGAACGCCCGGCCGCCAGCTCGAGCTGGCTCCGCACCAGGTCGACGCCCGTGACCTCTTCGGTCACGGTGTGCTCCACCTGCAGGCGCGGGTTCGCCTCGATGAAGGCCAGGTGGCCCGGCCCGTCCGGCGTGGCGTCGACGAGGAACTCGACGGTGGCCAGGTTGTCGAGCCGCACGGCCTCCGCGAGGGCGAGCGCGGCGACCTCCAGCCGCGTCCGCAGGCCGGCCGGCAGGCTCGGGCTGGGCGCGACCTCCACCAGCTTCTGGCGCCGTCGCTGCAGGCTGCACTCCCGCTCGCCGAGGTGGCTGACCGCGCCGGTGTCGTCGCCGAGCACCTGGATCTCGACGTGGCGGGCGTGGGGGAGCAGCTCCTCGACGTACACCTCGTCGTGCCCGAAGGCGGCCCGGGCCTCCGACCTGCACCGCTCGTACGCCTCCTCGAGCGTGTCCGGGTCGTGGACGGCGCGCATGCCCCGGCCCCCACCGCCAGCGACGGCCTTGACGAGCATCGAGCCGCCGTCGCCGAGCGCCTCCAGGAAGGACCGGGCCTCGGCGAGGGTGGTCGCTCGATCGGTGCCCCGCAGGACGGGCACGCCGCACCGGCCGGCCAGGGCCCGCGCCGCGGCCTTGTCGCCGAACAGGTCGAGGACCTCGGGCCGGGGCCCCACGAAGGTGAGGCCGGCATCGGCGCAGCGGCGGGCGAAGTCGGCGCGCTCGCTGAGGAACCCGTAGCCGGGATGCAGCGCCCGGCAGCCCGTGGCGCGGGCGGCGCCCAGCAGCTGCTCGGCGTCGAGGTAGGCGGCCGGCCCCGTGCCGCGGAGCGCCACGGCCTCGTCGGCGGCGCGCAGGTGCAGCGACCCCTCGTCGTCCTCGGAGTACACCGCCACCGAGCGGATCCCGAGCTCCGCCGCAGCGCGCGCCACCCGGATGGCGACCTCGCCCCGGTTGGCGATCAGCAGACCCTCCAGGCGCATCGCGTCCCCTCCTCGCGTCGCCGGCATCTTGGACGCTCGGCGGCGGTGGGGCCAGCGGCCGGGTCGGATGCGGGCGTCCACGCCTCCATCGACGTGTCCGACCTCGGCGCCGGCCGCCGGATCGACGCGCCGGGGCACGTGGAGGCGACCGGCCGGCCGGGGGTACGGTCCGGGCCATGGCCTCCGATGCGCACGTGAGCCCCCTGGCCGGAACCCCTGCACCTGCCGAGGTGCTGGTCGACGTGGGGGAGCTCCTCCGGGCGTACGCCGACGACCGTCCCGACCCGTCGGTGCCCGCCCAGCGGGTGTCGTTCGGCACGTCGGGCCACCGCGGATCGCCCCTCACCAGGACCTTCAACGAGTGGCACATCCTGGCGACCACCCAGGCGATCTGCGACCACCGGGCCGCCCAGGGGATCGACGGCCCCCTCTACCTGGGCCGTGACACCCACGCCGTCTCGGGCCCGGCCACGGACAGCGCGCTGGAGGTGCTGGTGGCGAACGGCGTCGAGGTCTTGGTGGACGCGGCCGACGGCTACACGCCCACCCCCGCCATCTCGCACGCCATCCTCACCTACAACCGCGGTCGGCGGTCGGGCCTGGCCGACGGGGTGGTGGTGACGCCGTCGCACAACCCGCCTGCGGATGGTGGCTTCAAGTACAACCCCCCGTCAGGCGGTCCGGCGGACACCGACGTGACGAGGTGGATCCAGGATCGGGCCAACGCCCTGCTGGTCGCCGACCTGGCGGGTGTGGCGCGCACGCCCGTCGAGCGGGCGCGCGACCGGGTCCACCGGCACGACTTCGTGGGCGCCTACGTCGCCGACTTGGAGCGGGTGGTCGACCTCGATGCCATCCGAGCGGCCGGCCTCCACCTGGGCGCCGACCCGCTCGGTGGGGCCAGCGTGGGCTACTGGGGTGCCATCGCCGACCGGTACGACCTCGACCTGACGGTCGTGAACCCGTCGGTCGATCCCACCTTCCGCTTCATGACCCTCGACTGGGACGGCAAGATCCGGATGGACTGCTCGTCCCCGTACGCCATGGCCTCGCTGATCGCGCTGAAGGACGACTTCGACGTGGCCTTCGCCAACGACACCGACGCCGACCGCCACGGCATCGTGACCCGCGGCGCCGGGCTGCTCCCGCCCAACCACTACCTGGCGGTTGCCATCGACTACCTCTTCGCCAACCGGCCGGGTTGGCCGGCTGGTGCGGCGGTGGGCAAGACCATGGTGTCGAGCAGCATGATCGACCGGGTCGCGGCCGACCTGGGGCGGACGCTGCTGGAGGTGCCCGTGGGGTTCAAGTGGTTCTCCGGCGGGCTCTACGACGGCACGCTCGGCTTCGGGGGCGAGGAGAGCGCAGGGGCGTCGTTCCTCCGGCTCGACGGCTCGGTGTGGACGACCGACAAGGACGGGCTCATCCTCGGCCTGCTGGCCGCCGAGATGACGGCCCGCACCGGGCTCGACCCGGGCGAGCGGTACGCCGCGCTCACCGAGCGCTTCGGCGATCCCGCCTACCGGCGGATCGACGCGCCGGCCACGCCGGAGGAGAAGGCCGCGCTGGCGTCGCTGTCGCCGGAGCAGGTCACCGACACCGAGCTGGCCGGCGAGCCGATCCTGGCCATGCTCACCAGCGCCCCGGCGGGCGGCGCGCCGCTCGGGGGCCTCAAGGTGGTGGCCGCCAGCGGCTGGTTCGCGGCCAGGCCGTCGGGCACCGAGGACGTCTACAAGGTGTACGCGGAGAGCTTCCGCGACGAGGCGCACCTCGAGCGGGTGATCGACGAGGCCCAGGCGATCGTGGCCGGGGCCCTCCAGCACGTGGCGGGCGCCCGCCGCTGAGCCGTGGTCACGCCCTGTCGTCGGCGGCCGAGCCGTTCAGGTCGGTCATGTCGATCTCCTCGACCGTGACGGCGTCGAGCTCGCCGTCGCCGTCGACGTCGACCGCGGTCGTGCGGGTGATCTCGACGGCATCGGGGATGCCGTCGCCGTCGACGTCCATGGCGGTGGTCTCGGTCACCTGCACCAGGTCGGGGATGCCGTCGCCGTCGACGTCGAGCACGACGGTCTCGGTGATCCCGACGAGGTCGGTCACCCCGTCGCCGTCGATGTCGATCGCGGTGGTCTCGGTGACCCGCACGCCGTCGGGGGTGCCGTCGCCGTCCAGGTCGACGAGCTCCTCCTCGACGGTCTCCACGACACCGTCGCCGGCCCCGTCCTCGATGGTCTCGTCCTGTGCCATGCCGACCTCCTCGTGGTGACCGGCGCACGGTAGCCGCGCCCGCTCGATCCCGCCGCCGCCGGCGCGAGGGGAGGAGCCCCCCGGGGGAGCCGGTAGCCTGGTCGGGCGTCCCGGGCCGCCGGGGCCCACGGGAGCCCGCATGGTTTCGAGGACGAGCAAGGCCAAGCGCGAGATCGACAAGCAGCGCAAGGAGAGGGCCGCCGCGAAGCGCGAGCGGCGCGAGGGTCGCACCGACCGCGAGGTCGAGCCGGCGGACGGCGCCGAGCCCGCCGACTCGACCCTCACCGAGGAAGAGGTGATCCGCCGCCTGGGCGAGGTGCACCGGCGCTACGACGACGGCGAGATCGACCTCGACGAGCTCGAGGCGGCCAAGGCGGAGCTGATCTCGCAGCTCCGCGTCGAGTAGCCGGCCTGCCCGCGGCCGGAGGGTGCGCCCGTGCCGGGAGTGCAGGACGCGTTCGACCAGCACCGGTGCCTGCCGGTGGCCCTCTCGGCTCCGGCCGTCGCCCTGGCGGGACGATGATCGAGATCGGGCCCGACGAGCACCGACGGCTCGCGATGGCACTGAACCAGCGGGCCTGGCAGCTGCTCGAGACGGCGTCGCGCTCGCTGGCCGACGACGAGGAGATGGTCGACGCGGCCCACGGCTCGGCCTACCACTGGCGCTACGCCGAGGGCGCCTCGGCCGTGCACCAGGCGCGTGGCGCCTGGCTCATCTCGCGGGCATACGCCGTGCTGGGGCATGGTGAGGAGGCCCGGCGCCATGCCGAGCGGTGCCTCGCGATCTGCACCGAGTACGTGATCAGCGACTACGACCTGGCCTACGCCCACGAGGCCCTGGCGCGGGCCGAGGCGGCCGCGGGCGACCTGCGGGCCGCGACCCGGCACCGGCGGGCGGCCGCGGAGGCGGGCCGGGCCATCGCCGACCCCGATGACCGGGCGGCGTTCGAGGCCGACCTGGCCGCCCCGCCCTGGTTCGGCCTCACCTGACTGGCCCGGCCGGGCCCGGTCAGAACGCCCGGGGAAGCACCGCCTCGATGAGCGTCGGCCCGGGCTCGGCGAGGGCCCGCTCGAGCCGATCGGCGAGGTCCTCGGCCGTCTCGGCCCGGCTCGCCGGCACACCCATGCCCTGGGCGAGCCGCACGAAGTCGAGGGGCGGGTGCGACAGGTCGAACAGGCCGGTGGCGACCGGACCCGGCTCCGCTCCCACCCGACCCAGCTCCATGTCGAGCACGGCGTAGGACCGGTTGTTCAGGACGAGGGTCGTGACGTCGAGTCCTTCGCGGGCCATGGTCCACAGGGCCTGCAGCGTGTACATGGCGCTCCCGTCGGCCTCGAGGGCCAGGACGGGCCGGTCGGGGCAGGCGACCGCGGCGCCGAGGGCCACCGGGAGCCCCTGGCCGATGGCGCCCCCGGTGAGCGTGAGCAGGTCGTGCGGAGGGGCGCCGGCCGTGGCGCCCGCCAGGAACAGCCCCGAGGTGTTGCCCTCGTCGGAGATGATCGCCCCCTCGGGCAGCACGGCACCGACGGCGGCGGCGATGGTCTGGGCCGTCAGCGGGCCGGAGGGCCGGGGCGGCCTGGCCGCGGGCTGCCGGGCGGGCTCCGGCGGTGCGCCCAGGGCCTCGGCCAGGGCTTCGAGGGCCCCCACGGCGTCGTCGGCCGGCCCGCCCAGCACGTGGACCGCGCACCCGTCGGGCACCAGGTCGCTGGCCTTGCCGGGGTACGCGAAGAACGACACCGGGGCCCTGGCGTCGGCGATCACCAGGTGGCGCAGCCCGTCCAGCTGCATCTGGGCGAACTCGGCCAGGTACGCCAGGCGGTCGACGGCCGGGAGCCCCGCCCCCCGCTCGAGGCGGGCCGGGAACGTCTCGGCCAGCAGCCTGGCCCCGCTGGCCGCCGAGACCCGCCCGGCCGCCTCCAGCCCGCGTCGGCGCACGGCCGCCCCGCCCAGCAGCAGTGCGGCGGGCTCCTCGGAGCGGAGGGCGGCGGCGACGGCGGCGACCACGTCGGCGGGGACGGGCTGCGGGCCCGGCACCGCCACCGGTGGTGCGGGCGCGCCGGCCTCGTCCCAGGAGACGTCGGCCGGCAGGATCAAGGTGGCCACCTGCCCGGGCGGCCCGGCCGCGGCTGCCACGGCGGCCGCCGCATCGGCCGCCACCCGCCCGGCGTGGGTCGAGGCGCAGACCCAGCCCGACACGCCCCGCGCGATGCTCTCGATGTCGGACTGCAACGGGGCGTCGAAGCGCCGGTGGTACGTGGCGTGGTCGCCCACGACGTTGACGACCGGCGTGTGGGCCCGCCGGGCGTTGTGGAGGTTGGCCAGGCCGTTGCCGAGCCCCGGGCCGAGGTGGAGCAGCGTGGTCGCCGGGCGGCCGGCCATGCGGCCGTAGCCGTCGGCCGCACCCGTGACCACGCCCTCGAAGAGCCCGAGCACCGCGCGCATCCGCGGGACCGTGTCGAGGGCTGCCACGAAGTGCATCTCGGACGTGCCGGGGTTGGTGAAGCACGTGTCGACGCCGGAGCCGACGAGCGTGCGGATGAGGGCCTGGGCGCCGTTCACCATGTTCCTCTCGGACGGTCGATGATCAGCCCAGCAGGGTGCCGGGGTTGAGGATGCCCTTGGGGTCGAACGCCGCCTTGATGCGGCGCATGAGGTCGAGCTTCACCGGGTCCTCGAGCTGGAGGAAGTAGGGCATCTTCTCCGTCCCGATGCCGTGCTCGGCCGAGATGGCGCCACCGAGGGCCATCCCGGTCTCGAAGATGCCGCGCAGCAGCCGGCTGCGAGCCTCGGGATCGGGCTGGAAGACGGCGAGGTGCACGTTGCCGTCGCCGGCGTGGCCGGCACCGGCCACGATGGCGCCGTGCTCGGCGGCCAGCGCCGACACCGACGCCAGGTAGTCGGGGATCGAGGCTCGCGGCACCACCACGTCGATGATGTCGTCGGCCCCGGCCTGCTTGGCCATCCAGAAGGCCTTCTCACGGGCCTCGAGCAGCTGGGCGCCGGCATGGGGTGGCAGCACGTACGCGTCGATGGCCCCGAGCTCGAGGAGCAGCCCGCTCACGGCCAGCACGTCCTCGTCGAGGCGGTCCGCCCGGCTCCCCTCGACCACCACGAACAGGTACGCCAGCGCGGCGTCGCGCACCTCCTCGGGGATCCCCAGGTCGAGGCCGACGTCGGCGGTGGTGGCCGCCATGGCGAGCTGGTCGACGTACTCGAGGATCAGGGGCTGCACCGCGCTGTCGACGATGCGGGGGACCGCTGCGGTGACCTCGCCCAGCGTCCTGAACGGCGCCAGCACCGTCGCCTGGTGGGCCAGCCGGGGGTGCAGCTTCAGGGTGATCTCGGTCACCACGGCCAGCGTGCCCTCCGACCCGATGAGCAGCTGGGTGAGGTCGTAGCCGCTCGTGGCCTTCACGAAGCGGCCGCCGGCGCGGATCACCTCACCGGTGGCGAGCACCGCCTCGAGGCCGAGCACGTGGTGTCGGGTCACGCCGTGCTTCACGGCCCGCATCCCGCCGGCGTTGGTGGCGACGTTGCCGCCGAGGCTCGCGCTGTTCTCGCCCGGGTAGACGGGGTAGACGAGCCCGTGGGGCGCGATCGCGTCGTCGAGCTCGTCGAGGGTGACGCCGGGCTGGACGACGGCCACGTGGTTCTCGGTGTCGACCTCGAGGATCGAGCTCATCCGCTCCAGGGACAGGAGCAGCCCCCCCGGCGCCGCGACGCACGCCCCTGACAGACCGGTGCCCGAGCCGCGGGCGGTCACGGGGACGCCCAGCTCGTTGGCGACCCGCAGCACGGCCGCGACCTCGGCGGTCGAGGCCGGCTTGACCACGGCCGCGGGGGCCCGGTGCTCGGCCGTGAGCGCCTCGTCGTGCGTGTAGTCGTCGGCGATCTCGCCGTCGGTGAGCACGTTGGCGTCGCCGACGATGTCGATCAGGAGCTGGGCGGTGCCGGCCATGGCTCCTCCCCCTTCGGGCGTCGGCCCTGGAACCTACCCGCGTGCCGGACCAGGGGCCGAGTGGCCGCGGGCCGGCCGCCTGTGGTGGAGTCGGAGACCATGGCGAGGAACGTGCTGGGCGGCGACCTGCAGACCTGCGGGACGCAGCCGCTGACGGGCTTCTACCGCACCGGCTGCTGCGACACCGGCTCGGACGACACGGGCGTGCACGTCGTGTGCGCCCGCGTGACGGCGGAGTTCCTGGCGTTCTCGAAGGCGCAGGGCAACGACCTCTCGACGCCGGTGCCCCGGTACGGCTTCCCCGGGCTGGTGCCGGGTGACCGCTGGTGCCTCTGTGCCGCCCGCTGGAAGGAGGCCCTGGACGCCGGGTGCGCCCCCCCGGTGGTGCTGGAGGCGACCCATGCCGGAGCCCTCGAGTGGGCGACCCTCGACGAGCTGCGCGCCCACGCCGCCGACGGGTGAGGGCCGTGGACGCTGCTGGCGGCGCCGGGGGACCCGGCCACGGGGTGGATCAGGCGCCCGGACGGACCCCGTAGCGGATCGGCACGCGCTTGGGGCCGCCCACGAACAGGGTCTGCATCATGGCCGGCTCGCCCGCCGGCTCGATCCACTCGAGGCGGGGGAGCAGCTCCTCGTAGAGGGCCTTCATCTCCATGCGGGCGAGCATGGCTCCGAGGCAGTAGTGGATCCCGAAGCCGAAGGCCAGGTGCTTGTTGGGGAACCGGCCCACGTCGAAGGTGAACGGGTTGCCGAACACCTCCTCGTCGCGGTTCGCGGAGGGGTACGAGAGGAGCACCGCCTGGCCGGCCTCGATCCTGGTGCCGCGCAGGTCGTGGTCGACGGTGGCGGTGCGCATGAACTGCTTCACCGGGGTGACCCACCGGATCATCTCGTCGACCGCGGTGCTCATGAGCGACAGGTCGTCCTTCAGGCGTGCCAGCTGGTCGGGGTGCTCGAGCAGCGCCCGCATCCCGCCGCCGATCGCCGAGCTGGTGGTGTCGTGGCCCGCCGTCGCCGCGATCACGTAGTAGGAGATCAGCTCCATGTCGCCCAGGTACTCGCCGTCCTTGGTGGCGTTGGCCAGGACGGAGGCGAGGTCGTCGGTGGGGTGGGCGCGTCGCTCGGCCGTGAGCGCCGTGAAGTACGCGAAGAAGTCGGTGATGACGGCGATCAGGTCGTCCATGTCCTGGCCGCGCTGCAGGTCGGGGTCGGCCGACCCGAACATCTCCTGGGTGAGCTTCAGCATCCGCGGGTAGTCGCTCTCGGGCAGCCCGAGGATCGACAGGATCACCTGCAGGGGGTAGTGCATGGCCACGTCCTGGAAGAAGTCGCACTCGCCGCCCAGCTCCTGCATCTGGTCGACGGAGCGGCGGGCCAGCTCCTGCAGGCGCGGCTCGAGCTTCTTCAGGTTCTTGGGGAGGAACCAGTCCGAGGCCAGCCCCCGGTAGAAGCGGTGGTCGGGCTCGTCCATGTGGATCAGGGTGCGGAGCAGGTCGCCCTGCTCGTCGCGGCGGATGTCGCCCTCCTCGGGGCCGAGGATCGGGCGGGGGGCGTTCAGGAAGATCTCGTGCTTCGTCTCGATCTCGAACACGTCGGCGTGCCTGGTCAGCGCCCAGAAGGGGCGGAACCCCTCGACGTCGACCCAGTGCACGGGGTCCTCCCGCCGCAGGATCGTGCAGGCCTCGTGGAAGTACGCCTCGTCGGCGTAGGCCGCCGGCGACGTGAAGACCCGTCCGGCCTCGCTCACGGTCATGCTCACCCTGGTACCTCCCCCTCGTCCGGGGTCCCAGCATGCCGCACGCGGGGAGGGGTGTGATCGCCAGGCCTGGCAACGCACTGATGGTGACGATGGCCCCAGGAACCGCAGAGCGCGGCCTCGCCTCGGCTCATCCCTTCGGTGCCCGGCGGCGCGACCATGCTCCCGTGCGCCGCCACCTGTTCCTCCTCCGCCATGCCAAGTCGAGCTGGGACGACCCTGCACTTCCCGACCACGACCGACCGCTGGCGCCCCGCGGCGAGAAGGCCGTGCGACGGCTCCGCGAGCATCTCCGCCAGATCGGCGCCCACCCTGATCTGGTGATCTGCTCGTCGGCCCGCCGAACGACCGAGACGCTGGCGGGAATCCGGCAGGCGTTGCCCGAGGATGCCGAGATCTCCATCGAGCAGGACGTGTACCTGGCGGACGCCGACACCCTGCTCGGCTGCCTCCGTCGAATCGACCCTCATGTCCGGAGCGTCCTGCTCGTGGGTCACAACCCGGGGACGGAGGACCTGGCGGTCTCGCTCGTCGGTACGGGCGCAGCCGAGCCCCGTGCACTGCTCGCCGAGAGGTTCCCCACGGCTGCCCTGGCCCACCTGACGTTCGACGTGTCGTGGGCTGATCTCGCGCCCGGGACTGCTCGCCTCGTCGGGTTCTTCGTGCCCCGCCCGCCGAGGCCGAGCACCTGACGACAGGGAAGCTGCAGCGTCCAGCGATCGCAGCCCGAACCCGCGTGCCACCCGGCCGGCGCACCGGGGGTCGCTGCATGGTGGCGCGCGAGGAGACTCCGGCGCCTACCGGGGCCAGGTGATGTACTCGACGAGGGCCTTCCGTTCGGACTCGAGCTCGCCGATCCGGCTCTTGACGACGTCGCCGATGCTGACGATCCCGGCCAGCTCGCCCTCCACGACGACGGGCACGTGGCGCACCCGCTGCTCGGTCATCAGTGCCATCAGCTGCTCGACGTCGTCGTCGGGGGAGCAGGTGTGCACCTCGGTGGTCATGATGTCGGCCACCCGGGCATCGAGGATGGCGGGGCCCTCCTCGTGCAGGCGGCGCACGACATCGCGCTCGGACACGATGCCGGCGATGGAGCGGCCGTCGTCGGACACGACGAGCGCGCCGACCCCGTGCAGCGTCAGGTTGGCCACGACCTCTCGGACGACGGCGTCCGAGGACACCGTGAAGACGTACGTGCCCTTGCCGCGGAGCAGCCTGGTGACCTGCATCAGCGGTCCCCCTCCCGTGCTGGACGCCCGGGCCCCCCGCCCAGGACGACCCATGATCGCACCAACCGGCCCCGCGTGCTGGGCCATGATGGGGCCGGGAACCGGGCCGGGCCACCGGTGCCGGGTCATCGCCGGAGGAGCGCCGTGCACGCCATCGTCATCCACGAGAGCCTCACCGGGAACACCCGGCGTGCCGCCGAGGTGATGGGAGCCGAGCTCGAGCGAGCAGGGGTGGACACCACCGTCTGCTCGATCACGGCGATCGACCACCAGGCCCTCGCCGAGGCCGAGCTCGTGGTGGTGGGGAGCTGGACCGACGGCCTGATCTTCGTGGGGCAGCGGCCCGGCCGGGCCGGGCGGCTCAAGCAGCTGCCGGCCATGGTCGGGAAGAAGGCCGTGGTCTTCGTCACCTACGCGGTCGACGTGGGCAAGACCCTCGACAAGCTGACCCGGATCGTCGAGGGCCGAGGGGCGGAGGTGCTCGGGGGGATGGCCATCAAGCGCAACGACCTCGAGGGCGGGGCCCGCGAGTTCGTCGACCGGGTGCTGGGCGCCGTCGCGGCCTGATCCATGGCCTACCAGCACCTCCTCGTGGGCCGGGAGGGGCCGATCGCCACGATCACCCTGAACCGACCCGAGACGCGCAACGCGCTGGCGCGCGACGTGATGCTCGAGCTCACCGACGCGCTGGTCGACGTCGGCCGCGGCGATGCCCGAGGCGTGATCCTCGCCGCCACCGGGCCGGTGTTCTCGGCCGGGCACAGCTTCGCCGACCTGCGGGGCGCCGGCCTCGGGGAGGTCCGCCGGCTGTTCCAGGTGTGCACCGAGATGATGGACACCGTCCAGTCGATCCCTCAGCCGGTGCTGGCCAAGGTGCACGCGCTGGCGACGGCCGCCGGCTGCCAGCTGGTGGCCACCTGCGATCTCGCCGTCGCCGCCGACGATGCCGCGTTCTGCATCCCGGGCGGCAGGGGCGGGCTGTTCTGCCACACGCCTCTCGTCGCCGTGGCGCGCAACATCGGCCGCAAGCGGGCGCTGGAGATGGCCATGACCGGTGACCCCGTCGACGCCCGCACGGCCGCCGAGTGGGGGCTCGTGAACCGGGTGGTGCCGGCGGGAGAGCTCGACCACGCGGCCCTCGACCTCATCACCCGGGCGACCCGCGGGTCGGCGCTGTCGAAGGGGCTCGGCAAGCAGGGCTTCTACGCGCAGATCGATCTCGACCAGCCGAAGGCGTACGCGTACGCCATCGAGCTGATGTCGTCGGCGAGCCAGACCGCCGACGCCCAGGAGGGCATCTCGTCGTTCCTGGAGAAGCGTCCGGCCCGGTTCGGCGACCGCTGAGGCCCGGGGCGATCAGGTGCAGAGGGTGCCGTCGTCGGTGACGCCTCGCCCGCAGGCGGTGCGGCTGAGCAGCTCGTCCACGCCGTACGAGCCGCCCTCGTCGGCCGGCTTGGTCGCCGTGACCACGTAGTCGGCGCCGGCGATCGAGTCGTCGCCGCCCGTGCGGACCCACACCACGAACAGCTCTCGCCCCGCGTCGGTGGGGTCGAGGGCCACCGCGACGGCGGGCGGGGCCGAACCCTCCTCGGTCGTCACGGTGATCACGCCGGCGGCGACGAGGGCATCGACCACCGCTCCCGGCGTGACCAGGCCGGCCGGCGACGCAGCGGTGCGGAGATCGGCCGGCACCTCGTCGGTGACGTCCTGCCAGGCCAGCACCCCTGCCACCGAGCGCTGTTCGTCGAAGAGGCGCTCGACGTCGGCTCCCACGGTGACGTCGGTCGGGGCGGCCGCGGTCGTGGGGGCCGAGGTGGTGGCGTCGACGGACGCGTCGTCGTCGCCACAGGCGGCCCCGGCGGCCACCAGGGCGGTGAGCAGCACGACCAGCACGCCGCGCCTCACTCGGACTGATCGCATCTCGAGCCTCCTCCGGGTTCGGACCGCGGGGTGGCCCACACGCCGTGACGGGCGTCGATGGCGGCCGCCTCCGTGGCCATCCACTCGCGACGGCCGGCGCGCACGGCGCTGGACGACACGCGGTGGTGGTCGGGGTGGAGCTGCAACACCACGGCACCGTGCGTGCCGGGTCGGGGGAGCGGGTGGGGTGGACGGGGGGCGACCGCGATGCGTCGGGGGAGCCGCGCCAACGCCGCGTCGCGGGCCTCGGTCGATCCGTACCAGGCGGGGTCGTGGAGCTGCGCCCACTTGTCGGCGCCCACCACGAGCACGTCGTAGCCCTCCGCCATGTCGACCAGCAGGCGAGCGCCGGTGACGACCACGCCCAGCCACGCCCGGCTCGCCGCCGCGTCGAGCAGGGCGGCCTGGCGGTGCGCCAGGTCGGCCAGGTCGTCCGGCTGCTTGCCCAGCGTGTCGACGGAGAGCGCCAGGTCGACCTGTTCGAGGGCGCACTGCTCCCGTGCCGCCTCGGCCACCGCCAGGTGGGCGATGGTCAGCGGGTTGAACGAGCCCGGGAACACGCCGACCGCCACCCCGACAGCCTGCACCACGGCGGTGGCGCCGACGGGGTCACCCGCCGCTGACGGTGATGGTGACGCCCTCGGTGGGGCCCTGGCTGCCACCGGCGCCGAGGGGGGTGACGGCGACGACGTGGGTGCCCCCGTCGCACGGCAGGTCGGCGCCGATGGTGCCGGACGGCCCGAAGCCCGCCTGCGCGCCGGGCGCCTCGCCGTCGATCGTGTGCTCGATGGTGTCGGCGTCGGCCGTGGCGAACGTGATCTCGGCCACGACGGTGGACGCGCCGGGGTCGCAGGTGACGGTCGACGGGCCCTCCAGCTCGGTGAACGACGGCTCGGCCCCGGCCGTCGTGGAGGTGGCCCCGGTGGTGGACGTCGTGGCCTGGCTGGGTCCTCCTGGTGTCGCTGGGGCGGTGCGACGGTAGCCGCCGGGCGTCTCGCCGACGGACGGGCGGGCTCCAACCCGGCCCTTACCCGCAGCCAAGCCCCTCCTAGCGGGCGGACCGCATCGTGAAGGTCGTCCACGACGGACCCACGAGGAGGAACCACGATGAAGAAGAACCGACTCGCCGCCCTCGGCCTGGTCGCCGGCCTGCTCGGGGGCACGGCCGCCGGCCTCGCCTTCGGCGTGCCCGGGCTCGCCGGCGCGCAGAGCACCAGCAGCACGACGGTCGAGGAGCAGGCGCCCGACGCGGATCCCGGCACCAGGCTCAGCGAGGTGCTCGCCCCGCTCGTGGCCGACGGCACGATCACCCAGGCCCAGGCCGATGCCGTGATCGCCGCCCTGCGGGAGGCCGGCCCGCCGCCGGGCCATGGCGATCACGGCCGGGGCGGCCCGCACGCCGGCCTCGGTACGGCGGCCACGGCCATCGGGATCACCGGTGACGAGCTGCGCCAGGCGCTGGAAGCCGGACAGAGCATCGCCGACGTGGCCCAGGCCAACGGCGTCGACCCGCAGACGGTGATCGACGCCATGGTGGCCGAGGCCGAGGCGCACCTCGACGAGGAGGTCGCCGACGGCCGGCACACGCAGGCCGAGGCCGACGAGCGCCTGGCCGAGATCACCGACCGGATCACCCGGATGGTCAACGGCGAGCTGCCGGCCGACGGGCCCGGCTTCGGGCCCGGCGGCCCCCACCGCGGTGGGACCGACGACGACACGACCGACGGCACCACGGACGGCCAGCCGTCGGCCACCCCGAGCGCCATCACGTCCTGATCCCCGCGACCCCCCGGACGTCCGTGGGGCGGCGGCCACCTGGGCCGCCGCCCCACGGCGTTCCCGCTCGTCCCGCGCGTGTGGTAGCAGAGGGGGTCCACCGGCCCAGGGGGAGACCATGACCGCCATCGAGCCCCGCCTCGAGCTCGACCTGCTCGATCCGCACTTCTGGCAGCGCAACCCCCACGAGGAGCTGCGCTGGGCCCGGCGGCACGAGCCCGTGTACCGCGACGAGCGCAACGGGCTGTGGGGGATCACCCGCCACGCCGACGTCGTCGACGTGGAGCGGCGCTCCGGCCTGTTCGTGAGCGGCCAGGGCTACCGGGTCAACTGGTTCCCCGACGAGCAGAACATGATCGCCCAGGACGACCCCCGTCACCGCCAGCAGCGGATGCTCGTGCAGCACCTGTTCACCAGGGCGGCAGCCCGGGGCCGCGAGGAGGAGTTCCGCACCCTCGTCACCGAGCTGGTCGACGCGTTCATCGAGCGGGGCGAGCTCGAGGTGATCGACGAGCTGGCCGCGCAGCTCCCTGCCCGCCTCACGTGCCGGCTCCTCGGCTTCCCCGAGGAGCGCTGGCGCGACGTCAAGAGCTGGTCGGAGCGGCTCATGCGCACCGACATGCAGATGCGCGACGGCACGGTGTTCACCGAGTTCGTGCACGCGAACCTCGAGTTCGTGGCGGCCATGCAGGAGGCGGTGCCGGAGCGCCTCGGCTGCCCCAGGGACGACCTGCTCTCGATCTGGGTGAACGCCACGATCGACGGCCAGCCCCTCCCACCGGAGGCCGTCGTCCACGAGACCGGCCTGTTCATCGCCGGGGGCGCGGAGACCACCCGGACGCTCATCTCGCACGGGCTCCGGGCGTTCTGCGACGCCCCCGACCAGTGGGAGCAGCTGGCCGCCAACCCCGACCTGGCCCCGGCCGCGGTCGAGGAGCTCATCCGCTGGGTGACGCCGCTCAACAACTTCTTCCGCCGGGCCGTGGCCGATGCCGAGGTGGGCAGCCAGCCCGTCGGTGCCGGCGACCGGCTCATGCTGATCTACCCGTCGGCCAACCGCGACGAGGCCGTGTTCCACGATCCCTACCGGTTCGACATCACCCGCAGCCCCAACCCCCACGTCTCGTTCGGCTTCGGCACGCACCTCTGCCTCGGGTCGAACTTCGCCCGCGTCGAGCTGCAGGTGCTGTTCACCGAGCTGAGCCGGCGCCTCACCGGGCTCCGGCCGATCACCGAGCCCGACGTGGAGCCCAACATCTTCGCCCGGGCCGTGCGCTCGTTCCGGCTGGGGTTCACGGCGCGCTGAGCAGCGCCGGCGGCCCCCCCACCCCCGTGCCCGGTCCCGTCGCGCTCGTCACCGCTGCTGGCGCGCGCGACCTCGACGAGGACCTGCCGCCGCTGCTGCGCGCGCTCTCGGTGGTCGGCGTGCGCGCCGAGGTGGCCGTCTGGGACGACCCTGCCGTCGACTGGGCCCGCTTCGGCCTGGTCGTCGTGCGCTCCACGTGGGACTACGCCGCGCGCCGCGACGAGTTCCTGGCCTGGGCCGTCGCGGTCGAGGCCGTGACCCGGCTGCGCAACCGGGCGGCGGTGCTGCGCTGGAACACCGACAAGCGCTACCTCGGCGATCTGGCGGCGGCGGGCGTGCCGGTGCCGGACAGCGCGTGGTTCGCGCCCGGTGAGGCCGTCGCCCTCCCGCCGCACGAAGGCCTGGTGGTGAAGCCGTCCGTGGGTGCCGGATCGGTCGACGCCGGCCGGTACGGGGCGGGGGAGCGGGACGATGCCGCCGCGCACGTCGCCCGCCTCCAGGCCGGCGGGCGCCACGCCCTGGTGCAGCCCTACCTGACCTCCGTCGACGAGGAGGGCGAGACCGCGCTGGTGTACCTGGGCGGGGTGCTGAGCCACGCGGTGCGCAAGGGTCCGCTCCTGGTGCCCGGCACGTCGATCGTCGGGGGTCTGTTCGCAGAGGAGGACATCCGCCCCCGCCAGCCGACCGACGCGCAGCGCCGGGTGGCCGAGCGGGCGCTGGCCGCCGTGCCGGGCGGCGCCGCGACGCTCCTGTACGGCCGGGTCGACCTGGTCGCCGGGCCCGGTGGGGAGCCCGTGGTGCTCGAGCTGGAGCTCACCGAGCCGTCGGTGTTCCTCGACCACGCCCCGGGGGCGGCCGAGCGCTTCGCCGCCGCGGTGGCGGCCGCATCCCGCCGCTCAGCCGACGAGGCGTGACTCGTCGGTCGACTCGGTCGACCCGAGGCGGCTCCGCGCCGTCTCCGGATCGGGCTCGAAGCCCGGGGTGTCGCGGCACAGCTCGACCATGATCCCGTTGGGGTCGAGGTAGTAGAGCGAGTGGCACCAGCCGTGGTCGACCTCCATCAGCGGCTCGACCCCGGCGGCCGCCATCCGAGCCCGCACCGCCTCCTGGCGCGCCGGGTCGGCCCCGAAGGCGACGTGGTTCACCCAGACCGGCAGCCCGTTGCCCGTGGAGATCGCCGCCGACCAGCCGGGTCGCTCGCCCACCCCGTGGACGTCGAAGAAGGCGATGCTGGTGCCGTCGCCGGTGTCGAAGAACACGTGGCGGAAGAAGCCGTCGCCCAGCTGCTTCACCTCGGTGTGGACGAGTGGCATCCCGAGCAGCTCGTCGTAGAAGCGGTGGGTCGCGGCCAGGTCGCGGCAGGCGTAGGCCACGTGGTGGAAGCCGGTGACGGGCACGGCGCCTCCTCAGGGCTGGTTGCGGACGGACGGTACCGTCCGGTCGGCGGGGTCGGCCCGGTCGAGCCACTGGTCGATGAGGTGGCGGGCGATGGACAACCGGGGCGGGATGGCGGGGAGGGTGTCGGCCGTGAACCACTGGGCGTCGATGATCTCGGTCTCGTCGATCCGGATGTCGCCGGACGCCCAGCGGGCGGTGAACCCGATCATCAGCGAGTGCGGGAACGGCCAGGGCTGGCTGGCCGCGTAGCGCACGTCGGCGAGCTCCACGCCGACCTCCTCGCGCACCTCCCGCTGCACGGCGTGCTCCAGCGTCTCACCCGGCTCCACGAACCCGGCCAGGCACGAGTACAGGGGGATGGGGAACTGGCGGCCCCGGGCCAGCAGCACCTCGTCTCCCCGCTCGACCAGCACGATGACCGCCGGCGCGAGCCGGGGGAACGCCAGCAGGCCGCAGGCCGGGCACCGACGGGCCCGCTCGCCGCCGGCGGCCTCGGTCGGCGTGGCGCAGCGACCGCAGAAGCGGTGCGTCCGCTCCCACTCCACGAGCTGCAGGCCCCGCCCGGCCATCACCCACTGGTCTTCCGGCACGCGCCCGTACAGGGCCATGAGCGGGAGGAACCCCTCGCCGGCGTCGACGTCGGGGGCGGCGGCGGGGCCGGCGTCGGCCGCCCACCAGGCGTGGCCGTGGAGCAGGCCCAGGAAGTGGCGGGCCCCGACCCGGAGGCCCGCGTCGTCGGGGTCGGCCAGCAGCACCGAGGTGCCGCGCACGCACACCCAGACCGTGTCGCCACGGTGGTCGGGGGGCGGCTCGAGGAGGGGCTCGAAGGCAGCGGTCACGGCCGTGCACCGTAGGCGGGGTGGAGGAGCCCGCGTAGCATCCGGTCGCGGCCGCCGTCGTCCGGCCGAAGCCGGCCACCCCGCCGACGCCGCCCGACCCAGGAGCCTGCCGTGGCCGACGCCTCCCCGCCGCAGGACGAGCCGCTCCTCGTCCTCGACGAGCTGAGCGACAACCTGCAGGCGTTCCGCCTGCTGCGGAAGAGCGACGAGGCTGCGGCCGACGAGGTCCTCGACCGGCTGGGCGCGTCCGGCCCGGTCGAGGCCCAGATCGTGTTCGAGATGGCGGCGGTGCGCCCCCTGTGGATACCGGAGCGCTTCGAGGAGGCCCACCGACTGGTGATGCACTCGCTCGAGGTGCTCGACCGCAACGGCGGTCGCCCGGCGCGCCTGCCCCGGCTCGGGCCGCTCAAGGTCCCGACGTCGGCCTTCGTGCAGCTCGTCACCCGCCTGATCGTGAAGAGCCACTGCCGCTCGGTGATCGAGGCCCTGCGCCGCCTCTACGGCCGGCGCGAGGCCTCCTGCCCGCCGGGCTCGCCCGACGGGCTGATGCTGCGGCGAGCCCGGTCCCAGGCCGAGCGCCTGACCCCCGGCTACTCCGGCAAGGGCATCGCCATCCCGACGTTCCTCGCCGGCGGCCTGGTGGCCTCCGTGGGCGCGTCGCTCCTGCAGACCGCCGGCGACCTGCTGGAGCGGCAGGGTCTGTTCCTGGCCGTCGCCACCGCGGCGCTGTTCCTGCTGTTCCTGGGCGCGGCGTGGGGCGTGCTGCGGGCCGCCGCCGTGGCCCGCCGTCGGAGCCGGCTCACGCTCGACCAGCCGCTGCGGGCCCTGTGGCAGACGATCGGCGCGGCCGGCGACCCGCCTCGTGACCAGAGCCGGGTGTTCGCGCTGGCTGCCATCGGCCTCAGCTCCGTCGCCCTGCTCCTGGTGCCGGCCGCTGTCACGTACGCCATCGCGACCTGACCCGGGGCCTCAGCGGTTCTGCGGGAAGCCGAGGTCGACGGTGCTGGTGGCCGGGTCGGGCCAGCGGCTCGTGACCACCTTGGTGCGCGTGCAGAAGTGGACGCCGTCGGGGCCGTACACGTGGGTGTCGCCGAACAGCGACGCCTTCCACCCACCGAAGGAGTAGTAGGCGACCGGGACGGGAACGGGGACGTTCACGCCGACCATGCCTGCGACCGCGTCGAACTGGAACCGCCGGGCCGCCCCGCCGTCGCGGGTGAAGACCGCGGCACCGTTGCCGTACGGGTTGTCGTTCACCAGGCGGACGGCGTCGTCGTAGCTCGCGACGCGGACCACCGAGAGCACCGGGCCGAAGATCTCGTCGCGGTACACGCCCATGTGCGGCTGGACGTGGTCGACGAGGGACACGCCGAGGAAGAAGCCGGGCCGCTCGACGTGGCCGAGGCGGCCGTCGGCGACGACGACCGCACCCTGCTCGTGCGCCTGGTCGAGGTAGGCCGCCACCCGATCGCGGTGCTCGCGCGTGATGAGCGGGCCCATCTCGCTGTCGGGGTCGGTGCCGGGCCCCACCCGCACCTCGCCCAGGCGGGCGGTGATGGCGTCGACGAGCGGGTCGGCCACCGCCCCCACGGCCACCACCACCGAGACGGCCATGCACCGCTCGCCGGCGGAGCCGTAGGCCGCGCTCACGGCCGCGTCGGCGGCCAGGTCGACGTCGGCGTCGGGCAGCACCACCATGTGGTTCTTGGCGCCCCCCAGGGCCTGCACGCGCTTGCCATGGCGGGTGCCGGTCTCGTAGACGTGGCGGGCGACCGGGGTGGAGCCCACGAAGCTCACGGCCGCGATGTCGGGGTGCTCGAGGATGCGGTCGACGGCGACCCTGTCGCCCTGCACCACGTTGAAGACCCCGTCCGGGACCCCGGCATCGCGGAGCAGGGCCGCCAGGAACAGCGAGGCCGAGGGATCCTTCTCGGACGGCTTGAGCACGAACGTGTTGCCGCAGGCGATGGCGTTGGCGAACATCCACATGGGCACCATCGCCGGGAAGTTGAACGGGGTGATGCCCGCCACCACGCCGAGCGGCTGGCGGATCGAGTACACGTCGACCCCGCCGGCGGCCTGCTCGCTGTACGCGCCCTTCAGGAGGTGGGGGACCCCGCAGGCGAACTCCACGTTCTCGATGCCCCGGGCGACCTCGCCGGCGGCATCGGCGGGCACCTTCCCGTGCTCGGCGGAGACGGCCGCGGCCAGCTCGGACCGCCCGGCGTCGAGCAGCTCGCGCACGCGGAACAGGACCTCGGACCGGCGGGCCAGCGAGGTGGCCCGCCACGCGGGGAACGCGGCTGCGGCGGCGGCGACCGCGGCGTCGACCTCGGCGGTGGAGGCGAGGGCCACCTCGGCCCGCTGCTCGCCGGTGGCCGGGTCGAACACGGGACCGGCGCGACCCGAGGTGCCGTCGACCCGGCGGCCCCCGATCCAGTGGCCGATGTGCTCCATCTCGCGCTCCCGTGCTCGGTGACCGGGCCAGGCTAGCGAGCGTCCCCCGACGTCCACCCCGGGGCCGGGGTGGACGTCGGGGGGTGCAGGCGCCACCATCTGTGGGATCGAGAGGGGGTGGCCGTGGGCGCCGAGCAACGGCTGGTCGAGCTGGGGATCGCACTGCCGCCGCCGCCGCCGCCGGTGGCGAGCTACGTCCCGGCCCGCCGCAGCGGGAGCGTGCTGTACGTGTCGGGACACGGGCCGGTCCCCGCCGACGGACGGCCCGTCGTGGGTGTGGTCGGTCGCGACCTCACCGTGGACGAGGGGCGCGACGCGGCCTTCCTCTGCGGACTGGGCCTGCTCGCCACCATGCGCAGCGCGCTGGGCAGCCTCGACCGGGTGACCGGCATCGTGAAGGTCCTCGGCATGGTGCGGGCCGCACCCGACTTCCTCGCCTTCCCGGCCGTGATCGACGGGTGCTCCGACCTGCTGGTGGCCGTGTTCGGCGACGCCGGCCGGCACGCGCGATCGGCGGTGGGCGTGGACGGGCTCCCCTTCGGCATCGCCGTGGAGATCGAGCTCGTCGCCGAGGTCGCCTGAGGCTGCAGCCGCGACGCCGAACGTGCCCCGGGCAGGGGAGCTACCGGTCGATCGGGCCGGGCAGCAGGAAGGGGTACGGGCGCCGCCGCACCGAACGTTGCCACCATCGGTCCGCCCGCCGCACCCGTTGGAGCGCGTCCCAGAGCCGGGCGTCGGAGGCGTAGTCGCGCCGCACCTCGTCCGGGTCGACGGGTGGGTCGACCCGGCGGTTCACCTCGTCGAGCAGCACCGGCAGCCAGCCGTCCAGGCGCTCCTTGAGCAGGTTCGCCGACACGTCGAGCAGCACCGTACGGGCGTCGTGGTAGCGGCCGACGATCGAGGGGACCACGAAGCGCCGCACCGGCGACCGCAGCACCCAGGGCAGGGAGGCGACGAACAGCCCTGTGTCGAGCAGCGACCCTCCCGCGGCGTCGCGGGCCAGCGGCGTCGACACGTCGACGTAGCCGAGCTGCCCCTGGTGCCACACCCAGTTCGACAGCTGGCCGTCGAGACCGAACCCGGGGTGCACGGCGCGCGCCACGGCGTCGACGACCGCCTCGACCGCCGGGTGCCCGGCTGCCGGGTCGGTCGACCGGAGGGTGGCCGGCACGAACGACGGCGCGGGCAGGGCCGGCTGGACCAGGTAGGCGACGGGCGGCTCGCTGCCCGGTGCCACGCGCAGCTCGGTGGGCACCACCCGCACCCCGGCGCGCTCCAGGCCGGCCACGTACCAGTGCACCAGCGCCTCGTACCGCGCCAGGGTCTCGCGGTCGGCGAAGGGCGGCAGGCGCTTGCAGGCCAGCACCGGCGCGTCCGCCGGCCAGCCGAGCACCACCGAGATCTCCCCGTACCCCACCACCCGGAGCGCACCGGTGTCACCGCTGCGGAGCGCCTCCTGCACCTGGCCCTCGAGCGCGCCGAGGGCGTCGTCGGCGATCACGGCTCGCCGAACACCTTCCGGACGATGCCGATGATCTCGTCGGCCTCGTCGTCGGTGGCGATCAGGGGTGGCTTGAACTGCACGACGGAGGTGTCGTTGTTGGCGAACACCGCGAACACCCCGGCGCGGATCAGGTCGGCCGCAGCCAGCAGCCCGTCGCCCTCCCGGGGGAAGGCCAGCCCCATGGTGAGACCGCGCCGCCGCAGGGTGAACGGGAGGCCGGCCAGGCCGGCCCCGAACCGGTCGCCCAGCGCGACCACCCGCTCGAGGAAGCCGGGCCCGGTGACGATGTCGAGCACCTCGAGGGCGGCCACGCAGCCCAGCTCGGCTCCCCCGAAGGTGGACACGTGCACGAAGGGGTGGTGGTCGAAGAAGTCGTGGAGGTCGGCCGTCATGAGGGTGGCGCTGATCGGGTACAGGCCGCCCGAGAGGCCCTTGCCGGTGACCACCATGTCGGGCTCGGCGCCGTCCTGCTGGTACGACCAGACGGTGCCGGTGCGGCCCAGACCGGTCTGGACCTCGTCGAGGATCAGCAGGGCCCCCCGCTCGTGGCACAGCTCGCCCGCCGCTCGCAGGTAGCCCGGCGAGGGCACCGGGAAGCCCAGCGTGGCCGGGATCGACTCGAGGATGAGGGCCGCGGTGTCGCGGCCGACGGCGGCGTCGAGGGCCGGGAGGTCGTCGAACGGCACCTGGGTGAAGTGCGGCAGGTTCGGGCCGAACGGATCCCGGTACGAGGCATCCCCGGTGGCCATGGCCAGGCCGGTGTGGCCGTGGTAGCCGCCCCGCGCCGAGACGATCCCCTGGCGGCCGGTGTGCCCCCTCGCCAGCTTGAGGGCGAGGTCGACGGCCTCGCCGCCACCGACCCCGAAGACGGTGGCGGGCAGCCGGTCGCCGGTGGTGGCCGCCAGCCGCTCGGCGAGCAGCGCCCGCCACGGCGACACCAGGTGGTGGTTGCCGACGTCGAGGTGGTCGAGCGCCCGGCGCAGGGCGGCGACGATCCGCGGGTTGCGATGGCCGAGGTTGAACACGCCGCCGTTGCAGTGGCAGTTCCAGAACCACTCGCCGGTGTAGGCGTCCTGGAACCGCGCGCCCTCCCGCTCGCCCATCACCAGGCCCAGGCCGAGGGCGCGGAACGCGTCGACCTTGCCCCGGTTGACGCGATCCGCGAACACGGCGTCGAGCTCGTCGCGCGAGGCGAACGGCATGGCCGGGTCGGTCATGGGCCCCCCTTCCCTGGTTCCCGAGCGCGGATCGTACGTCCCCGGGGTGCTGGCGCTGGGCCCGGGCCTCGCCGGCTGCGCCGTCACCCCGTCGCCCTGGAGCCTGGCGGCGGTCCGTGAGCCCTGACCGGCGTCAGCGCGGCCGGGCGGCCAGGGCGGCGACGGCGACGGCGACCACCGCGACGAGCGGGGCGAGCAGCGCCCAGGTGCCGACCCCGCGGTGCAGGGCGGTGCCGGCGGCGGCGCCCCCCACGTAGGCGACGAGGACGGTGCCCAGCACGACCAGGTGGCCTCGCCGGGGTGCGCTCGGGCCGTCGTGGTCGACGGTGGCCAGCGCAGCGGCCTCCCCGATCGACGCCATGACGCCCGAGGTGTACGTGGTGGAGATGGCGGTGTCGCCGACCCGCCGCAGCACCACCGTCTGGGCGCCCATCGCGAGGGTGGCGATCACGATCAGGACGCCGCGCCAGGGGCCGGTCGCCGGGTCGCCGTGGGCGCCGACCACGGCCAGGCTGGCGGGGACGAGGACGGCGAGGAGCACGGCCTCGACGCCCAGGGCCCGGGTGGACCTCCGCTCGGCGATCGCGCCCCGGGCGCCGGCTCGCCCCAGCACCGCGGCCAGGCCGACGCCGACGGCGAAGGACACCAGGGACAGCGCGAGGGCCAGGGAGTCGGCGGGCCGGCCCTCGCCGATCCCGATGCCGAGGAGGACGGCGTTCCCGCTCATGTTGGCCGTGAACACGCCGGTGACCCCCACGTAGCAGATGGCGTCGGCGGCGCCGGCCGCGGCCGTCAGGACCGCGGCGACCGCCAGCGGGTGGCCCAGGGCGGGGGTGGCGGTCGGCTCGGTCACGGGCGCCGGCTCAGGCGCCACCGTCGTCGAAGGCGATGGTGCCGCCGAAGAACTCGCTCAGCACCGGGCCCAGGTCCTGGGCCGCGGTCACCACGGCCGCGCAGCCGTTGGCCAGCTCCTCGACGTCGAGGGTGCTGGCCAGCTGCTCGATCTCCACGATCACCTGCTCGTCGAACCAGAAGGCCCGCACGAAGGGGAGGTTGGCGTTGTAGTCGTTGACCTCGCGGAGGAGCTCCTCGGTGCAGGGCACGTCGCGCAGCACCACGGAGAACACCTGCACCCGTGCCGGCTCGTCGTCGGGCAGGCGCACGTAGAGGTCGGCGCTGCCGAAGCGGAACGGGTAGTCGCCGTCGGGGTCGCGGACGAGGTGCTGGACGCCCATCCGCTCCAGGAGGCCTTCGAGGCGCTCGCGGTGCTGCTCGGGCGTCGCGTCGATGGGCACGAGGTAGCCGGCCCAGCCGTCCGACGCGAACCGCAGGGGACACCGCCGGTCGACCGGGAGCGAGACGACGATCTCGTCGTCGTCGACGGCATCGAGGAACTCCTCCAGGAACAGCGGGTTGACGGGGAGGCTGGTCTCCCCGTCGGCACGGCAGGCCAGCCCGAAGCGCGAGAGCCCGTAGTCGCCCCAGTCGACCACCAGCTCCAGGCGCGTCGGGGTGATGTGGAGCCAGAACAGCGGACCCGGGTCGTCCCCCTCGCCGTCGATCGACGCGCCGGCCGGCATCAGGCGGCCCAGGCGCACCAGGTCCAGCAGCAGCCCCCGGCTCACGCGCATGTCGAGGTAGGGCCGGTCGAGGAGCGAGCCGGTGAGGGTCGCCACGTCGGGGAAGCCCTCGGGGCCGGCCGGGAGCCGCATGGACGCCTCGCCGACCCGGAGGGTGACGGCGTGGGGCGCACCACCCTCACCGGCCCGCTCGACGGTCAGCTCGGCCGGGCCGTGCCCGGCGGTGAGGGCCACCGCCGCCCCGACCAGACGGACGGGCATCGACACCTCGAGCACCTCGGGCCCCTCGCCCGCCTCGAGGACGGCCAGCCGGAAGGAGTCCGTCGCCATCCACCGGCGGTGCTGCCCGTCGGCCTGCAGGCGCACGTGGCCCACCCCGGTGAGCTCGTCGCCGCCTGCGAAGGGCACCACGCGGGTGAGCACGGCCTCCCACTCGGTGTGGTCGATGCGCACCGCCGTCTCCATGCCGCCAACCTACGCCGGGCCGCCCGCGAGGAGGCGCGGGTCAGGATGCGAGCAGTGCGGCGACGGTCCGGGTCAGCGCGGCCCTGGCCCGGCGGACCGAGAGGTGCTGCTCGGACCGCAGGGCCTCCCAGGCCAGCCAGCTGGTGGCCGCGTCGAGCGCATCGAGCAGCACGGCCGCCTCCTCGGGGGCGCGCCGGCCCAGCTCGCGCTCGAACAGCACCTTGAGCTGCCGCCGCAGCTGGCGGTGCGAGGCCGCCAGCCCCTGCTGCAGCGGGGGATGGAACGGGGCCGTCCGGACCGCGGCGCGGCGCAACGGCGCGATGTCCTCGAACAGGCGAGCGCGGTGCTCCGCCAGCGCGTCGATGCGCGCCGTGAGGGGCCCCGTGGTGGGGGGCGCGGCGAGCAGGGGCGCGATCCGGCGGCCCTGGCGCTCGACCGCGGTGGCGTAGATCGAGTCGAGGTCGTCGAAGAGCCGGAAGACGGAGCGCACGGACACGCCTGCCCGCTCGGCGATGGCGTCGGCCGCCGGGCGGGGGTCGCCCTCGCGGAGCAGGTCGAGGAGGGCGTCGACGACCGCGACCCGGCTGCGTTCGGCGCGCGCCCGGCGCCCGTCGAGCTGCTCGGTGCCGGTGGGGGGCCTGCTCATGTCGTCAGCCCCTCGGTCGGCGACGCTCGAGGTAGGAGCGGCCCGCGGCGCGCGACTCGGGGTCGGCCAGGGCCGAGGCGAGCACGTCGCCGTCGACGAAGGCGTGGGCGGTGGAGCCCATCTCCTCGGCCACGGCGTTGACCTGCCGCTTGGTGACCTGGAGGGTGAGGGCCGACTTGGCCGCCAGCGAGGCGGCGAGCTCGTCGAGGGTGACCTGGAGCCGATCGGGCTCGACCACCCGGTTGAGGAACCGCACGGCGAGGGCCTCCCGGGCGTCGAAGGCGCGGCAGGTGAGCACCAGCTCCTTGGTGAGGGCCGGCCCGATCTCGCGCACCAGCCGGGGGATGCCGCCCCAGGCCAGCGGGATGCCCAGGTCGACCTCGGGGATGGAGAAGACGGCGTCGGCGGCCGCCACCCGCAGGTCGCAGGCCGCGGCCAGCACCAGACCGCCGCCGACGCAGTGGCCATGGATGCCGGCGATGGTGAGGGCTCGCATGCCGGTGACGGCCTCGGCCATGACCCGGCCGAGATCGGCGCCGTCGCGCGGCGAGAGGCCGGCGTCGTCGGCGGTGGTGAAGTCGCCCAGGTCGAACCCGGCGCAGAAGGCCCGGCCCTGGCCGGTGACGACCACCACCTTCACCTCGCCGTGGTCGTCGAACCACGCTGCCGCGGCCGCCAGCTCTCGCAGCAGCTGGCGGCTCATGGCGTTCAGCCGCGCCGGACGAGCCAGCTCGAGGCGGCCGATCGCGCCGTCGACGGCGACGGCGAGCGTCTCGAAGGGTGAGTCGGTGGACATGGGCGGCTCCGGATCCGGATCAGGCGTCCCTCGGTGGGACGAACAGGCGGTTGAGGAACTCGACCAGCAGGCGCTCGGCGAGCGGCGGCGGGCACAGGTTGAGGATGGCGTTGATGCCGGCGGTGCGCTCGGGCACGCCTGCCGGCGAGCCGGCCCCGTCGCCCCCGAGCCCACCCGCGGCCAGGAGCTGGTCGAACGTGGCGTCGTCGAGGGTCGCCGGGTCGAGCGACTCGAGCAGCGCCCGCAGACCGGCGTCGGGCACGAGTGGCCCTGCGGCCCGCACCGCGTCGACCGCCGCGGCCAGGTCGGCGAGCAGGCCGGGGACGAGCGGCAGGCTCGCGCCGCCCACGGTGAGGTGGATGTTCTCGCGCGAACCTCCGAAGCCCAGCTGCGGCTGGACGAACCAGCGCTGCGCCCGCATCTCGTCGACCACCCGGAACACGTCGACGGTCTCGGACGTGAGCGCGACCAGGCTCGCCTCGGGCCGCCCCATCACCCGGAGGTCGGGCATGGCGTGGACCCCCGCCACGATGGCCCTCGTGGCCTCGAGCGTGCGGCGGGCGATCTCGAGGTAGCCGTCGTCGCCCACGTGGTTCAGCACGGCCCAGGTGGCGGCCAGCGGCCCCCCCGACTTGGTGCTCTGGATCGTGGTGTTGATCACCGTGTAGCCGGTCCACGATGCGCAGGCGTACAGCTGGTGGCGCCGGAGCGAGGCGTCGCGGTACAGCACCACCGAGGCGCCCTTCGGGCAGTACGCGTACTTGTGGAAGTCCATCGACATCGAGGTCACGCCGGGCACCGTGAAGTCGAACTCGGTGACCGGGGCCCCGAGTCGGCGGAAGTAGGGCAGGACGAAGCCGCCGATGCAGCCGTCGACGTGGAGCAGCAGCTCGCGCTCGAGGGCCAGGGCGGCCAGCTCGGGGATGGGGTCGGTCACCCCGTGGGCGTAGGAGACGGCCGAGCCGACCAGCAGGATCGTGTCCGGCGTGATCGCCTGCTCGACGGCGGCCACGTCGGCCTTCCACGTGACCGGGTCGACGGGCACGGTGACGGCGTCGAGGTCGAAGTAGTGGGCGGCCTTGTGGAACGCCGCGTGGGCCGTGACCGGCAGCACGATCTGGGGACGCCGCACCTCGGGGCGGAGTGCCCGGGCCCGGTCCCTGGCGGCCTTCACCGCCAGCATGCAGCTCTCGGTCCCACCGCTGGTGAACGTGCCGACCACCTGGTCGTCGCCACGGAGGTGGTCGACGGCCATGCCCACCACCTCGTTCTCGAGCCGGAGCAGGCTCGGGAACACCGTCGGGTCGAGGGCGTTCTCCGACAGGAACTCCACGTACGCACGCGTGGCCACGCGCTCCACGTCGGCGCGTCCCGGGTCGTAGACGTAGGCCCAGGTCCGCCCGCCTCGCACGTCGAGGTCGCCCGAGCGGTACTCGGCCATGGCCGCGAACAGCTCGTCCTCGCCGCGCCCGTGCTCCGGGATCCGCATGGCCCGCCTCCCGTTCACCGTGCCCGGTCGCCGGGCGGGCCCCAGCACCGGGGAGAGCCTTGTCGACCATGCCGGCGAGCGCGCCCCCGTCCCACGGCCGCGGTCAGGACCCGTACATGGCGCGCAGCACCCGCATGGCCCGGGCCACGAGCTGCTGGTCCGTCTCCTGCTCGAAGCGCCGGGCGACGGTGCCGGCGTTGAACCAGAGGAGGATCGGCTCGCCGGTCACCGGTGCCAGGTTCACGAACTCGCCCCACTCGTCCCGGTCGTCGGAGGCGTAGCCCAGCAGGTCGGCCCCTGCGTCCCAGAACACCTCCGGGAAGCGGAGGTACACCTTGTCGAGCAGTCCCATGCCCAGGCGCTCCACCGCCGCCTGCTTGGCGGCCGGGAGGGGCGGGTCGAAGTCGGGACGGCCGGCTTGCAGCACGCCGAGCGGCACGGTGATCACGGCGCAGTCGCCCTGGATCGGCCCACGGCCGGTGATCACCGTCACCCCGCCGCCGCCCCAGGCCACCCGCTCGACGACGTGGCCGAGCCGCACGTCGAGCCCCTCCGCGAGCCGCTCGACCACCTGCCCGTAGCCGTCCGGGAACAGCACGTCGGCGCCGTCGAGCTCGTCGTCGTCGTCCCACCACCGGGCCGACAGCTCGGCGGCGTCGGCCGCGTACTCCTGCTCGATCGTGGTGTTCAGCGCATGGGCGAGGCGCCGGGCGTCGGCCTCGGTGAGGGAGCGTTCCTGGAGGGCCTGGTCGACAGCCCGAGCGAGGGGCACGTCGTCGTCCTGCGCCTCGGCCCACGCCGCGGCCTCGTCGAGAACCTCCTCGAGCAGCTCCTCGACGGCGGCCTGCTCCTCGGCGCCGACCTCGATCCCGTCGGCGTCGAAGGTGATGACGTTGTCGTAGTCGGTCGCGACGGTGGCGATGCCCCACCCGTCGGCGAGCTCCGCGACCGGGTTGTCCACCGTGCCGTGGATCCACGACGCCCCGAGGTCGAGCGGGGGCCCCAGCCGCCGGTCGGTCCAGATCCGCCCGCCGATGCGGTCGCGCCCCTCGACGACGACGACCTGGTAGCCCTGGTCGCGCAGGACCCGAGCCGAGGCCAGGCCGCTCACGCCGGCGCCGACGACCACGACGGTGTCGGGGTCGGGGTCGGCCTGGTCGATGACCTGCTCGGCGGCGCGCTGGCCGGCCAGGAGGGCGCCGTGCACGGTGGACGGGAAGTCGGTGGAGGTGGCCTCGCCGGCGAAGAACAGGGTGGCGTCGACGGGCTCGGCCAGACGAGCGCGATCCTCCGGGGTGGATCCGACGGCGAGGAACGAGTACGAGCCCAGGGCGAAGGGGTCGTGGGCCCAGCGGGTGACGAGCCAGCCCGTCGGGTCGGGGACGTCGCCCATCTGCGACACCGTAGCGGGCGTCCCTCCCGGCGGCCGGTCGCACCGTCAGGTGGTGACCGGGGTGAGCGCAGGCCCCATGAGGCCGACGAAGTTGTCCCAGTAGAAGCGCCGGCGGGCGCGCTCGCCCAGGCCGGCGAGCGAGCGGTCGAACCGCTTCAGCGGGTTCCGGCCGCCTTCCACGTGCGGGTAGTCGGACGAGAACATGCACACCCCCTCGCCCGCCTGCTCGACCACCCACGCCACGTCCTCGTGCGGGTACGGGGTCACGCGCACCTGGCGCAGCACGTACTCGCTCGGCCGGAGCTCGAGGCGCTGGAGGCGCTCCTCGTTCTTGCGGAAGGCCTCGTGGGCCGAGTCGAGGGAGCGGAGCAGGCCGGGGAGCCAGGACGCGCCCTGCTCGATCACCCCGATCCGCAGCCGGGGGAAGCGGGCCAGCACGCCGTCGATCACGAGGACGGACAGGGCCTGCATCACCGGGTACGGGATCGCCAGGTAGTCGACCGAGCGGAAGTTCCCGTCGCCGCCGTGGAAGTCGGGCACCGGCGGCAGGCCGTTCACGAAGAACGCCGGGTCGAGCAGGGTGCCACCGCCGCCCACGTGGAACACCACCGGGACGCCGGCCTCCTCGGCGCGAGCCCACACGGCATCGAGGGCGACGTGGCTGTGGGCGTGGCCCGGGGGGCACGCCGAGGCGACCATCAGGGCGGCCGCGCCCAGCTCGAGCGCCTCGGCCGCGGCCGGCCCGGCCCGCTCGAGGTCGGCCAGCGGGACGTAGCCGACGGGCAGCAGGCGCGGGTCGACGGAGCAGAAGTCGACCATGGCGCGGTTGTGGGCGCGCGCCAGGGCGAGGGCCAGGTCCGGGTCGTCGTGCTCGGCTCGCTGGAGGGCGCCGCTGGTGAACGTGTTGAAGACCAGCTGGCTGGCGAACCCGAGAAGATCCAGCGCGGCCGGGCGGTCCGCCGCGACGGTGGCGCCCAGGGCCCGCCAGTTCTTGCGGAGCATGATCTCCTCGGCGTCGCCGGCACGGAACTCGGCGTCGCGCTGCAGCGCCAGATCGTGCTCGATCCGCTCGTGCTCGCCCGGGGCGACGACCCCGACGCCGATCGGGGCCAGGCGGTCGCGCACGTCGGGGTCGGCGTACGGCGCCAGCCAGTCGGGCGTCTCCATGACGTGGGCGTCGGCGTCGTGCACGAGCCGCCCCTCGGCGTAGGGCATGGGCACCTCCGGGTGAGCGTGGGCGATGGTACCGATCCCCCACGCTCACCCGCAGCGCTCAGTCCTGCGCCTCCGGGGCGCTGCCCTCGGCGCCCGGCTGGGGAGCAGCCCCACCGCTGCCGCAGGACAGCACGGCATCGCAGGCCGTCGTCACCGGCGGCGCGAACAGCACCGATCCCGGGGGGAAGCCCAGCGGGGAGAAGGTGAGCGACGCCACGCCGAGCACCTGGCCCTGGCTGTTGAGGAGCGGTCCTCCCTGGAACGCCGTCCCGACCGCAACCGTGTGCTGGAGGCCGGTGAGGCTCTGGTCGATCACGTAGCCCGGGCTCAGGGACGCTCCCACGCCTCCCAAGCCGCTGGCGGCGTAGACCCGGGTGCCCAGCGCCTTGGCCATCACGTCGTCGGGCGCCCAGGCCAGGGCCGGGAGGTCGGGCTTGGGCACCACGAGCAGGGCGAGGTCGCGCTCGGGCTGCCAGGTCCAGACGTCGGCGGCGATCTCCTCGTCGCCCTTGCGCACCACCACCTGCGGACCGGGGTTGGCGGTGGCGGCGCGGATGGTGGTGTACGAGGTGAGCAGCAGGCTGCGCGAGCTGTCGGATGCGACCACGAACGCCGACCCCACCGAGGCCCGGCCCTCCTCGTCGAGGGTGGCCACGAACCACACCGACGGCGAGATGGCCCCGGCCAGCTGGCTGATGGTGGTGGCCTCGCCCACCAGGGCCGCGAGCGGCTCCAGCTCGGTCCGGATGCGGGCCGTCGCCTCGTCCTGCTGGGCGGTGATGGCGGCCGCGGCGGTCTCGTAGCGCTGATCGAACCCCGAGATGAGGTCACCGACCTCGTCCTCGTTCTGGGAGAGCCGCCAGTCGTAGTACGCGTACAGCACCGCTCCGCTGAACGCGGCGCCCATGGCCAGGGCCAGCAGGAGCATGGTGATGCCGATCACCGTTCGGGGCAGGACCCGGTGGCGCAGGGGCGGCTTCTTGGCGCGCCGCGAGCGCCGTCCCTCGTCGTAGGGCAGCCCGAGGGGGTTCGGGTCGCCAGCCGGTACGCGGGTGCGCCGCCTCGGGCTGCGGTGCTGGCGTCTCATCGGCGCTCCCGGGATCTGCTCGGTGGGGTCGACGCTGGTCGGTGCGCTCATGCCTGGCTGCCTGGGTTCGAGGTGCTGGACGTGGTGTCGCCGCCGGAGGATCCGGGGGCGGTGGTGCTGGTGGTGCTGGTCGTCGTGCTGGTCGTCGTGCGGGGAGCGGGGAGCAGGAGGGTCGGGGTGACCTCGCAGGGGCCGTCGCAGTCGGTCGGCGTCTCGAGGCGGCCGCGACGGCCCCCGGGCTGCATCCCGCCGCCCAGGCCGACGTCGCCCTGCGGGGTGAGGCGGGGGAGGGGCCCGGGCTCGGTGAACTGCTCGATCGGCTGCCCGTCGTGGGCGGCCCGCATGAAGCGCGACCAGGTGGCGGCGGGGATGGTGCCGCCGGTGACGGTGCCCACGCCGCCGATGTTGCGCAGCGAGCGCTGCACGTCGGAGTGGCCCATCCACACCGCCGTCGACAGCTGGGGCGTGTAGCCGACGAACCAGGCGGCCCGGTACTCCTCGGCGGTGCCCGTCTTCCCGGCGGCGGGCCGCCCGATGGAGGCCCGCCGGCCGGTGCCCCCGGCGATCACCCCGGTGAGCACGTCGGTGACGGTGTCGGCGACGGCGGGGTCGAGCACCTGCTCGCCGTGCGGCGGGGTGTTGTCCTCGAGGACGTTGCCCTCGGCGTCGAGCACGCGGAGCACCGGCGTGGCCGCCGCCCGCACGCCGTGGTTGGCGAACACCCCGTACGCGGCCGCCATGTCGAGCGGCGACACCTCGGCCGACCCCAGCGCGAGGGTGAGCCCGTAGGGCTGCGCGGGGTCGACCGACGTGAGGCCCAGGCGGTTGGCCAGCGCGGCGGTCTGCTGGGTGCCGACATCGTTGATCAGCTGCGCGTAGACGGTGTTGATCGACGACCACATGGCCCGGCGCAGGGTGAGGCTCCCTCGGCCGGCGCGGTCGTAGTTGTCGATGGTGCAGCCCGTGCCCTGGCAACCCGGCACCCGCCACGTTCCCGGGGCGCTGTAGACGGTCTCCGGGCCGATGCCCGCCTCGAACGCGGCGGCCAGCACGAAGGGCTTGAACGACGAGCCCGGCTGGAAGCCCGTGGAGCCGCCGAGAGCCAGGTTCACCTGGCTGGCCGCCCAGTCGCGACCGCCGACGAGGGCGCGCACGGCGCCGGTCCGGGGGTCGACGGACACCAGCGACATCTCCAGGGGCGAGGAGGTGCCCTCGAGGGAGCGGGCCACCTCGGCCTCGGCCAGCTGCTGGAGGTTCGGGTCGATGGAGGCCTCGATCCGCAGCCCGCCGCGATAGACGAGGTCGGGTCCGTACCTGGCCAGCGCGTAGCGGCGCACGTAGTCGACGAAGTAGGGGTACTGCGCTGCGCCGTTCACCTCGGCGGGCCACACGAAGGTGGCCGGCCCGGGCGGGTTCCCGTTGCTCATCAGCCACACCTGCTCCGGGATGGCGGCGTCGAGCTGGGGCCTGGTGATCTTCCCCGTCTCGTACATGGCCCGGAGCACTGCGACGCGGCGGGCCTCGGCCTCGGCTGGGTTGTCGCGCGGCGAGTAGCGCGACGGAGCGGGCACGATGCCGACGAGGAGCGCGGCCTCGGACAGGGTGAGCAGCTGGACGGGCTTGCGGAAGTACGTCTGGGCGGCGGCCCCCACCCCGTAGGCGCCCTCGCCGAGGTAGACGGTGTTGAGGTAACGGAACAGGATCTCGTCTTTGGACAGCTGCCGCTCGAGCCGGGCCGCGAGGATCGCCTCGCGGATCTTTCGGCTGAGGCTGCGCTCGCCCCCGGTGTAGGTGTTCTTGACGTACTGCTGGGTGATCGTCGAGCCGCCCTGGACCACCGAGTCGTTCTGCCAGTTCGCCCAGGCCGCCCGGATCATGGCCTCGAAGTCGACCCCGTTGTGCCCGTAGAAGTTGCGGTCCTCCGACGCGATGAGCGCGTCCTCGACCACGGGCGGGATGTCCTCGGCCCGGACGGGGAGCGCCGACTCGAACTGCCGGAACGTGCCGATCAGGTTGCCCGCGGCGTCGTAGACGTGGGACGGCTGGCCGGCGTCGACGGGACGCTCCGGGGGCAGGTTGCCGGGCAGGGGGAGCAGGACGAGCGTGGCGAAGGCCACGCCGGCCACGGCCACCGGCGCCAGCACGCCCACCACGGCCACCACGACGACCGTCTTCACGAGCATGCGGACGGCGCGCCACGTGCGGTACCCCCAGGACCGGCGTCGGGTCACCATGTCAGGCCGTCCTCGTGTAGCTGCAGGCGGGCAGGTCGCCGGACGGGCGGAGGTCGCGCGCCGGCGACGTGAGCACCAGCGGCGTGCCGGTGGCGGTGCGCGTCGACCCGGACCACCCGGTCGAGGTCCAGGGCTCGTACGTGAGGGCGCAGTTGCCACCCGGCGAGGCGGTCACGGTGTACGTCCCCGCCGGGATCGGCCCCGCATACGGCGGCTTGAAGGTCTCGCCCATCGGGAAGGCGGCCGTGGGCGGCGGGAGCGTCGTGCTCGTGGTGGACGTCGACGCGGTCGTGCTGCTCGGCTCGGGCAGGCAGGCAGGCAGCTGGAGGGGGAAGGAGCGCCCGTCGGCCGTCAGGCTGGCCGAGCCCCCCGACTCCGAGAGGCAGGTGAGGGTCCAGCGAACCGTGCCGTCGGAACCGGTCGTCGCCACCGTGGACCCGGCCGGGCGCCAACGGCTCCCGGCGTCGAGCGTCGTGGCCAGACCCGCCACCGGTGTGCCGCGTACGATGCCCTGCCCGTCGACCTGCGGCTCGAGGAGCAGCGCGACGAGGGTCAGCGAGGAGCCGACCGCCACCTGACCCGGGCTGACGCCCGCCTGCGCCTCGAGCCCCTCGTGGGCCTGCACCTGCAGGTCGATGGTGGCGCTCGACGCTGCGGCCACGAAGGTGACGGTGGCACCGTCCTGGGCCAGGTCGGGCACCCGCCACGCCCGCACCCGGTACCGGCCGCCGCGCGCGTCGCGCACCTCCCAGCGGCCGTCGGCGGCGGTGGTGACGTCGATCGTCTCGGAGCTCTCGCCGACGAAGCGCTCCAGCCGCACGGTCGCCCCGGCCACCGGGCCCTCCGGCCCCCGCACGAGGCCCGCCAGCGCGCTGGTGCCGCCCTGCACGGCGGGCGTGGGCGCGGCCGGGGGGCGTCCCTCGACCGCGCGGAGCGTGGCGCCGCGCGTGTCGGGCGGCACCAGGGTGGTGAGCGGGGGTGGCGGCACGGTGGACGCCGCGGGCAGCGCCAGCGGAGGGGGCGGCTGCTCGCTCGTGGTGCACGCCGCCACGGCCAGGGACGTGACGAGGGCGGCTGCGGCCCAGCGGGCCGAGCGGTTCGCTCGCATCCTCCTCCCCTCGTCCGAGCGTGCAGGGTCACTGACAGATGCCCCTCCACGCTCGCCCCCGGACCGGCCGGTGGCGAGGAGGACCGCCTCTCACCAGGGTAGCGGCCCGAGACGTGCCGACGGGGGCATCCCCGCACCCGCCGTTGGTGGCGACCGAGCCCCCGGTGGCAGGATGCGCGGTGTCGGCGGGCAGTCGCCCGCCCCCAAGTCCCAGGGAGGGGCCCCATGCCCGAGGCCGTCATCGTCGCCGCCGCACGAAGCCCGATCGGGCGGGCCTTCAAGGGCTCGCTGGTCGATCTGCGCCCGGACGACCTCGCCGCCGCCATGGTGCAGGCGGCGCTCGCCCAGGTGCCCCAGCTCGACCCGGCCGAGATCGAGGATCTCGTTCTCGGCTGCGGTCTCCCGGGCGGCGAGCAGGGATTCAACATGGCCCGGGTCGTGAGCTCCCTGGCCGGGCTGCCCGACGTGCCCGGCACCACGGTCACCCGGTACTGCGCCTCGTCGCTGCAGGCGATCCGGATGGCCGCCCACGCGGTGAAGGCGGGCGAGGGCGACGCCTTCGTTGCTGCCGGTGTCGAGTGCGTGAGCCGGTTCGTCAAGGGCAACTCCGACAGCCTGCCCGACACCGAGAACCCGCTCTTCGCCGAGGCCAAGGAGCGCTCCGCCCAGCGGGCCCTCGGTGGCGCGCCCCCGTGGTCGCCGCCGGCCGGCCTTCCCGACATCTACGTGGCCATGGGGCAGACGGCCGAGAACGTGGCCGACCTGGAGGGGGTGTCGCGCGAGGAGATGGACGAGTACGCGCTGCTCTCCCAGCAGCGCACCGGCGCAGCCATCGCCCGCGGCTTCTACGAGCGTGACATCACCCCCGTCACCCTCCCCGACGGTCGGGTGGTGGCCGCCGACGACGGTCCCCGCCCCGAGACGACCCTGGAGGGGCTGGCCAAGCTGAAGCCCGCGTTCCGGCCCGACGGCCGGGTCACGGCCGGCAACGCCTGCCCGCTCAACGACGGCGGCGCAGCGGTGGTGGTGATGAGCGACGAGCGCGCCCGCCAGCTGGGCATCACGCCGCTCGCCCGCGTGGTGGCCAGCGCGGTGTCGGGCCTGAACCCCGAGATCATGGGGCTGGGGCCGATCGAGGCGTCCCGCAAGGCGCTGGCGCGGGCCGGCCTCACCATCGACGACGTCGACCTGGTCGAGATCAACGAGGCCTTCGCAGCCCAGATCGTCCCGTCGGCACGGGTCCTCGGCATCAGCTACGACAAGCTGAACGTGAACGGCGGGGCCATCGCCGTCGGCCACCCGTTCGGGCAGACCGGCGCCCGCATCATGACGACGCTCATCCACGGCCTCCAGGACGCCGACAAGGCGATCGGCCTCGAGACGATGTGCGTCGGCGGCGGCCAGGGGATGGCGATGATCGTCGAGCGGCTCTCGTAGCGCACCGGGTGGCGTGAGACACGGCCCGCCGGCTCGCCGGCGGGCCGTGCCGCGTCAGAGCTGGTAGCGGGCCCGCAGCTCGTCCGGCGAGCCGGCGAACGCATCGGCCGGGTCCGCGCCGACGGCGCGCTCGTACCGCTCGGCGTGGCCCAGCACCGCGTCGGCGTAGGTGGTGGACGGGTTGTAGGCGAACAGCGCCCGGCGCGGCTCGGCGCCGCCGCCGGAGCGGCACAGGAGCTCGGCCGCCCCCGCAGCGGCATCGTGGAGGTCGAACGGGTCGCGGCGGCCGTCGCCGTCACCGTCGCGACCCACGACCGCCCAGGTGCCCGGGAGGAACTGCATCGGGCCCACGGCACGGTCGAAGGTTCCGTCGCCGTCGTACGCCCCGCCGTCCGAGTCGGTGATCACCGCGGTGCCGGGCAGGGAGCCGTCGAGCAGCGGCCCGAACACGACGACCCGGCCTGTGCGATCGAGGTCGCCGCCCCCGTGGTGGGACTCCACCCGGCCGATCCCGGCGAGCAGGCTCCACGGCACGGGGCAGGGCGCACCGCCGGCGGCTCGGGCGTACGCGTCGAGGGCGACCCGGGGGAGGTCGGAGCCTGGCGCGGTCGAGGACCACCACAGGCGCTCGTAGCGGTCGAGCTCGTCATGGAGCGACGCCGCGGCCGACGACTCCTGCTCGGTGGCGGCGACCAGCGCGGCCTCGGCCCCGGCCAGGGCCTCGGCAGCCGTCGCCAGGTCCCGATCGGCGGCCTGGCGCTGGTCGGCGAGAACGTCGGCCTGCTCGCTGAGGTCGGCGACGTGGGTCGCGGTGCGACCGGTCGCGGCCCGGACGAGGCGGCTGCCGAAGTCGGGGGAGGCCAGCCCGCCCGAGGCCTCGTCGATCATGCGGCCTTCCGAGGCGAGCGTGTAGGAGGCGATCGAGAGCCCTGCCAGCGGGGCGCGGGCGACGTCGACCAGCGCCGCCAGATCCGCTTGGTCGGCGGCCAGGCGCAGCATCTCGGCCTGGCGGACGTTGACCTCGGCGCGGGCCGCGTCGGCCACCGCCTGCGACGCAGCCACCGCCTGGCGAGCCTCCGCCAGGCGGAGCCCGGCGGCGTCGGTGCCGGCCAGGGCCGCCTCGAGGCGGGCGCCCAGCCCGGGCCGGGGCTCGGCCGCCTCGGCCCGCGCAGGGAGGACCGTCGCCGTCCCGGCGAGGGCGGCGACGGCGAGCAGCGCGAAGCGCCACCGCGTCAGCGGTCGGACCTGTGGTCGCACCATGCTTCCCATCGGCACGCCGGCGGCGACGTTGAACGCTGGGCGAGCGCCGGGACCTGCGCGATCCCCCGGCCCGGCGATCCGTAAGATGCGCCGATGCCCCCGACCGCCCCGGCTCGCTCTGCCCGTCGCGCGGTCCGCCTGGTGCTCGGCCTCGCGCTCCTGGCGTCGGTCGCCGCCGGGTGCATCCTGCCGCCCGGGGTGACCACCACGCCAACCGGGGCCCAGGGGCCCGACCTGGCGCCGTACCGGGGTCTGGGGACGTGGGTCGACGTGTACGACTACCTGGCGCCGTTCCAGGCCAACGGCAGGCCGCCGCCGGTCACCCCCGCGAGCACCGCGGCGCTGGCCTGGGCCGGGGTGGACACCCTGTACCTCCAGGTGGCCAAGGACGACCCTCGCACCCCCGGCGACCTGGTCGACCCCGACCTGGTCGGACGGTTCCTCCAGGCCGCCCAGCGGCGGGGGATCGCGGTGGTGGCCTGGTACCTTCCCACGTTCGCCGACCCGGCCCGCGACATGGCCCGCCTGCGGGCCATGTACGAGTTCCGCTACGAGGGCCATCGCTTCGACGGCATCGCCGTCGACATCGAGGAGCGCTCGGCCGTCCCGGACGTGGCCGAGCGCAACCGCCGCCTGGTCGAGCTCTCCCGGGGGCTGCGCCAGCTCGTGGGGCCGGCCGCGCTCGGTGCGATCGTGGTGCCCCCGGTGGTGACCGACATCATCAACACGGCCTTCTGGCCGTCGTTCCCGTGGGCTGAGCTGGCCGGGCTGTACGACATCTGGCTGCCGATGGGCTACTGGACGAACCGCACCCGCCAGCCCGAGTGGCGCGACGCCGGCCGCTACACGAGCGAGAACATCCGGCTGCTGCGGGGCCATGTCGGCGCCAACGCCCTCGTGCACGCCATCGGCGGCATCGGCGACGCGTCCACGGTGGCCGACTACCAGGGCTTCCTCGCCGCGGCGCGAACGGCCGGCGCCGTCGGCGTGTCGATCTACGACGCGGTGACCACCAGCCCGTCGGCCTGGCCGGTGCTGCGCGCCGGGGCGCCCCCGGCATGAGCCCCGCAGGGTCCTCGGCGGCGGCGGCGCGGCCCCGCACGGCAACCGCGACGGCGGCCGCCGCCAGCGGGGGAGAGGCCCGGCGCGACAGGGTCGGCACCGGGCTCGCGGTCGCCGCGGTCGTGGTGGTCGCGGCCGGGGTGGCGCTGCGCTTCGTCTCGGCCTCGCCCCTGTGGCTCGACGAGGCGCTCACCGTGAACATCGCCGACCTGCCGCTGTCGGAGATCCCCGAGGCCCTCCGCCACGACGGTCACCCGCCCCTCTACTACGTGCTCCTCCACGGGTGGGCACGGGTGTTCGGCACCGGCGACCTGGCGGTGCGGAGCCTGTCGGGGCTGCTCGGCGTGGGGAGCCTGGTGCTCGCCTGGTTCGCCGGCCGGCGACTCGCGGGCCGAGCCGGGAGCATCGTGGCCGTTCTCCTGCTGGCCAGCTCACCGTTCGCGGTGCGCTACGCGGCCGAGGCTCGCATGTACGCGCTGGTGATGGTGCTGGTGCTCGCCGGCTACCTGCTGCTGTGGCGGGCCCTCGACGCTCCCACCCTCGGGCGGCTCGCACCGGTCGCGCTCGTCACCGCGGCCCTCCTCTACACCCACTACTGGTCCATCTTCCTGGTCGGGATCGTCGCGGCCGGCCTGGCCTGGGCCTCGTGGCGCGGGCCGCGCCGCGCCGCCGCCCGCTGGTGCCTCGTCGCCGTCGCCGTGGGCGGGGTGCTGTACCTGCCGTGGGTCGGGACCATGCTCTACCAAGCGGCTCGGACCGGCACCCCCTGGGGCGGCCCGATCAGCCTGCTCGACGGGCTCTTCGTCACCCTCACCGACTTCGGCGGTGGTCCCCGCGCCGAGTACCGCCTGCTCGGGATCCTGCTCATCGACGCCGCCGCCCTCGGCGTGCTGGCCCGCCCCGAGGGTGCCTGGCGGGTGGTGCTCGAACTGCGCACCCGTCCCGGGGTGCGAGCCGTGGCCGCCACCGTGGCCTCGACGTTCTTGGTCGGGATGGTCGCGGGCCGCCTCACGGAGAGCGCGTTCCAGTCCCGCTACACGGCCGTCGTCCTGCCCCTGTTCCTCCTGGTCGTCGCCTACGGCGTGCTCGCCTTCGCCGGGCGGGGGCCGCGGAGCGTGGTGCTGGCCCTGATCTGCGGGATCGGTCTGCTCGCCTCCATCGACAGCGCCACCACGGTGCGCACCCAGGCGCGCGAGGTGGCCGACGCCATCGAGGCCTCGGCCACGCCCGGCGACGTGGTCGTGTACTGCCCCGACCAGCTGGGCCCTGCGGTCGGTCGCGAGCTCGGCCCCGGGTTCCGGGAGCTCACCTTCCCGACGGGCGACCTTCCCGCGTTCGTCGACTGGGTCGACTACGAGGAGCGCAACCAGGCTGCGAGCGTGCGGGCGTTCGCCGACCGGCTCCTGCAGTCGGTGGAACCCGACCGGCGGATCTGGCTGGTGTGGACCGACGGCTATCGGACGTTCGACGAGAAGTGCGAGCGCCTGGCCCGCGCCCTCCAGTCGGCACGGGGCGCGGAGGTGATCGTGCCCGCCGACCCCGGCGTGTTCGAGCGGATGGCGCTGTACGAGATCCCCGCGGCGACCGGGTGACGGAGCGCGGCGCGGGCAGCCGTGCGGGCGGATCCGCGGGCTACGGTGCCGCCGTGCATCCCCACCGGACGTCCGCCCGACGCGGCCTGGTCGCCCTGCTCGGCCTGGCCGCTCTCGTCGTCGCGCTCCTGCCAGCCTCGCCGGCCGGGGCCGACGACGGTGCCGCCCCGCCGCCGCCGACCCCCTCGGTGCCGGCGCCCCGGATCGTCGGGGGCGGCCCCGCCACCCAGGCGTGGCCGTTCATGGTCGCGATCGTGTCGGCGTCGGTGCCCGACAACTACCTCGGGCAGTACTGCGGCGGGTCCCTGATCTCGGCCCAGTGGGTGCTCACCGCCGCCCACTGCGTCGAGGGCGAGACGGCCGCCTCCGTGCAAGTGCTGGTCGGGACCAGCCAGCTCGACGCCGGTGGCACCCGGGTGGGCGTGGCCCAGGTGGTCTCGCACCCCGACTACGGCCCCGACCTCAACGGCGACGTGGCCCTGCTGCGGCTGGCCAGCCCCGTGCCGGGCCCCACGCTGGCTCTGATCGGCCCCGGCCAGGAGGCGCTCCAGGCGCCGGGCACCACCGCCACCCTGCTCGGGTGGGGCTCGACCTCGGCCGACCTCGACAACCCCACGTACCCCGCCTCCCTGCAGCAGGTGTCGATGCCGATCCTCCCCGACGCCCAGTGCGCCGCGCAGCTCGGGCCCGAATTCAACCCGGTGGCCGACCTCTGCGCCGGCGTGGTCGGCGCGCCACCGACCCCGGGGATCGACGCCTGCTTCGGTGACAGCGGCGGACCGCTGTTCGTCGACGCCGGGGGTGGCTCGTGGGTGCAGGTCGGGCTGGTGAGCTACGGCCCCACCTGCGGGTACAGCCCCTCCGCCTACACCCGCATCAGCACGTACCGGGCCTGGATCGACGCCACCATGGCGGGTGGCGGTCCGCCCCCCGGGCCGAACCCCGACGTCACGAGGGTGGCCGGCCCCGACCGCTACACCACCGCCGCGCTGCTCTCCCAGGCCTTCCCGCCCGGGGTGCCGGGCGTGGTGGTCGCGAGCGGCGCCGACTTCGCCGACGCGCTGGTGGCCGCCCCGGTGGCGTCGCTGCTCGGCGGCCCCGTGCTGCTGGTGCAGCCGACGGCGATTCCCCAGGCGACGGCCGCCGCCATCGCCAGGCTGGCGCCGAACGAGATCGTGATCATCGGCGGACCGGCTGCGGTGTCACCGGCGGTCGAGGCCCAGCTCGGCGGTGGGGCGCCGGTGCAGCGGGTGGCGGGCCCCGATCGCTACGGCACGGCGGCCGCCGTCAGCCAGCGCTACTTCCCGGCCGGTCTCTCACCCGACTTCCCGCAGGTGATGGTGGCGTCGGGCGAGGGCTTCGCCGATGCCCTGGCCGCCGGGGCGGCGTCGGCGGCCGTGCCGCAGAACCCCGTCCTGCTCGTGGGTCGCGCGCAGCTGCCGTCGGCCACCGCCGCCGAGCTGGCGCGCCTCGTGCCCCAGGGGATCCTGCTCATCGGCGGCAGCGCGGCCATCGGCCCGGAGGTGGAGGGGGCGCTCGGCGCGTACGCGCCGGTGCAGCGCGTCGCCGGCGCCGACCGCTACGGCACGTCGGCGGCCGTCGCCACCCTCGTGTTCGGGTTCTCCGACAACGTCACCCTGGCGTCGGGGAGCACGTTCCCCGACGCGCTGGCCCTGGGCGCCTACGGCGACCCGCTGCTCCTCCTGCCGCCGCAGGGGGTGCCGCCGTCGGTGCGGGAGGCGATCGCCACGCTGGGGCCGTCGAGCCTGCTCGTGGCCGGCGGTCCGGCGGCCGTGCCCGAGGCGACGATCGTGGAGCTGGGAGCGCTGATCCCCTCCGGGCTGACCGGCTGACCGGCTGACCGGCCTCAGCGGCCCTCGACGTAGACCCGCAGCACGTCGCGGATCGAGACGACCCCGAGCGTCACCGTGCCGTCGCGCACGGGGACGTGGCGGATGCCGTCGGCCAGCATACGCGTGGCCACCGCGCCGATCGTCTCGTCGGGCCGAACGGCCTCGACCGAGTACGTCATCACGTCGGCGGCGCGATCCTCCTCGGGGTCGCACCCCTCGGCGAAGGCGCGCACCAGGTCGCGCTCGGACAGGATGCCGGAGATGCCGTCGCCACCGCGCACCGCGACGGCCCCGATGTTCTCCCGGTCGAGCGTCTCGGCCACCTGCAGGACGGTGTCCTCGGGCCGCACGTAGACGGCGCTGCGCCCCACCAGGCGCTCGATGGGGTCGTCGGGGGTCAGGGTGCTCATCGTGCCTCCTCACGCATCGAGCAGCCCGGATCGGCGCAGCCAGCCCACGCAGGTGCGGGTGGCCTCGGCCAGTTGTTCGGGCTGCCCCAGGTAGTAGTGGGTGGCGCCGGCCACGGTGTGGACCTCCTTGCGGGGGTGGGGAACGGCTTCGAAGATCCGCCTGGTGTGGCTGGGCGTGCAGGCGTCGTCGGCGGCGTTCTCCACGACCAGCACCGGCACGGTGATGCGCGCCGCCTGGCGCGGGCCGTCGGCGTGGGTGTCGTCGATGCTCCACTGCGAGAGCCAGCTGCGCAGGCTCGAGTAGCGGCCCAGGCCGGCGGGGCTGGTGTTCACCACCTTGGGATCACCGAGGTAGCACCAACCCGGGCGGCGCTGGTTGGGGTCGACGGTCGGGTCGAGCCAGCGGGGATCGGCCATCGTGCCGTGGACGACGAAGGCCCGCTCGGGGCCGAGGCGCCGACGTTCGTCGAGGTCGGCCAGCAGCTCCTTCACCCACGCCGTGATCCGGCGGTTGCGCGCCACCTGCGCCGCCCGGTAGCGGGCGAGGAACGCCTCGTCGTACGGGGGCTGGTGCGGGTTGCGGGGGTCGTACAGGTCGAGCTCGGGGTCGCGACGAGCCGGGTCCGCCTCGTCGAGGATCGAGGCGTCCATCCACTCCGTGAGCGTCGTGGCCCGGCTCACGTGGGCCGCCAGCTGCAGCACGGCGTCGGCCGGCGGCAGGTCGGCGGCGGTGAGGTCGGGTGGGTCGCCGGCCGGGGTGGCCGTCACGTCGGGGCGCTCGGCCTGCGCCTGGTAGTACAGCGCCAGCGCGCCGCCACCGCTCCAGCCGGCCAGCACGACGTGCGTGTAGCCGAGGTGGCTGCGAGCGTGGCGCACGACCTCGCCCAGGTCGACCACGACCTTCTCCATGACGAGCGCGGCGTCGTTGTTCGGGTAGCGGCTCGCGCAGGTGAGCACGTGCACGCCGGCGGCGGCCAGTGCGTGGGGGAGTGGCAGCAGGTCGAGCACACCCGTGGGGTGCATGAACACGAGCACCGTCGACGACGGCCGGCCGACGGGCCGCAGCAGCCGGCCGGTGAGGGCCACGACCCCGTGGCCGCCGCCGTACACCTCGGTGAAGTCGGCCCGCTCCGGGAAGGCGACGAGCAGGGGGACCTGGTCGTAGTCGACCCGGGTGGGGGGCTGGTCGGTCACGGCGCGGGATGCTAGGGGGTCGGCGCCTACGATCCCCGCATGAGCCTCCGTCTGGGCGGGCGACCGCTTCCCGTGGTGGGGCGCGCCCGCGTGTACATCTGCGGGATCACGCCCTACGACACGACCCACCTCGGCCATGCCGCCACCTTCGTGTGGACCGATGCCGCGGTGCGGGTGCTGCGCCTCACCGGGGCCCAGGTGGAGGTCTGTCGCAACATCACCGACGTCGACGACGACCTGCTGGCCCAGGCCCGGGCATCGGGCGTCGACTGGCGCTCCCTGGCCACCCGAGAGACCTACCGGTTCGAGGAGGACATGCGCCTGCTCCGGGTGGCCAAGCCCACCTCCGAGCCCCAGTCGCACAACTTCGTCGACGAGGTGGTCGCCCTGGCCGCGGCGCTCGTCGAGCTGGGGACGGCGTACGAGCGGGACGGCTCGGTCTACTTCCGTTCGGCGGGTGTGGCCGAGCGGGCCGGCCTCGACCGGCCCACCGCCCTGGGCCTGGCTGCCGAGCGCGGTGGGCACCTCGACGATCCCGCCAAGGACGATCCCCTCGACGCCGCGGTGTGGCAGCGCTCGGGCCCGGGCGAGCCGTCGTGGCCGAGCCCGTGGGGCCCGGGTCGTCCGGGCTGGCACGCCGAGTGCACCGCGATGGCCCTGGCCACGCTGGGTGCCGGGCTCGACCTGCACGGCGGTGGCGCCGATCTGGCGTTCCCGCACCACGCCTTCGAGGCCGCCCAGGCCGAGGCGGTCACGGGGGTCGTCCCCTTCAGCCGGTCGTGGATGCACGTGGGGACCGTGCGGTACCAGGGTCAGAAGATCGCCAAGTCGACGGGCAACCTGGTGTTCGTGGACGACCTGTTGGAGCGCTGGCCACCGGAGGCCGTCCGGCTCCTGATCCTGTCGCGCCGGTGGGGTGAGCCCTGGGACTTCCGCGAGGCCGACCTCGACGAGGCCGCCGATCGAGTCGATCGCCTGTCCGTCCACGCCGGCCGTCCCGGGCGCGTCCCGGTGGCCGACGAGGCCGTGACGGCGGCCCTGCTGGACGACCTCGACGTGACGCGTGCCCTCGACGTGGCCGAGGAGGCCGGGGGATCGGCGGCGCGCCTGGTGGGCGAGGTGCTGGCGCTGCTCTAGGGTGCCCCGGGCGGCGCCCCGGGGGGCGCGCCGGCGAGGAGGCAGCCATGAGCGACCGGGTGACCTGCACGATCGACGCGGGCGTGGCCGACGTCCGCCTCGACCGGCCCGACAAGATCAACGCACTCGATCAGGCCATGTTCGACGCCCTCATCGAGGTGGGCGAGGCCCTGAAGGCCGACCGCACCGTCCGGGCGGTCGTGCTGTCGGGCCAGGGCCGCGGCTTCTGTGCCGGGCTCGACTTCGGTGCGTTCCAGGCCATGGCCGGCGGGGGCGGGGCACCGTCGACGCCGCGCCTCGACCTGGGGTCGAGCGAGGGCCGCATCACCAACCGGGGCCAGCACGCCGCCTGGGTGTGGCAGGAGGTGCCGGCGCCGGTGATCGCTGCGGTGCACGGCGTGGCCCTGGGTGGGGGCCTGCAGATCGCCCTGGGTGCCGACATCCGGATCGTGGCGCCCGACGCCCGACTGTCGGTGCTCGAGGTGAAGTGGGGCCTCGTGCCCGACATGACGGGCACGCAGATGCTGCCGCGACTCGTCGGCCTCGACGTGGCCAAGGAGCTCACCTTCACCGGCCGCATGGTGTCGGGCGAGGAGGCGGTGCGGCTGGGGCTGGCGACGAGGGTGAGCGAGGCGCCCCTCGACGACGCCACCGCCCTCGCCCGGGAGATGGCCTCCAAGAGCCCCCAAGCCGTGCAGGGCGCGAAGGCCCTCCTGAACCTGGCCGGCCAGGTGTCGCTGGCCGACGGCTTCAAGGCCGAGGAGCGCACGATCTCGGGGCTGATCGGCTCGCCCAACCAGGTCGAGTCGGTGATGGCGTCGTTCGAGAAGCGCGAGCCCGTCTTCGCCGACCCGAGCTGATCGCCCCGGGCGGCGGGTCTCGGCCCGTGCGGAGGAGCTCGGTGGTGAGGGGGAGCAGCTCGGGCCCAGGACGCGGGATCCTCAGCGGTCGGCGGGGACGAGGGCGACCCGGGCACCGCAGAGGTCGATCCGATCGCCGGTGACCTCCAGGCCGCGGGCCCGGGCCGCGGCGAGGGTGGCCGGCACGTCGCGGCACGCCACGTCGAAGCCACCGAGGCCGTCGCCGCGCCCGTCGGAGGCCGGCACGAACCGCACCGACGAGGCGTCCAGCCGCAGCTCGGGCCCCTGGGGGCCGTCGACCGGCGGCTCGCCCAGCACGGCCGACCAGCGGCTCGCCAGAGCGTGGGGGTCGGCCGCCTGGAGCTCCACGGCCACGATGGCGGTGACCCGCTCGGTGCGGACGGCGGCCGTCCAGGCGGGCCCGGCCCATCGCCACGACGGGGCCGGCCGGGCCCGGTCGACGGACACGATCGCGCCGCCGATGTCGGCCGGGTGGAAGTGCGTGCCCTCGATCTCGGGCTCGTCGGCGGTCGCCGGGAAGGCCCCGTGCCACACCTCGCGCACGCCCAGATCGGCCGCTCGCCGCCGCACCGCCTCGGGGTCGTCGGTCTGGAAGATGACCATGTAGCCGCCCGCCCCCCGACGCTCGAGGAACCGCTGCGCCGCAGCGTCGGGCCGGGTCGGGCTCACGACCTCGAGGAACGTGTCCCCCACGGGGAGCACGGCGTTGACGAGACCGAACGCCGCGACGCCGGGGTCACGGAAGCCCACCTCGATGCCGAGCACGGCGCGGAGGGCCTCGACGGCGGGCTCGAGGTCGGGGGCGGCGAGGACGGTCTGGCGGAGGCGCACCCGGCCAGTGTGGCAGGGTGCCCACCCGTGGGTCGCCGGTTGCTGGGGGCGGTCGCCGTGTGGGTGGTCGGCGGCGTGGTGCTGTTCACGGTGGTGCTGCCACCCGAGCGCTGCGGCCCGGCCGACCCTGCGGCCGTCCGGGGGGCCGCGCTGGCCGCGGTGCGGTGGATCGAGCGGGCCCAACGGCCGGACGGCACGTACGTGTACGAGTACGACCGCCGGCGCGGCGTGGTGCCGGGCTACAACGTGGTCCGCCACGCCGGGGTCACGATGGCCCTGTACCAGGCGGCCGCGGCGGGCCACCCCACCGCCCTGGCGGCGGCCGACCGGGGGTTGGCGTGGATGCTCGACCGTCTCGTGCCGGCCAACGGTGGCCTCGCCCTCCGAGGCGACGGCGGCGACGTGCCCCTCGGTGCCAGCGCCCTGCTGCTCGCCGGCCTCGCCCTGCGCCGCCAGGCCACCGGTGAGCCCGAGCACGACGGCCTGCTGCGCGACCTCGGGCGGTTCGTCGTCGGCCAGCAGCGCGACGACGGCGGGTTCCTCGCCGGGTGGAGCGACGCGACCGGCCGGCCCGTGCCCGGGGTGACCTCCAAGTACTTCACCGGCGAGGCCTTCTGGGCCCTGGCGCTGGCGGCCGGCGTGCTGCCACGGGAAGGGTGGGCCGAGCCCGCCGGGGCGGCGGCCCGCTACCTGGCCGAGGACCGTGATCGCCTCGAGGGGTTCGTGCCCGGCGTCCCCGACCACTGGGCCGCCTACGGGCTGGCCGAGCCGGCCACGCTCCCGCTGTCGGAGGCCGAGGCGGCCTACGCGACCGTGCTGGCCGGGCGGTTCGGGCTGATGGTGCGGGGCGACGCCCAGCGCACCGGTGAGGGGCTCAACCGCTGGGTGCGCTGGTATCCGGCCCGCGGGGGTGGCCTGGGCACGGTGGGCGAGGCGCTGGGCGCCCTGTGGCGGCTGTCGGGCCGCGACGACCGGCTGCGCGACCTGCAGCCCCTCCTCGCCGAGCGGCTCGGGTGCGCGGCCGATCTCCTGGCCGACCGCCAGATCGGCGCCGCCGACGCCGCCGGCGACGCCGACCCGCGGCTGGCGGAGGGCGCCTGGTTCTACCGGGGGGCGACGAGGATGGACGACCAGCAGCATGCGCTGTCCGCCCTGCTGGCCGCCCTGGAGGCCGGCGGCGAGCCGCTGGCGGATGCGGAGCGGCGCCCGTGAGCGCGGCGCTGCTGGTGCTGGTCGCCGTGGCGGTCGTGAACCCGCCCGTGGTCTGGCTGGCCCAGCCGCCATCGGGGGTCAGCAGCGTCGCCCGGGTCCTCGGGGTGCTGGCGGCCGGTGCCGTCGCCGTGGCCCTGGCCGGGGCCTCGGGCCCGATCCTCGACGCGCTGTCGATCAGCGCCTCGAGCTTCTGGTGGGGGGCGGGGGCGGTGCTGCTGCTGGTCGGCGCTCGGCTGCTGCTGCTCGACCCGCCCGAGCCCTTCCCCGTGGCGGCCCGGTGGCCGGGGTGGGCGCAGGGGCTGGTGCCGCTCGGCTTCCCGCTCCTCGTCACGCCGGCCCTGGCCGTCGCAGCCGTGGCCTACGGGTCCGACCAGGGGGCGGCGGCGGGGTTCGCCCTGACCGCGGTGATCGCCGCGACGGCGGCGGCGTGCGGGCCGGGCGGCCGGTGGCGGGCGGCGGCGCCCGGTGCCCGGCTGCTGCGGGCCGCGGCCCGGTTCGCGGCGGCGGGGCTGATGGTGGCCGGGGCCGACCTCGTCCACCGGGGCGTCACCACCCTGTGACGGCGGTCAGTGGCCGGTGACGCGATCGATCAGCTGCGACCGCCACCCGGCGGCGCGGCCGGTGCGCGACTCCTCCCGGTCGGCCGCCGCCGACAGCCACAGGCCGAGCGAGATCCCGAGCCAGCGCAGGGGCTCGGGCTCCCACCTCGGTGACCGGTGGTTCACCCACGGCAGCCGCACCAGCTCGGTGTCGCGCTCGAGGATCAGGTCGGCGAGGGTGCGGCCGGCCAGGTTGGCGGTGCCGACGCCGTCGCCCACGTAGCCGCCTCCCCACGCCGTCCCGGTGGCCCGGTCGAGGCCGACGGAGCTGTGCCAGTCGCGCGGCACGCCGAGCGGCCCGCCCCACTGGTGGGTGATCCGCACGCCGTCGAGGCCCGGGAAGAGGCCGAGCAGGGTTCGGTGCAGGGCCGCGAAGACCAGCGGCTCCCGGTCGAAGCGGGGGTCGATCCGCGACCCGAAGTGGTAGGGCGCCCCGCGACCGCCGAACGCGAAGCGGCCATCGGCCGTCCGCTGGCCGTAGATCAGCAGGTGTCGCCCGTCGCTGAACGTCTGCCGGCGGGCCAGCCCGGCATGGTCCCAGAAGGCGTCGGGCAGCGGTTCGGTGGCGATCATCAGCGAGTAGAGGGGGGCGAGGACGCGCCGGAAGCCCGGGAGCGTGGTGGTGTAGCCCTCGGTGGCGCGCACCACCACGTCGGCTCGCAGCGTGCCCCCGGGCGTGCGCACCGAGCGGGGCTCGATGGCGAGGGCGGGCGTCGCCTCGAACACCTGGCCGCCCCGGCGCGCCACCGCGTCGGCGAGACCCCGTGCCAGGCGGGCCGGATGGATCGCCGCGCAGTGCGGGGTGACGGCCGCCCCGAGCACGCCGTCAGCTGCCACCTCGCGGCGGGCCTCGGGTGCGTCCAACCAGCGCAGGTCGTCGTGTGGCACGCCGAGCTCGCGGGCCTCGGTCACGCTGGCCCGGACCCGGGCCAGCTGGGACGGAGCGGTCACGAGGGTGACGGTGCCGCCCTTGGCGAAGTGGCAGTCGATGCCCTCCTCGGCCGCGGCGCGACCCACCTCGTCGACGGTGGCGGTCATGGCCCGGTGGAGCGCGAGGGCCGCCTCTCGCCCGTGCCGGCGGGCCAGCGCGCCGAGCTCGGGGGCGAACAGCGCCGAGCACCAGCCGCCGTTGCGGCCGGACGCGCCGAAGCCGCAGATCTCCTTCTCGACCAGCGCCACGCGGACCGACGGCTCGGCCTTGAGCAGCTCGAGCGCGGTCCACAGCCCGGTGTAGCCGCCACCCACCACGGCCAAGTCGACGTCGAGGTCGCGGTCGAGCGGGGGTCGGGGCTCCAGCGAGCCCGGAACGGTGGCGAGCCAGAGGCTCCGGTCGCGGTGATCCATGGCGGGGCCAAGGCTAGGGTGCGCAGGCCGCGTGGCGGGCCCGACGCCCGAACCCGCTGGCGAGGGGGAGTGACATGCGAGCGATGAGCCGTCCACTGGTCGCCGTCCTGACGGCCCTCCTGCTGCTCGCCGCGGCGTGCAGCGGGGGTGACGACGACACGGCCGGCAGCGACGCCACCGCCGACACGGCGGCCCCGGGGGACACCGCCGACCGGTCCGGTGGCGGCGCCGCCGGCGAGTCGGGCAGCGGCTGGACCTTCCTCGTGTACCAGATCGCCGACACCGACCTGGAGCCCTTCGCCCTGCTCGACCTCATGGAGATGGCCCAGGTCGGGTCCCAGGACGGGCTGAACATCGTCAGCCTGGTCGACCGGGCCGAGGGCTACGCCGAGGGCGAGGTGCTGAACCTGCCGGAGTTCACGTCGAGCAAGCTGGTCGAGGTCGCGCCGGGCGAGCTGGTGGAGAAGGACGACCTGGGCGAGCTCGACATGGGCGACCCGGCGACGCTCGCCGACTTCATCGAGTACGGCGTCACCAACTACCCGGCCGAGCACTACGCCCTGGTGCTGTGGGACCACGGCGCCGGCTGGCCCGGCGTCGGGCCCGACGAGTCGTCGGGCGACGTGCTCGACCTGGCCGACCTCGACCAGGCCCTGGCCGACGGCCTGCAGCGCGCCGGGCTCGCCTCCTTCGACCTGCTCGGCTTCGACGCGTGCCTCATGGCGACCTACGAGGTCGCGGCCACGGCGCAGCCGTACGCCTCCTACCTGCTGGCGTCGCAGGAGCTGGAGCCGGGGCACGGTTGGGACTACGCCTCGCTGCAGGTGCTCGCCGACGACCCGTCGGCCGACGCCGTCACCCTGGGCACGGCCCTGGCCGACGGCTTCCTCGCCCAGGGCGTCGCCGAGGGCCAGGATGCCGAGATCACCCTGTCCCTCGTCGATCTGTCCCAGGTGCCGGCGCTCGACGAGGCCGTCGGCGGGCTGTCGGTCGACGCAGCCGGCGACATCGCGACCGTCGCGCCGGCGCTGGGTGCGGTGCGCACCCGCACGCTCGGGTTCGGCGCGAACCCCGACCCCACCCTCGACAGCTACCTGACCGACCTGGGCGGGCTGGCCAAGGGCCTGGAGGAGTCGGGGGGCGGCTCGACCGGTGCCGCCGAGGTGCTGGCGGCCCTCGAGGACGCGGTCGTGTACTCGGTCGCGGGGCCGGCGACGCAGGCGGCCACCGGCCTGTCGGTGTACTTCCCGCCGACGGCCGAGGCCGCGAACGGCGACTACCAGGCCGTGGCCGCAGCCGCCGGCTGGGTGCAGCTGCTCGGCGCCTACTTCCAGGCGGGCGACGAGATCCCCGCGGAGGCGCTGCCCCAGTTCCTCAACCCCGACGGGCTGGCCGACTACTTCTTCGACGCGGACGGGCTCAACCTGGCCGGCTCGTTCGATCCGGCCGCCGAGCCGAACATCGCCGAGGCTTACATCCAGTACGGCTACCTCGACGCCAACGACGGTTCGCTCGTGTACTACGGCGACGAGCCGGCCGACTGGTCGACCGACGGCTCCGGCCTGGCCGCCGGGATCTACGACCTCACGTACTTCACGATCACCGACGGCGAGGACACCTCGCAGGCGTACTTCAGCCTCAGCGAGGAGCCCGAGTCCGGCCTGGCGACCGTCGACGTGCCGCTCTTCTACCTCGCGCCCGAGGACATCGGCACAGAGAACTACCAGGACGTGTCCCTCTCGATCGTGGTCGACCCGGAGACCGGCGACGTCCTCCAGGAGACGTACTACGTGGTCGACCCCGAGACCGGCTCGTACGGTGAGCTCTACGCCGACCCGCAGGGGCTGATCATCCCGGTGATCTTCAACGTGTACCCGGACGGCTCGTCGGAGTGGATCCCCACCAACGACGTCGGCCTCTTCGCCGACCTGCCGAACCTCCAGTACGGCTTCGAGCCGGTGCCGTCGGGGACGCAGGTGGCGGTCGACCTCACCATCGTCGACTTCGGCGGGAACAGCTCCACCGTGAGCGCGCAGGACGTGGCTCCGTAGCGAGGGCCCGATCGTGGGGCCTGACGGAGAATCCCGACCAGCCAGGTAGGGTTCTGCCGTGGACGTGCTGGTGGTGGTGGGCGATGCCCCGGTGCCCGAGCGTCTCCGCGTGCGGGCGCTCCACCTGGCCGGCACGTCGACGGCGCACCTCGATCCCGGCCTGGTGGCCGACCTGCGCTCGCACCTGCCCCGCGAGGTGGGCGTGGTCGGGCCGGCGGCGGTGGCGGCCGAGGTGGCCGCCGAGCTGTCGGTGCTGGGCTTCCCCGTCGTGCTGTACAGCGACGAGGCGCCCGATGCCGAGGGCCCCCTCGCGGGCGTGGAGGTGCGGGCCCTCAGCGACCCGGGCCCCCCCATGCAGGTCGCCGACTCGCTGCTCGACCTCGTGGGGGGCACCCCGCTGGTGCGGCTCGACCGCACGGCGCGCCACCTCCGCTGCCACCTGCTGGCCAAGCTCGAGTACCTCAACCCGGGCGGCAGCGTGAAGGACCGCCCGGCGCTGGCCATGGTGCTGGCGGCCGAGCGCGAGGGGCTCCTGCGTCCCGGCGGCACGATCGTGGAGCCGACGTCGGGGAACACCGGGGTGGGCCTGGCCATCGTGGCCGCCCGGCGGGGCTACCGCTGCGTGTTCACCATGCCCGACAAGATGAGCCAGGAGAAGGTCGCCCTCCTGCGGGCCTACGGCGCCGAAGTGATCGTGTGCCCCACGGCGGTGGCCCCCGACCACCCCGATTCGTACTACTCGGTCGCCCAGCGCATCACCCGCGAGATACCCGGCTCCTTCCGGCCCGACCAGTACCACAACCCGGTGAACCCGGCCTCGCACGAGGCCTCCACCGGCCCGGAGATCTGGGAGCAGACCGCGGGGCGCATCACCCACTTCGTGGCCGGCATCGGGACGGGCGGCACCGTCAGCGGCGCGGGCCGGTACCTCAAGCGGATGAACCCCGCCGTGCAGGTCATCGGGGCCGATCCCGAAGGGTCCGTGTACTCGGGGGGCAGCGGGCGGCCGTACCTGGTCGAGGGGGTCGGCGAGGACTTCTGGCCGGACACCTACGACCCCTCGGTGATCGACCGGGTCGTGATGGTCAGCGACCGCGACTCGTTCCTCACGGCCCGGCGGGTCACCCGCGAGGAGGGGATCCTCGTGGGCGGGTCGTGCGGCACGGCGCTGTGGGCCGCGCTGGAGGTCGGCAAGGACCTGGGGCCCGACGACGTCGTGGTGGTGCTGCTGCCCGACTCCGGCCGGGGCTACCTGTCGAAGCTGTACAACGACGGGTGGATGGCCGACTACGGGTTCCTCCGGCTGGGCGAGCAGACCGCCGGCGACGTGCTCGAGCGGAAGGGGGCGGCGCTGCCCGCCCTCGTGCACGTGCACCCGGAGGAGCTGGTGCGCGACGCCATCGCCCTGCTGCAGGAGTTCGAGGTGTCGCAGCTGCCGGTCGTGAAGGCCGAGCCGCCGCTGGCGGCCGCCGAGGTGGCCGGCTCGGTGCGGGAGCGGTCGCTGCTCGACCTGGCCGTCCGCGACCCCGGCGCGCTCGAGCGGCCGGTGGCCGACGTGATGGAGCCGCCCCTCCCCATGGTGGGGGCGGGCGAGCCCGTCGAGTCCGTGGTCGACCGCCTCGGCGAGGGCGGCGCGGTGCTGGTGCTCGACGCCGGGCACCCGGTGGGCATCCTCACCCGGTCCGACGTGCTGGGCTTCCTCGCCCAGCGCACGCCGTGACCGGACCGGGCGCCGGGCTCGGCTTCAGCACCCGGGCGATCCACGCCGGCCAGGACCCCGATCCGTCCACCGGCGCCGTGGTGCCACCGATCGTCACGTCGTCGACGTTCGCCCAGCGAGCCGTGGGGGAGCACGCGGGCTACGAGTACGGCCGCTCGGGGAACCCCACCCGGGCCGCGCTGGAGGCGTGCGTGGCCTCGCTGGAGGGTGGTTCCCACGGGTTCGCGTTCGCCTCCGGGCTGGCCGCCGAGGACGCCGTGCTGCGCACGTTGTCGCCCGGCGACCACGTGGTGCTCTCGGCCGACGCCTACGGAGGCACCTACCGGCTGGTGGCCCGGGTGCTGGCCCCGGCCGGGCTCACGTTCTCGACCGCCGACCTCACCGACCGGGCCTCGCTGGAGGCGGCGTGGCGCGACGAGACCCGCCTGGTGTGGGTGGAGACTCCCACCAACCCGGCGCTCGGCATCGTCGACGTCGCCGCCGTGTCGGCGTTCGCCCGCGAGCGCGCGGCTCGGTGCGTGGTCGACAACACCTTCGCCACGCCGTACCTGCAGCAGCCGTTGGCGCTGGGGGCCGACGTGGTGGTGCACTCGAGCACCAAGTACCTCGGCGGTCACTCCGACGTGGTTGGCGGCTTCGTGGCGCTGTCGGACGATGCGCTGGCCGAGCGGATCGGGTTCCTGCAGAACGCCGTCGGCGCCGTGCCCGGGCCCTTCGACTGCTACCTGGTGCTGCGGGGCGTGAAGACCCTGGCGGTGCGCATGGACCGCCACAGCGAGTCGGCGGGGCTGATCGCCGAGTGGCTGGCGGCCCACCTGGCGGTGGGGTCGGTGGCCTACCCGGGGTTGCCCTCGCATCCCAACCACGACGTGGCCCAGAAGCAGATGCGGGGGTTCGGGGGCATGGTGAGCTTCACGGTGCGGGCGGGGGAGGAGGCGGCCGTGGCGGTGTGCGGGCGTACCCGCCTGTTCACCCTGGCCGAGTCGCTGGGGGCGGTGGAGTCGCTGATCGAGCACCCCTACCGCATGACGCACTCGTCCACCGCGGACTCGCCGGTGGCCGTCGACCCGTCGCTGGTGCGGCTGTCGGTGGGCCTGGAGGACGTCGACGACCTGCTCGCCGACCTGCACCAGGCCCTCGCATTCCTGACCTGACCGGTCTCGAGGTCGCTCGGCCGGCGAGGCTCACCGACCGCTCCGCCCACCTCGCTCGGCCCGCCGCCGTCGAGCTCGCCTTCCGCACCAGCGCCTGGAGCCTCTCGGCGCTCGCCTCCATCCTCACGTCGGTGGGGACCGGCCCCGACGGCGGGGGGATCGTGGGCCTCGACTTCGACGCCGACGACCGGGCCTGGCCCACCCACAACTGGATGGGCGTGTGCAAGGCGGCGCTGCGCTCCACGGCTCGCTACCTCGCACGCGACCTCGGTCCGGCCGGCATCCGCGTGACTCTGGTGGCTGCCGGCCCGCTGCATACCCGGGCGGCGTCGGGCATCCCCGGTTTCCACCACCTCACCGAGGCGTGGGAGAGCGCGGCGCCGCTGCGCTGGGATCCCGACGACCCCGAGCCCGTGGCCGACGTGGTCTGCTTCCTGCTCTCGGACATGGCCCGGCTGGTGACGGGCGAGATCGTCCACGCCGACGGCGGCTTCCACGCCATGGCCGGCCGCCACCACCCCGCCGACGACGATCGCTGAGGGCGGCATTCCTGATCGAACGGGTCGAGAACGTTTCCGCGGAAGCCCGCTCGTTCCCGATCCGACGGGCCCGGGCGGGTCCGTTGAGGAGCACCGCTTCGAGCTCGGGCGGCCTCGTCCCAGCTGGTGAACGTCACACCTCGAGGTCGCGTGTGCCGCCGAGCCGGGCCCGGGCCAGCTCGGAGGAGAACCGCCGCAGCCTGCGGGCACGTCGCCTGCGGGCCCGTAGGCTCCTCGGCCGGTCGGGGGCGCCGGTCAGCATTCCTGATCGAGGAGATCGAGAACGTGTCCGCGGAAGCGTCTTCACGCGCAACGGCCCCGGCAACAGGGCCGGGGCCGCGCTGATCACCGCCCGGGCTTCAGGTGCCGAGGTAGTCGAAGTCCGGAGGACCCGGGTTGTAGTCCATCACCTCACCGGCTGCGTACTCTTCCGGCCGGAACTTGTCGGAGCCGGGGCCGCCGTAGAGCATGTCCTGCCCGTCGAGGCCGTACACGATGTCGTCGCCGGGCCCACCCCGAACGATGTCGTCGCCGTAGTTGCCGACGAGGTAATCGTTGCCGTCGCCGCCGTCGATCACATCGTTCCCGTCGCCACCGGCGATGTCGTCGTTGCCGGGTCCGCCGTCGAAGGTGTCATTGCCGTCGTACCCGCGCAGCGTGTCGTCCCCGTCGCCGCCGAGAATCGTGTCGTCGCCGGTCCCGCCCCAGAGGTAGTCGTTGTCCGCTCCGCCGTCGATGGTGTCGTTCCCGCCGCCACCGTCGATGTCGTCATAGCCGTCGCCGCCGAAGATCGTGTCGTTGCCGGATCCGGTCCCGTACTCGCTGTCGCCCCAGATGTCGTCGTCGCCGGGCCCGCCGTAGATGGTGTCGTTGCCGGTGCCGGGACCGGTCACGCTGTCGCCCCAGATGCGGTCGTTGCCGTTGCCGCCGTCGACCCAGTCGTCGCCCGAGCCCGTAGGCGGGTCTGCGTGCGTGCCCGACGTGTCGGCGTAGATGATGTCGTCGCCGTCGCCGCCGGTGATCGTGTCGTTGCCGGATCCGTTGCCGTAGACGCTGTCGCCACTGATGACGTCCGCACCGGGCCCGCCGTCGATGATGTCGTTGCCGGATCCGGCGTCGCGGCCGTCCCCATAGAGGTAGTCGTCTCCCGCTCCCCCATCAAGCTCGTCGTTGCCGGAGCCGGGGCCGTAGTAGGTGTCGCCGTACAGCGAGTCGTCGCCGTCGCCGCCGTCGATGGTGTCGTTGCCGGAGCCGCCTTGGCTCCAGCCGTCGCCGTAGATCTGGTCGCCCCCGGGGCCGCCGATGAGGTGGTCGTCGCTGGTGCCGGGGGCGCCGAGGGCGTCGCCGTGGATGATGTCGTTGCCGGCGAGGCCGTCGCAGCGGTCGCGGGCGTCGGTGCCGATGAACTGGTCGTCGCCGGTGGTCATGCCGGTGCAGTCGACGTAGGTAGGGGGAGGTGGGGGCGGTGGCGCTGGCGGGGTGAGGGGGTTGACGATGACCGGGCGAGAAGGTGTGGAGATGGCGATGACGAGGGTGAGGGCGCCGAGCGTGGGTGTGGTGGTGGTGAGGACCTGGAAGGCGAGGGGGGTGCCGGTGGTGCCATCGGCGTGGACGGGGACGACGACGACGGTGTGGGTGCCGTCGGGGAGGTCGCCGGCCCAGGCGGGGTCGGTGGTGGTGGCCACCAGTTGGCCGTCGATCCAGACCTGGTAGGCGACGGCGTCGGGGGCCGGTGCCCAGCTGAGGGTGGCGGCGGCTCGGGGGGTGGTGGCGGTGGCCGGCGGGGGGAGCCGCAGCGGGGGGGTGGCGCCTGCGCTGGCGGGTGTGGGGGTGAGCACGAGGAGGGTGCCGGCTACGAGGCCGGTGCCGCCGAAGATGGGGTGGTGACGCATAGAGGGCCTCCTGGAGCCGCACACGGCCCGGTTCCAGGTTCCCTCGTACCACTCGGCGTGGTCACTGCCATGATGCATCCGCACCATTCACGCTAGGTGGGAGCGCAACCACGCGAGGTGGCGGGCGAGGGGCGAGGGCTCAGGTCTCCCAGGCGACCGGGAAGTGGGTGAAGCCGCGGAACAGGAACGGCTCCACCAGGACGGGCTCGCCGTCGAGGCGCAGCCCGGGCAGGCGGTCGAGGAGGAGGCGGACGGCGATGCGGCCCTCGAGGCGGGCGAGGGGCGCGCCCAGGCAGTAGTGCACGCCGAAGCCGAAGCCGTAGTGGCGCTTCAGGGTGGTCAGGTCGCGCCCGATGTCGAACGCGTCGGGCCGCTCCCACACGGTGGCGTCGCGGTTTGCCGACGAGAACATCACCCGCACCTTGGTGTCGGGCTGCAGGTCGACACCGCACAGCGTGGTGGGTGCGGTGTTGGTTCGGAACAGGCCCTGCACCGGCGCGTCGTAGCGCAGGCTCTCCTCCACCGCCTGCTCGGCCAGCTCGGGGTGCTCGCGGAGACGGGCCAGCTGGTCGGGGTGCTCGAGCAGCCGGAACACCAGGTTGGTGATGAGCGAGGTGGTCGTCTCGTTGCCGGCGACGAGCAGCTGCACCAGCACGCCGAGCATCTCGGTGAGGGTGAACGTGCGGCCCTCGTACGAGGCGGTCACCAGGCCCGACACCAGGTCGTCCGGGAGGGCGTCGCCCCGGGCCACCGCCTCCTGGCGGTCCGCGATGCGGGCAGCGAAGTACTCGCCGAACTCGGCGAAGGCGCGCACCGCGCCCTCGGCCTTGCCCGGCTGCGCGCCGAGGCCGGCCACGATGTCGTCGGACCAGCGCTTGAACGTGGCCCGGTGCTCGGGCCGCACCCCCAGCACCTCGGCGATGACGATGACGGGGAGCGGGTACGCGAACGCCTCCACCAGGTCGGCCCGGCCGAGGTGGGCGAAGCCGTCGATCAGCTCGGCGGCGATGGCGGTGATCCTCGGCTCGCGCTCGGCCACCATCCGTGGGGTGAAGGCGACGTTGACGATGCGTCGCTGGGTGGCGTGGAGCGGTGGGTCGGCGTTGAGGAGCATGCCGTCGCCCCGGCGGGCCTGGTGCTCGGGCCCCGGGCCCCACCGGGTGGACCACAGCTCGGCCTGCCGCAGCACCTCGGTGACGTCGGCGTGGCGGCTCACCGTGTAGAAGCCACGCTCCCCGAACTCGGTGCGGTGCAACGGGCAGCGCTCCCGCAGGTGGCGCAGGTACGGAGCCGGGTCGGCCCGCACCTCGGCGGAGAACGGGTCGTAGTCGCAGCCGTCGTCCATCGGTCCCCCCGGGCCGCACACGGGCCGCTCACTCCAGCATGGCAGCCCGCCGAATGCGGGGTCGCCCGTACCGGGCCGTCGGCCATCATGGGCCCGTGGATCCCACCCCCGGCGCCGCGATGCTCCGGCGGGGCCTGGGCATCGTCCGGCGCGAGGTCGCGCTGCACCCGGTGCCGTTCCTGGTCGCGGTGTTCGGCGCCGCCGTGTACGCGGTGGCGTCGGTCGCCACCTCCGCGGTGCTGGCGCGGATCGTCGACCAGGTGATCACCCCCCGCTTCGACGGCGGGGCGTTCTCGGCGCGATCGGCGGCCCTGGCGGCGGCCGCCATCGTCGGCGTGGGCGTCGCGCGGGCGGCAGGGGTGGTGCTGCGACGCACGGCTGCGTCGATCGCCCAGGCGAGCGTCCGCACGACGCTGGCCGGCGAGGTCGTCGACCGCATGCAGGCCCAGCCCCTCGCGTGGCTGCGGGAGCGCCCGTCCGGGGAGCTGCTCGCCCATGCCCACGCCGATCCCGAGGCGGCCACGGAGGTGCTCGGCCCGCTGCCGTTCGCGACCGGCGTCGTCGTGCTGGTGGTCGTGGCCGCGACCTGGCTGTTCGCCAGCGACTGGGTGCTGGGGCTGGTCGCCCTCGTGGTGTTCCCCACGCTGGTGGCGGTGAACGTGGTGTACCAGCGTCGCGTCGCGACGCCGGCCGAGCGGGCCCAGGACCTGGTGGGCAGCGTGACCGCGGCCGCCCACGAGAGCCTCGAGGGGGCGCTGGTGATCAAGGTGCTCGGCGCCGAGGAGCGCGAGGCCGAGCGCTTCGCCGACCGGGCGGGCCACCTGCGCGACGCCAAGGTCCACGTGGCGCACCTGCGGGCCGGGTTCGAGGCCACGCTCGACGCGGTGCCGGCGCTGGCCACCGTGCTGGTCGTGGTGGTGGGCGCGTGGCGCATCCAGGAGGGCGCCGTCACCGTCGGCACCCTGGTGGGGGCGGTGAGCCTGTTCACGCTCATGATCTGGCCGCTGCGGCTCATCGGGTTCGTGCTCGGCGACCTCCCCCGGTCGGTGGCCGGGTGGAACCGCATCGAGGCGATCCTCGCCCTGCCCGCCCGACCGGAGGCCGGGGCGCCGGAGGCGGCCGGTGCCGGTGCCGGTGCCGGTGCCCCGGCGCGGGTCGAGGCGCAGGGGGTCACGGTCGCCCACGGCGGCGCCCGCCCGGTGCTCGCCGACGTCTCGTTCACGGTCCGACCCGGTGCCACCGTTGCGCTGGTCGGGCCCACGGGAGCGGGCAAGACCACGCTGCTGCTCGTCCTGGCCGGGCTCCTGGCGCCCGACGAGGGGCGGGTCGTGCTCGACGACGCACCAGCGGACGGGCTCGACCCGGTGCACCGCGCGGGCCGGGTCGCCATCGCCTTCCAGGACCCGTTCCTCTTCGGTGGCACGGTGGCGCAGAACGTCGACGTGGCCGGCACGCTCGCTCCCGCCGGCATCGTGGAGACGTTGCGGCGCGCCGACGCAGACCGGTTCGTCGCCGACCTGCCCCACGGGGCCGCGACCCGGCTGGGCGAGCGGGGCGCCACCTTGTCGGGCGGTCAGCGCCAGCGGATCGCACTGGCCCGCGCCCTCGCCCGCACGCCCGGGCTCCTGCTGCTCGACGACGCCACCTCCAGCGTCGACCCGGTGACCGAGGGCAGGATCCTGTCCCGGCTCACCCGGCCCGGTGGCCCCACCGTGGTGCTGGTGGCCTCGCGCGCGGCGGCGATCGCCCTGGCCGACGAGGTCCTGTTCCTCCGCAAGGGCAGGCTCGTGGCACGGGGTCCCCACCAGCAGCTGCTCGAGGAGGTGCCGGCCTACCGCCACCTGGTCGAGGCCTACCAGCGGGACCGTCACCGATGACCGGGGTGCTGTCGGCCGACGAGGTGGCGGAGGACGCGGTCGGCATCGCCGAGGATCGCCATGCCCGTGAGGGGTTGCGGGCCCTCGACGTGCTCCGCCGGGGTTGGCGCGCCAGCCCCGAGCTGCGCCACGGTCTGGGCGGCACCGTGGCCCTGGCCCTGGTCGGAGGGGCCGGCCGGGTCGTGACGCCGGTGCTCCTGCAGCAGATGATCGACCGGGGCATCGCCGCCGACGAGGTTCGAGCCGGGGTGATCGCGCTGCTCGGAGGGCTGGGCGCGCTCGTGGTCCTGATCGCCGCGGCCGCCAACCGGGCGACCCAGCGCCGGCTCGCGTCCACGGGCGAGGCCGCCCTGTGGGGGCTCCGCACCCGTGCGCAGCGGCATCTGCTCAGGCTGGGGCTCGCCCATCACAGCGAGGAGCGCCGCGGCGTGATGGTGAGCCGGATCACGAGCGACGTGGAGTCGGTGAGCCAGTTCCTGGCGTGGGGCGGCGTGGCCTGGCTCGTGAACGCAGCGGTGATGCTCGCAGTGCTGGTCGCCATGCTCGTCTACGACGTCCGACTGGCCGCGGTCGCGGTGCTGGCGGTGCTCCCCCTGGGCATCGTGCTGCGGGTCCTGCAACGCCGGCTGGTGGCCGGCTACGACCAGCTCCGCGACCGGATCGCCGACGTGCTCGCCGCGGTGTCGGAGGTGATCGGCGGAGCCGCCGTGGTGCGTGCCTACGGCCTGCGCCAGCGCACCACCGACGACGTCGTCGGCGCGCTGCGGGCCGAGCGGGCGGCCCAGATCCACGTGTCGCGCATCGCGGCGGTGCTGTTCCCCTCGGGCGAGCTGTTCGCGGCCCTGGCGGTGGCCGCCGTGGTCGTGACGGGCGTTGCCCTGGGCCCGGGTGGCGGGCTGACCCCCGGGAGCCTGATCGCGTTCGTGTTCCTCGTGCAGCTGTTCCTCGAGCCGGTCGCGGAGCTCACCGACCTGCTCGACCACACGCAGACCGCCGTGGCCGGCTGGCGGAAGGTGCTCGACGTGCTCGACACTCCCGTCGACGTGGTCGAGCCCGACCCGGGCGTCGTGCTGCCGCCGGGGCCGCCGGCACTCGTCTTCGAGGTCGTCACCTACACCTACCCGCCCCGCAGCGGCGCACGGGGCTCGCCCGCCCCGGCCCTGCGGGGGCTCGACCTGGTCGTGCCGGCCGGCACCCGCCTGGCCGTTGTGGGGGCCACCGGGTCCGGCAAGAGCACGCTGGCCCGGCTGCTGACCCGGCTCGTCGACCCCGACGAGGGCCGGGTGCTGGTGGCCGGTGTGGATCTGCGGGACGTGGCGACCGACTCCCTGCGGTCGTCGCTCGTCATCGTCCCCCAGGAGCCGTTCCTGTTCGCCACCACGGTGGGCGACAACGTGCGCTACGGGCGCCCCGGGGCCGACGACGACGACGTCCGCCTGGCCTTCGTGGAGCTCGGCCTCGAGGAGTGGCTCGCCGGCCTGCCCGGCGGGCTCGGCGCCGAGGTGGGCGAGCGGGGTGATCGGCTGTCGGCCGGCGAGCGCCAGCTGGTAGCCCTGGCCCGGGCCTACGTCGCCGACCCGCCGTGCCTGGTGCTCGACGAGGCCACCTCCGCAGTCGACCCCGCCACCGAGGTGCGGATCCAGCGGGCGCTGGAGAGCCTGGCGCGGGGGAGGACGTCGGTGGTGATCGCCCACCGGCTGGCGACGGCCGAGCGGGCCGACCTGGTCGCCGTGCTCGACGAGGGGCGACTCGTGGGGCTGGGCTCGCACCAGGAGCTGGTCGCTGCCGGCGGCGTGTACGCGGAGCTGGTGGCGGGGTGGAGGCATGGCACGACGATGCCGGCCTCATCGCCGCCCGGGATCTAGCGGACCGTCGGCGAGACCGCCCGCGGGGTCGGGGTTCTCTGGCCGATCGACCACCCTGGCGGTGGTGAGACGGCCGAAGAACGACCAGCGCTCAGCGGGCCGCCCCAGCGGCTGCCGCCCAGAGCAGCCGCTCGTCGCCGAAGGGGTCGTCGGCGCTCGCCGGGTCGAGGCCGAGCAGCATGGTGGACCGCTCGGCCGGGTCGTACCGTCGCCAGGCCGGCAGCCCGGCGTGGTTCGGGTCGCCGGTGCGGGCGAAGGCGAGCCAGGCGTCCCGCGTCGTGGTCGCCAGCGCAGCCCGCTCCTCGCCGTCGCCGGTGAACAGCTCGACGCCGGGCTGGTGCAGGTTGTCGAACACGAAGGGGATCTCCACCGCGTGGCACGCCCCGAGCGCCCCGCCGAACGCCGGCGAGGGCCAGGTGAACAGGTACATCCACGTGTCCGGCTGGTGGGCCGCCTGGCGCTCGGCCAGGCGGATCGCGGGCTGCCGGAAGACCTGGTCGGTGAGGATCGCCGACCAGACCTGGGCCGGGGGAGCGGCCGGCCGGTTGTCGACGTAGGTGCGGACCGCGTCGTGGGCCCGGTCGCCGAACAACGGGCGGCAGCGCTCGACCAGCGCGTCGTGGTCGAGGTCGGCAAGGGTCGCGTCGAGCACCGTGAACAGGCGCATCTCGTCGAGCGTGGTGCCGAGCAGCACCGACACCCCGGCGACCGACCCGTCTGCCACCGCGTCGGCGGGCGGCCGGGGGAGCGTCGCTCCGTCGACCACCGGCTGGAACGGGAGGGTCGCGGCACCCCCGTGGGCGACGACGGCGGCCTGCGCGGCCAGGAGCCGCTCGACGGGGAGGTGCAGCAGCTCGGCCGGTCGGTGCGGGTCGACGCCGGCCTCGGCGAGCACGAGGCGGGCGGTGCGGGTGGCCGCCTCGGGGCCGAGGACGTTCTGGGCGGCGCCGCTCTGCAGGACGGCCCGCCGGAACAGCCCTGCGGCGGCCGGCAGCCCGAGGAGGGTGCCGACGCTCATGGCCCCGGCGGACTCGCCGAACACGGTCACGTTGCCGGGGTCGCCCCCGAAGGCGCTGACGTTCTCGTGCACCCAGCGCAGGGCGGCCACCTGATCGAGGATGCCGGCGTTGGCGGAGCCGGCGAAGCGCTCGCCCCCGAGCTCGGCCAGGTGGAGGAAGCCCAGAGCGCCCAGCCGGTAGTTGACCGTGATCACGACCACGTCGCCGGCGGCGGCCAGCGAGGCGCCGTCGTACCACGGTGCCGCCCCGGACCCGGTGAGGAAGGCACCTCCGTGGATCCACACCATCACCGGGCGGCGGGCATCGTCGCAGCCGGGTGTCCACACGTTGAGGCTGAGGCAGTCCTCGCTCGTCCCGCCGCCCCGCGAGCCGACGAAGCGCTCGATCATCGACGGGTTCTGGGGCGCGGCCGACCCGAACGCACGGGCCGGACGGGTCCCCGCCCACGGTGCGGGCGGCTGGGGCGGCTGGAACCGCCGCTCGCCCACCGGCGGCGCCGCGAAGGGGACGCCGGCGAACACCACCAGCGCGCCGTCGCGTCGGCCCTGGAGGCGGCCGCAGGCGGTGTCGACGACCGGTGCGTCCATGGGGTGAGGCTACCGGCCGGCCCGGCGGCCGCTCGGTGCCCTGCTCAGCGGCCCGTGAACCGGGGCGGGCGTCGCTCCAGGAAGGAGGCCACGCCCTCGCCTCACACGTCGCCGGGCGTCGCGCAGGCCGGCATGAGGTTCACCTGCGTGAACCAGTTCATGCTGCCGTCGAGGGGCTCGCCGTCGTAGCCGGTCACCCGGAAGGGCTCGTCGCGGCCGGCACGGAGGGTGTCGGCGTAGGCCTCGCGGTTGTCGAGGTACTCGTCCCAGTCGGCCAGCCACTGGTCGACCAGCTCCTGGTCGTGGGCGCCCACCGGCTCGATGGTGCGGAGGCGCACGATCAGCTCACCGACCACCTCGTTGGCCCGGTCGATCAGCACCGCCCGCTCCTGGGGGCTTCCCATCTCGGACGCGAAGGGCAGGTCGTCGAGGGGCCGGAGCGCCTCCTCGCACACGGCCTGGGCCTGCTCGGCGTACGCCGGGTGGTCGAGCGTGGCCGGAGGCTCCCGGCGCGACCAGGGAGACGCCGCGTACAGCCACATCACGGTGAAGCCGGCGATCACCACGCCGGCCGCGACCTTCCCGATCGCGCTCCACCGGGAGCGGGGGGCGCGCACCGAACCGGGCTCGTCGTCCGGACCGTCGACCACCGGCATGGTGTCACCCTGCTCCGTCATGCCCTCCACCTCGAGTGCGCGCCCACCAGCGTCCCGCACCGGCGGTGGCTCGGCCAGTCGGCGGCTGCCCGGGTCCGACGGCCGGTGCGGCGGCCGGCACGTGGACGGTGAGGATCTCGTTCCAGCCGGTCGATCTCATCGGCACGGTCGGCCGTGCCCGCCCCGACCTGTCGGTCGCAGCCGCTCCGGCGGGTCCTCCCCCCCTGTCGCTCCTGGAGGATCGAGCGCACACTGTTGGTGGAAGGACGTGCCGCTCTCACCGAACGTGAGACCCGCGAGAGGTGGGTGAGAGGAGGTGGGATCGGTGGCTGTTGCTCCCGTTCCAGGGCACGCATCGGTCTCCGGGGGTCCCGCGCATGGTCGCGTGGCCCGGTGGGCGGTCGGACTCGCAGCGGCCGTCGTGGTCGTGATCGTGGTGTCGTACGCGATGCTCGCCGTGGCGTACGCGATCGGAGGCGACGACGCCATCAGCGACACGTGGATCGGGTACCTCGCCGGCTACTCCCTGATCGGCGGGTTGCTGGCGTCGCTCGTCGCCCTCGCGCTGGCGGTCGTCGCGAAGTCCACGCACGAGCGGTGGACCCTGCTGTGGCTCCCGCTGTCGGTGTTCCCGGCGCTGTTCGCCACCGTGGTGCTCCTCGAGACCCTGTGGATCGAGTAGCAGAGCGTCGGGCCGACCAGCCGCACGGGGAACGGCGTCGGCCGCGGCGCTAGCCTGCGGCGATGCCCGATCGCCTCCCACCCGCGCTCCGCGCCCTCGTCGGCGGGGTCGTGCAGTGGGGCTGGGACGAGGCGATCCGCTTCGGCTCCATGGGCCCGCGCAGTCGCCGAGCCCGCCGGTTCGGCGCCTTCGGCGACGGCAGCGCCATCGTGTTCCCGTGGGACGCGCTCTTCGGCGAGCGCTGGATGCGCATCGGCGCGGGCACGATCGTCGGGCCGCACTCGGCGCTGTCGGTGGGGATGGCGCCCGGCCAGCAGATGGTCACCGACCCCGTCCTGGTCATCGGCGACCGCTGCGTGATCGGCCGCGGCAGCAGCATCGTGGCCCACCTCGAGGTGGTCATCGGCGACGACGTCTGGACCGGACCGCACATCTACGTGACCGACCAGAACCACGACTACCGGGACGTCGACCTCCCGATCGGGGTCCAGCACGCCGGCGAGGAGCCCGTGCACATCGGGTCGGGCAGCTGGCTGGGCACGGGGGCCGTGATCCTGCCGGGCTCCCGGATCGGCGACCACGTGGTGGTGGGCGCCGGGTCGGTCGTGACCGGTGATCTGCCCGACCGGAGCGTGGTCGTCGGCGTGCCGGCCCGGGTGGTGCGCCGGTGGGATCCCGTGGCGGGCTGGATCCAGCCCGCCGGGTCCGCCGGGTAGCCTCCCCGGCCGTCCACCTCGCCGAGGAGGCCCCCCATGTTGCGACCTGCGTCCCAGCTCGGGCGTGCGCGCCCGGTCGGGCGGCCGGCCGCGCGCTGCCTCGCCCTGGTCGCCGCCCTCGCGCTGGCCGCGGGCTGCTCCGGGCCCGAGGAGGAGCCCGCCAGCCCCTGGTGTGAGCGCGCCCGGGCCATGGTGGACGCCGGTGCCGCCGTGGCCGCGGCCGATCCCGCCGAGCCGGCCGGTCTCGAGCGCGCCTACCGGGCGGCGGAGGACACGGTTCGAGCGGCACAGCCCGGCGCTCCCACCGAGGTGGCCGACGACCTGGCCACGCTGCGCGACGGCACCGAGCGCCTGGTCGACGTGCTGGCCAGGCACGGTTGGGATCCCGAGGCGGCCGCCGGCGACCCCGAGTTCGCGGCCGTGCGGGACGACCCCGACTACACCCGGTCGGACGCGCTGGTGGCCGACGCGGTCGCCCGCCAGTGCCCGCCCGGACCCAGCGCCCCGCCGGCGTCGGCCGCGCCCACCGCCACCACCTCGGCCACCTAGCATCGGCCCCTTCGACGAGGGGGGTGCAGCGTGTCGTTGCGTCACAGCCGGGCCGCGCTGGTGGCCGCCGCGACGGTCCTGTCGGTGCTGGGCCTGGCCGCCTGCGGCGACGACGACGCGTCCGCGCCGGCGGCGAGCAGCGTCCCCACCTCGGAGGCCGGGTCCAGCACCACGGTCGCGGCCGCCGGGCCGGACAGCCTCGAGCACGCCGAGTTCTGCGCATCGCTGGTGCGGCTGCAGGATGCGTCGGCGCGGATCGCCAACGTCAGCTCCGACGACCCGCAGGCGCTCGAGGCGTCCTGGCGGGCCTACCTCGACGCCGAGGCGCAGACCGAGGCCCTCGCCCCGCCCGAGGTGAAGGCGGCCATCGCCACGTTGGTGGGCGGCACCGATGCCATCTCCGGGCTCCTGGCGGCCAACGGATGGGACGCCACCGTGCTGTCGTCACCCGAGGCACGGCAGGTGCTCACCGATCCGGCCATGACCTCGGCCCAGGGAGAGGTGAACGACTTCGTGGCGTCGAGCTGCGGGGCGTGAACCGCAGGCCTGCCTTGCCCCCCGCGCGGGGGGTGCGTACGGTCGCCCGGTTGCCAGGGTGCGACCCCCACCGGAGGACTCATGACCACAGCACGACCGCGCATCCGTCGGCTCGGTGCGGCCCTGGTCGTCGGCGCGCTGGCCGTCGTCGCCCTGGCCGCGTGCGGCGACGACGACGACACCTCGGCCACCACGACCGCGGCGCCCGCGACGTCGACCACCACGGCCACCACGGCCACCACCTTCTCGGGCGCCTACGCCGACTACTGCGAGGCCGCAACGGCACTGCAGGCCACCCGCAGGGACACCGACACGCTGCTGGGGAACAACCCCGAGGCCGCCGACCCGGGAGCGGTGCAGGCCGTGGTGACGGCCCAGTACGACGCGACCCGGCGGGCGGCCGCGGTCGCCCCCGAGGAGCTGGCCGCCGACTACGCGACGGTCGCGGACAACTTCAGCCAGCTGGTCGACGCCCTCGAGGCCGCGGACTGGGACTACGGGGCCGCCGTCGCCGATCCCGCCTTCCGCAGCCTGCTGGTGGCCGGCGACACGCCCAACGCCCTCAACCGGATCACGACGTTCGACATCGCGGAGTGCGGCCTGATCCCGTGAGGCCCCGGGGCATCTCGGCCAGTGGCCGTGGCGCCGCCTAGGCTCTGCGGGTCCTGCTCCCCGACTGGAAGGTGGCCCGCATGGCCCCGCACCTCTCCGCTCCCCGCAGGGGCCTCGCCCTGCTGTTCGCCGGCACCCTGGCGGTCGGCGGTCTGGCCGCATGCGGCGACGATGACGACGCCGGCGGCGGGTCCGTCGAGGAGTACTGCGCCCTGGCGGTGCAGCTGGACGACATCGGCCAGCAGGCCGGCACGGCCAGCGACCCGGCCGAGTTCGAGCGCCTGGTGAACGAGCAGTACGACCTGGCCCAGCAGGCCGCTGAGGTGGCGCCCGAGGAGATCCAAGCCGACGTGCAGACGCTCACCGACGCACTGGGTCAGGTCGTCGACATCGGCGACGCCACCGATTGGGACATCGCGGCCATGAGCGAGGACAGCGACTTCCTGGCCATCAGCCAGGACGAGGCCGTCACCGAGGCCGGCGACCGGGTGACCGCCTACGACGAGCAGAACTGCGGCCTCCCCTCGGACGGCGGCTCCACCGACACCACCGGTGGCTAGCCTGCGCGCCGCCCGACCCCGGTGGGCGGTCGTCGGCCTCGCCGTCGCCGTCGCGCTGCTCGCCGGTGCCTGCGGCGATGACGACGACGGTGCCGACGCCACCACCGACAGCGCGAGCGACACCTCGGTCGCCGGCGAGGCGAGCGACTTCTGCGGGTTCTACTTCGACGCCGCCGACGCCGCCGACGGCCTGGGCACGGCCACCGACGCCGCCGGCGTGGAGGAGTCGCTGGCAGAGGGCCTGCGCCTCTCCCAGGAGGCCCTCGCCGTCGCGCCGGCCGAGATCGCCGACGAGTACGCCGTGGTGGTGGCCGGCATCGCCGACATCTACGCCCTGGCCGGTGACTCGGGCTTCGATCCCGACGCCTTCTCGACCGAGCCCGGCTTCCAGGAGCTGGCCCAGGATCCCGACATCAACGCCGCCAACGACACCGTGAACGCCTGGGTGATGGACACCTGCCCCCAGGCGGTCCAGCCCAGCGGCTGAGAGCGGGGCGTCTCAGCGGGAGGGGTCGACGAGGACCTTCACGGCTGCGGTCGGGTCGTCGGCCGCGGCCGCGAAGGCGGCCGCGAGCCCGTCGAGGCCGACGGTGGCGGTGTGCAGGGGGTCGACCTGCACGCGCCCGTCGGCGATGAGATCCATCGCGGTGGTGAACTCGTCGCGGCGGTAGCCCAGGCTGGCCACCACCCGCACCTCCTTCACCACCCACGCCGCGGGCACGATCGTCGCCGGCCCCGTCGCCACCCCGACCAGCCCCACGGTGCCCCCCCGGCGGACGAGGTCGACCGAGGACTGCACCGTGGGCCCGATGCCGGCGCACTCCAGGGCGACGTCGGCGCCGAGACCGTCGGTTGCCTCCAGGACCCGGACGCCGGCCTGCTCGGGCGGGACGGCCTCGTCGGCACCCAGCCGCCGCGCCAGCTGCCGCCGCCCCTCGTCGGGCTCGACCGCGACGAGCCTCCCCGCTCCGGCAGCGCGCGCGCACTGCAGGGCGAGCAGCCCGATCGGGCCGGCGCCGACCACGGCCACCACGTCGCCGAGGCGGATGCCGGTGCGGTCGACGGCGTGCACGGCCACGGTGGTCGGCTCGACCAGCGCCGCCTGCTCGTCGGTGAGCCGGTCGGGCACCGGGACGAGCCGGGCCGCGTCGACCGCGACGGCGCGGGCGAAGCCTCCGTGCGGGGGGGCCAGGGCGTCGAGGCCCACCATGCTGGCGAACACGCCCTGGCACCAGTCGGCGTGGCCTGCCCGGCAGGCGGGGCAGTGCCCGCACCCGGCCGGCACCGCCCCCACGACCCGGTCCCCCTCGGACACCCCCCGAACGCCATGGCCGACGGCCCGCACCCGCCCGGTCCACTCGTGGCCGCAGATCGCAGGGTTGTAGGGCTCGCCCGACACGAACGCGTGCACGTCGGTGCCGCAGATGCCGCAGCGGGCCACGTCGACCACGGCGATGCCGGGCACCGCCGACGGCTCGGCCACCTCCACCAGCTCGACGGAGCGGGCCCCGGTGACGAGGCCGGCGAGCACGCTCAGCCTCCGGCCGGCGCCGGCTCGGGGGAGCGAGCGGCCCAGCGCAGGCCGCGGCGCAGCAGCTCGTAGAACACCGGGAGCTCCCACGAGCCCCGCTCGACCACGGGCCACTCGGGCACGAACTCCTGCATGTCGTAGCGGCCCCGGCAGTGCCCGAGCGTGAGGTAGAGCACGGCTCCCTTGCCCAGCGGCCGCTCGTACATCACCAGGCGGGGCTCGTCGGCGGTCCACTCGGCCTCCTCGAAGCCGACGGTCGTGCCGGTCCACCGGGTCTCGAGCAGCGGGTGGAGGTCGCCGTGGTACTCGCACAGGTAGAGCTCGTCGGTGGCCTCGAACGGCTCGATCCCGGCCACCAGGGGGTGCGAGGGGTCGGACACCGTCACCGTGTAGGGCGCGATGGCCGGGTGCGACAGGAACTGGCTTCCCAGCACCTCGGCGAACACCGGGAAGGCGCGGGGCGTGGCGAAGGTGCCGGGGAACGAGGGGGGCGGCTCGAAGGCGGCGTTGGTGGCGTGCAGGGCGAGCCAGCGGCCCCCGCCGGCGACCCAGGCGCGCAGGGCCTCCTGCTCGTCGGGTGAGGGGCGCACGTCGCAGGTGTAGGTCACGAGGAGGTCGCAGCCGGCGATGGCGCCGGTGTCGCGGAAGTCGCCGGCGACCCTCGTCTTCACGTCCGGCAGCTCGGCGAGCAGCTTCAGCAGCTCGAGGCGAGCGAAGTCGATGTCGTGGTAGCGGCCCCCACAGACCAGGTAGGCGTCGGTTCGCGCCACGGGCCTAGAACTGCACCCGGCGGGTGTAGCCGCCGTCGACCACCAGGTTGGCCCCGGTGACGAGGCTCGCCGCCGGGCTCGCCAGGAACACGATGGCGCGGGCGACCTCGACGGGATCGCCCAGGCGCTTCACCGGCATCTTGGCCACCGTGGCGTCGTAGAAGGCGGTGAGGTGCTGCTTGATGACGTCCCAGTTGCCGCCCTCGAACTCGACCGGGCCCGGCGACACCGTGTTCACCCGGATGCCCTTGGGTGCCAGCGCCTGCGAGAGGTTGGAGGCGTACACGGTCAACGCCGCCTTCATGGGGCCGAACGACCCGGGGCCGGCGAACTCCTCGACGGCCGCGATGCTCGACAGGCACACGACGGCGGCGTGGTCGCTCTGCTCGAGGTGCGGCTGGGCGGCCTCGAGGCCGCGGGTGAGGCCGAACACGTCGAGCTCGAGGTTGGCGCGCCAGCCCTGCTCACCACCGCCCGCGGCGGCGCTCACGTTGTGCACGAAGATGTCGAGACCGCCGAGCTCGTCGGCCGCACCGGCGATCCACGCCCGGTAGGCGTCGCCGTCGGTGACGTCGACGCCGGCACCGATCACCTTGGTGCCGTGGCTCGACAGCTCGCCCACGGCCTCCTGCACCCCTGCCCCGTCGCGGGCGCAGATCGCCAGGTCGCAGCCCTCGGCCGCGAGCAGCTCGGCCGTCGCCCGCCCGATGCCCCGGCGGCCGCCGGTGACGATCGCCTTCGACCCACGCAGCCCCAGATCCATGGTCCCCCCCTGCCTGGGCGTCCGGCCCGAGCCGGCGCCCGGCGGCATTCTTGCCGATCAATTAGTACCGTGCCGGCGTCGGAGCGGGGGCGGCGTCGGGCATCGGTGGGCGTGAGCGCGAGCACCGGCCAGTTCCTCCCCCCGAGACCTGAAGAGGCAGCCATGACGAACGCCGAGCGGCAGGTGTTCCTGCACGTGACCCTGAAGATCCGGCAGGGGATGATGGGCCGCTTCGACGCGGTCCTGGCCGAGATGGTTCCTGCGCTGGAGGAGGCCGGCTGGCGGCTGGTGGGTGCGTGGACCACGACGGTCGGCCGGCTCAACACCGTGATCGACCTGTGGGAGCTCCCCGACGCCGATGCCGTCGAGTCGGTGCTCGCCGCCGTGAGCGGCCACCCCGACTTCGGTCGGTGGTACGCCGAGCTGTCGGCCGTGACCGAGGACGAGGTCCTGGCGCTGATGACGCCCACGGCCTACGCCCGCCGGGCCGGCCACGGGTCGGTGGGCTGATGGACGCGGCCACGGTCGAGCGGATCAGGGAGGAGATGGCGTACGAGACGGCCCGCACGGCGCCGCCGGAGGGCTGGCCCGCGCTGCCCGACCTCCCTCTCGGCCGCTACACCGATCCGGCGTTCTTCGAGCTGGAGCGCGAGCGGCTCTGGCGGCGGGTGTGGCTCTACGCCGCTCACGCCAGCGAGCTCCCCGAGCCCGGCTCCTTCGTCGCCCTCGACGTGGCCGGTGTGCCGGTGGTGCTGGTGCGGGGCGACGACGGCGCGGTGCGGGCCTTCAACAACAGCTGCCGCCACCGCGGGGCGCCCGTGGTGCGCGACGAGCGGGGTTGCGAGCGCCAGCTCCGGTGCCAGTTCCACAGCTGGGCGTACGACCTGGCCGGCCGGCTGGTGCGGGTGCCAGACGAGCGCGACTTCGCCGGGCTCTGCCCCGAGGACCGGGGCCTCGTGCCGGTGCGGTGCGAGCGGTGGGGCGGCTGGCTCTTCGTGAACCTGGATCCGCAGGCCGTCCCCCTGAGCGAGTGGCTGGCGCCCGTGGCCCGCGACCTCCCCGAGCTGGCGGCCGCACCCCTGCGGATGCTGGCCCGGAGCACGTCGACGGTGGCGTGCAACTGGAAGGTGACGGCCGAGGCCTTCCTCGAGGTGTACCACCTGCGCACCGTGCACCCCCGCACAGTCGCCGGCTTCCTCGACCATCGCGGCGCCACCATGGGCCTGCTCGACCACGGCCACACCCGGATGGTCACCCCCATCCGCCCGGAGGTGCTGGCCGCGGGCCCCCGGACGCTCGGCCTCCCGGAGATCGAGGGACTCGACCCCCTGTTCGCCGAGGCCAACGTGGCCTACGGGCTCTTCCCCGACCTGATCACGCCGCTCGACACCACCGGCTTCCCGTTCCTGGTGTTCCGGCCGGTCGACGTGGGCACGACACGCCTCGACGTGGTCTGGTTCGCGCCCGACTGGGGCGACGGCGACCCACCCGCGGTGTGGGAGGCCCGGCGGGCCGGGTTCGACGTGGTGATGCAGGAGGACGAGCGCAACATGGAGCCCATCCAGCGCTCGATCGAGGCGGCCGCGCACGGCGGCGTGCCGCTGTCGTACCAGGAGCGGCGCATCTGGCACGTGCACGCCTGGGTCGACCGGGTGATCGGCCCCGAGCGGATCCCCGACGAGCTGCGGGTGCCACCGCTGCTCGATCACCTGGTGGAGCGATAGGCGATGCTGGAGGAGACCCGCGCCCGGGGCGAGGCGCTGGACCGACGTGGCCCGGGTGGTGGATGCCGCTGTGGCCGAGCACGGCCGCATCCACGTCCTGGTGAACAACGCCGGCATCTCCGACCTGCGGGGGCTGGCCAGCGAGCACTTCGACACCGAGACCTTCCGCCGGGTGGTCGACGTCGACCTCATGGGCGTGTGGCACTACACCCGGGCCGTGGGGCGCCATCTCCTCGCCGAGGGTGGCGGCTCGATCATCAACATCGCCTCGATCCTCGCCGAGGGGGGCAACGAGTTCGTCACCCCCGCCTGCCAGGCGGCCAAGGCCGCGGTGCCGCCGATCGGTGAGCAGTACGAGGGGTTGGCGCCCCTGCCGCGCGAGGAGTGGAAGCTCGGCGTGCCCGGCATCCACTACGACCCGCAGGCCCAGTAGGGGTCGCCCCGGCCGTTCTGTGCACCGTCACCACCGTTTCCCGGTCGTGACCGTGCACAGAATCGGGGGACCGGCGGGCGGGGGGGATCAGCGGAGCTCGCGGCGGAGCGCGGCCCGGGCCGCGAACCAGCCCGACCGGCCGTGCACCCCTGCGCCCGGCGGCGTGGACGACGAGCACAGGTAGACGCCGGGGAGGGCGGTGCGGTATGGGTCGAGGCGGGGCGCCGGCCGCACCACGGCCTGCATCCCGTCGAGCCCGCCGCCGGCGATGTCGCCGCCGACGTCGTTGGCGTTGTAAGCCTCGAGGTCGGCGGGCGTGGTGGCCCTGCGGGCGAGGACCAGGTCGCGCCAGCCCGGCGCGAAGCGGTCGAGCTGGCGCTCGACGGGCTCGGTCATGTCGACCGTCGACCCGTTGGGCACGTGGCAGTACACCCACAGGGTGTGGTGGCCGGCCGGCGCGCGGGACGGGTCGGCCACCACCTGCTGGGCCGCGAGCACGTACGGGCGGTCCGGGTGGCGGCCGGCCGTCACCTCGGCCTCGGCGTGGCCGATCTCGGCGAGGGTGCCGCCCAGGTGGATCGTGGCCGCCCGGCGGCAGGCGCCGGCCGTCCAGGGCACGGGCCCGGCCAGCGCGTAGTCGAGCTTGAACACCCCGGGCCCGTAGCGGTACCGCTCGAGGCGGCGCCGGGCGCGCGGCGCCATCCGGTCGCCCGCGATGCGGGCCAGCTGCCGCGGCGTGACGTCGAACAGGGTGGCCCGAGCCGGGGGCAGGTCGGCGAGCGAACGCACCTCGTGCCCGCACACCACCTCGCCGCCCAGGGCGGCCAGGTGGGCCACCAGCGCGTCGACGATCCGCTGCGAGCCGCCGCGGGCGACGGGCCAGCCCACGGCGTGGCCGGTGACGGCCAGCACCAGCCCCAGCCCGGCCGTGAAGGGATGGCTCAGGGGCAGGCAGGCGTGGGCGGCGCAGCCTGCCAGCAGCGCGCGGGCGGCCTCGCCGCGGAACCGGTGCTCGGCCACGGCCCGGGCCGACCGGGCACCCGGGAGGAAGCGGGCCATGGCGAACGGGGCGCGGGGCGGCAGCAGCGGGCCGAGGAGCCCGTCGAGCAGGGGCTCCCAGCGCTGCAGGAGCGGGCCCACCAGGCGGCGCCAGGCCGCTCCGTCGGCCCCGAGGCCGGCGGCGGTGGCGTCGAGCGACCGTTGGAGCACGGCCGCGGAGCCGTCGTCGAGGGGGTGGGCGAGAGGGATCTCGGGATGGGCCCACTCGAGCCCGTGGTCGGCCAGGGGCAGCGAACGCAGGAACGGCGACGCCGCGCCCAGCGGGTGCACCGAGGCGCACACGTCGTGGACGTAGCCGGGCAGGGTGAGCTCGGCCGACCGGCATCCGCCGCCCGGGGTGGCGGCGGCCTCGTAGACCACCACCGAACGGCCTGCGGCAGCGAGCGTGACGGCGGCGGCCAGGCCGTTGGGCCCGGCCCCCACGACGACGGCGTCGGGCGCGGCGGGAGGCATGATCGGCCATCATCGCCCCTGCAGGCAGCCTCCGGGAGGATCGAGATGGCCGACGAGCGGCGGATGTTCATCGACGGCGACTGGGTCGAGGCCCGTGACGGCGATCGCTTCGACACCATCGACCCGGCGACCGGCGCGGTGCTCGCCTCGGTGCCGTCGGGCACCGAAGCCGACGTGGACCGCGCCGTCGCGGCTGCTCGGCGGGTCTTCGACGAGGGGCCCTGGGGGATGCGGACCCCCGAGCGGGAGCGGGCCCGGGTCCTGCTCCGCACGGCCGAGCTGGTGCGGGCCGAGCGTGACCGCCTGGCCGAGCTGGAGGTGCGCGACTGCGGCAAGCCCCTCGCCGAGGCCCGGGCCGACATCGACGAGGTGGCCTTCCTGTTCGAGTACTACGGCGGCTGGGCCACCAAGATCAGCGGCGACGTCCCGCCGGTCGGCCCCGACGCCCTGAGCCTGGTGGTGAAGGAGCCCGTCGGGGTGTGCGGGCTGATCGTGCCGTGGAACTACCCGATGCTGATGGCCAGCCAGAAGGTGGCACCGGCCCTGGCCGCCGGCTGCTCGGTGGTGCTCAAGCCGGCCGAGCAGACGCCGCTTACGGCGCTGGAGCTGGCCCGCCTGCTCGCCGAGGCCGGTCTGCCGGCGGGCGCCTGCAACGTCGTCACCGGGTTCGGCCCCGCGGCCGGGGCACCGCTCGTGGCCCACCCCGCCGTCGACAAGATCAGCTTCACCGGCTCCAGGGAGGTCGGGAAGATCGTCATGCGCGAGGCGTCGGAGGGGCTGAAGCGGGTCACCCTCGAGCTGGGCGGCAAGTCGCCCAACATCGTGTTCGCCGACGCCGACTTCGACGCGGCCATCGCCGGCACGTGCGCCGGGATCTTCGCCAACCAGGGCGAGGTGTGCTCGGCCGGCAGCCGGGTCTTCGTGGAACGACCCGTGTTCGAGCGCGCCCTCGAGGCCATGGCCCTGCAGGTCGCCGACATCCGCCTGGGCAGCGGCCTGCACCCCGACACGACCATGGGCCCGCTGGTGTCGAAGGAGCAGCAGGACCGGGTCGAGTCCTACCTGGCGATCGGTCGGGAGGAGGGCGCCACGCTCGCGGCCGAGGGCCGCCGGCCCGACGACCCGACCCTGGCCGGCGGCTTCTTCGTGCCTCCGGCGATCTTCGTCGACGTCGACCACTCCATGCGGATCGCCCGCGAGGAGATCTTCGGGCCGGTGATGGCCTTGCTGGCCTTCGACGACGTCGACCAGGTGGTGGGCCTGGCCAACGACACCGAGTACGGCCTGGCCGCGGCGATCTGGACCCGCGACCTCGCCAAGGCCCTCCGCACGGCCAGGGCGGTGCGGGCCGGGGTGGTGTGGATCAACGACAGCCAGCCGGCGCCGTCGGAGGCCATGTGGGGCGGCTTCAAGCAGTCGGGCATCGGGCGCGAGCTGGGCCCCTACGCGCTCGACGCCTACCTGGAGACCAAGCAGATCTACGTGAACCTCGCCGGCTGAGACGGGCCGCCGGCGCCCGCACATGGCCGTGGCGGCGCGGCCCTGGCGCGCGTCAGCGGTAGGTGGCCACCTGCTCGCCTATCCAGATGTGGTCCCAGATGACGTCCATGTCGCCGTCGTAGACGCGGGCGCACCCGTGGCTCGCCGGGTAGAGGGGCACCGACGGGTACCCGTGGATGGCGTACCCGCGGATGAAGTACGAGGGGCGGTACATGTTGTCGGACTGGCGGTAGTTGCGCTTCTCGTAGAAGCGGAAGACCCCGACGATCGTGGGCGTCGACGGCTTGCCCGTGGACGTGTGCCACACGTTCACGGTGCGACCGGCCCGCACCAGCAGGACCAGCTGGTGGGCGAGGTCGATCTCGACGTGGTCGGGCTCGAGGTCGGGCCGGCGGGGCGCGGGCAGCGGCGGCGCCTGCAGCATCCGCTGCCACCCCGCCTCGTCGAGCTGGCCGGTGACGGGGAGGGCCGCCACCTTCTGGAAGGCGAACAGCCCGAAGCGGTCCTGGGTGTCGGAGCGGCCGTTCACGCCCATGTGGTAGCCCTGGCGGCTCAGCTCCTCCTCGGCGCAGCGGAGCGAGCGCGGGTTCCCGTCCTCGAGCTGGCACCGGGCGAGCGGCCCGATCGCCAGCCAGCCGCCCACCACCGTGACGGCGCGGGCGTCGGGATGGCGGGCCCGCCAGTCGAGCACCGCGGGGGACATCTCGATGCCGTCGGTGAGCAGCACCGGGGCGTGGCGGGAGGCGGCCACCGGCCCGGCGGCCAGCCCGTCGACGTACGAGGAGGCGCTGACCAGCAGCGGCGGCCCCGTCATGCCCAACCCGACCGCCCGATCGGCGACGGCGGCCGACATGGTCGTGGCGTCGGCGCCGGTGAGGCGGTCGACGCCCGGGAGGGGCGCCACGACGCCGTCGGGGAGCGACGCCGCCGCCCCGATCAGCCACACCCGCTGGGCGCCCAGCCGGGCCACCCGGTCGGCGAGCCCGCCACCGTCGGGCGGCGTGAGCAGGATCGGCAGCTTGAAGGCGGCGGCCAGCGCGCTGGCCGCCAGGGCGCTCTGGGCGTCGGTGGATCCGACGACCAGCACGGTGGAAGGGTCGGCGCCCAGCGCCAGGGCCTGCTCGACCACGAGGTCGGCGGTGCCGTAGCGGTCACCGGCCCGCAGGCGCACCACGGTGCGCCCGCTGCCCTGGATGGCACCCACGACCGCGTCGGAGGGCGCCCCCACCACGTAGACGGAGGGCGCGCCGAGGCGGTCGAGCTCGGCGGCCGTGACCGCCCCCAGGGCATCAGGGGGCGTGAGCAGCACCGGGCCGCCGACCGCGCCGGCGAGGGTGGCGGCGGCGAAGGCGTCGGCGGGATGGAGGCCGCTGACGACCACGGCCGCCGGCGCGCCGCCGGGCCAGCCCTTCTGGCTGAGCAGGGCGGCCGTGACGTAGCGGTCCTCGCCCGAGACGTGGTCGAGCCACGTGGCGGGCTCGGCGCCGGCCGGTGTGGGGGACGTCGCGACCGCGGCGAGGGCCGTCGTCGTGGCCGCCAGCGCGAGCGCCGCCGCCACCTTCCTCAGCCGCCTGCCTGCCACCATCGTCCGCTCCCGTGTGCGTGCCGGCGGCCCGATCGCCCCTGCTCCCACGCCCAACGCTAGGTCAGCGGGCGGGCGCTCGTCCGGACGTTCGTGCCATCCTGCCCATCGTGACCACCCACCACCACCTCGAAGCCATCGATCCCGACCGCCTGCTGGGCTACAGCCTGCTGCTGTTCTCCAAGCTCGAAGGTGCGGTCACCGCGGCCATGGTGCACCTGGGCGACCGCCTCGGGTTGTACCGGGCCCTGGCCGCCCGGGGACCGTCCACGAGCGTCGAGCTGGCCGAGGCGACCGCGCTGCACGAACGGTGGGTGCGGGAGTGGCTCCACAACCAGGCCGCGGCCGGCCTGGTGGCGTGGGAGGCGGGGGCCGACGGCGCCGAGCGGTTCTGGCTCACCACCGAGGCCGTCGCCGTCACCGCCGACGAGGAGCACCCCGCCTTCGGCATGGGCATGTTCGACGAGATGCCGGCCACGATGGGCGTGCTCGAGCGGCTGCCGCACTCGTTCAGCTCCGGGCTCGGCCTGCCCTACGACGCGCTCGGGCCCGAGGGCGCCCGCGGCGTGGAGCGGGGCTTCGCCCCCTGGTACCGGAACTTCCTGGTGCCGGCGGCGCTGCCGGCCCTCGACGGCGTGGTGGAGCGGCTGAAGGCCGGGGCCAGGGTCGCCGACCTGGGCTGCGGCGCCGGGTTCGCCCTGCTCACCATGGCCACGGCCTTCCCCGCGTCGCGCTTCCACGGCTACGACATCTCCCACTACGCCCTGGCCCGGGCCGAGACCCACCTGGCCGAGAGCGGCCTCGCCAACGTGGCGTTCCACGACGCGGGTCTCGACCCGCTCCCAAGCGACGGCTCGTTCGACCTGGTGACCACCTTCGACGTGCTGCACGACATGACCGACCCCGCCGGCGCGATGCGCGCGGTGCGGGCCGCCCTGAAGCCCGACGGCACGTGGCTGATCGCCGACATCAAGGGAAAGGGCTCCTTCGCCGAGAACGCGGCCGCCAACCCGCTGGCGTCGATGATGTACGGCATCTCGGTGCTGAGCTGCATGTCGTCGGCCCTGTCGGCACCGGGAGGGGCCGGCCTGGGCACCCTCGGCCTCCACGAGGAGCTGGCGCGGGCGATGACCGGCGAGGCCGGCTTCTCCCGGTTCCGGCGGCTCGAGATCGACCACCCGGTGAACGCCTTCTACGAGGTGCGCCCGTGACCCGCCTCACCCACGGGAACCGGTCGATCGCCGGGCGCGTGGCGATCGTGACCGGCGCGGCCAGCGGGATGGGCCGGGCCACGGCCCACCTGTTCGCCGACGAGGGGGCCAGGGTCGCCGTGGTCGACCAGAACACGGCCGCGGTCGACCACGTGGTCGCCGAGATCGGCCAGGCCGGCGGCCGGGCGGCCGGGTGGCCGCTCGACGTGCGCGACCCGCGGGCCATCCGCGAAGTGGTGGGGCAGGTGCGCGACATCCTCGGGCCGGTCGACATCTGCGTGAACAACGCCGGCGTGAGCATCCCGGCGCCACTCGAGGGCGACGACGCCGTCTTCGAGGAGGCCTGGGCGACCACGCTGTCCGTGAACCTCACCGCCCACGTGCGGATGATCCGCGCGTGCCTCGCCGACCTGCGTCGCCACCGGGAGGGGCGGGTCGTCAACATCGCGTCCACCGAGGGACTCGGGGCCACCGCGTACCTGAGCCCCTACACGTCCAGCAAGCACGGCGTGATCGGCCTCACCCGCTCGCTCGCGGTCGAGCTGGGCCCGGTGGGGGTGAACGTGAACTGCGTGTGCCCCGGCCCCATCCACACCGGGATGACCGCCCTCATCCCCGACGAGGCCAAGGCGACCTTCGCCCGTCGGCGGGTGCCCCTCAAGCGCTACGGGGAGCCCGAGGAGGTCGCCCAGGCCACGTTGTCGCTGGTGCTGCCGGCGGCGAGCTACGTGAACGGCGCGGTGCTCGTGGTCGACGGCGGGATGACGGCCCAGAACACCTGAGGGCGGGCCGTCGCGGGTGGCGGGGCCGGTCAGGGCGCCCCGTCGAACAGCGAGCCGAACCCCGAGGCTTCGTGGGGGCCGATCACCAGCTGCTCCAGGACCCCCACGCCGTCGCGGCCCCGCCACCGGGCCCGGCACAGCTGCTGCACGTGGACGTGCTGCGGGGCCAGCGGATCGAGCTCGGCGAGCACCCACGAGTCGCCGCCCACCGCCGCCTCTCCCTTCCAGTGGCCGTGGCCCCAGTCGGGGTGGAGGTAGCCGATCCCGAGCATCTGGAAGTCGAGCACCGGCGTCAGCTCGACGACCTCGTGCTCGCCGCCCCATGGCACCAGCACCAGCTCGGCGGCCGCCGCCCGGCGGGTGCCCGGCCGCCAGGTGATCCGGTGCTCGAGGGTGCGCATGGCCTCGATGCGCCCGGCCGGGTCGAAGGCGGGCTCGTCGGGGTGCTCGAGGAGGGGCGCGATCGCTGCGAACTCGTGCCAGCGCCGACCGTCGGCGTACTCCTGCACGTCGGCGTGGAGGCAGGCGTCGTCGAAGTGCAGCGGAGCCCAGAGCCAGAAGAACTGGGGGGTGGGCCCGGGCGCGCCCGGCACCCGCTCGCCCACCGGCCGGATGCCCCACGACCGGTCGCGTGAGCCGAGCAGCCCCGAGACCGGCTCGCCCCGCCCCTGGATCCGCACCCAGCCGTCCCAGGTGCCCCACTGGGTGAGGCGGGTGTAGTCGAAGACCGTGCGGGTGCCCTGGCGGAGGGTGAAGCGGGGCTCCTCCAGGGCGGGGGTGCGAGCCCGGAACTCGAGCTCGGCCTCGAGGCCGTGCTCCGGCGAGCGGACCAGGAGCCGGATGACCCGGAGCGGTTCCACCACCTGCACCGCGATCGGCCCCACATGGGTGCGCGTGCGGTCGTCGGGGGCCAGCCCGCTGGCGAACACCGACGTCTGGACCCCGTCGTGGACCACGCTGAAGGCCGCGTCGATCACGTGGCGGTTGGGGTAGAGGCCCATGGCCAGGCCGTACATGAACCCCCGGTCGGGGTCGTAGCCGTTGAAGAAGTAGCGGTCGTAGGCGTTGAGGTCACCGGTGGCCGGGTGGGCGATCGGCTGGGGCGTCTGGTGGACCGGGTAGTCGTCGAGCGGGTTCAGCACGGCGACACCCTACGGGGCCGATGTCAGCCGGTGTCGCAGCCCCGCGTAGCATCGTGGCGTGCAGCCCCCGCGACTCTCGCCAGCCGCGTACCGGCGGATCACGTTCGTGGCCTTCCTGGCGCTGGCCTTCATCGTGGTGTCGGGCGCGGCCGTCCGCCTCACCGGCTCCGGCCTCGGGTGTCCCGACTGGCCCACCTGCTACGAGACCCAGTTCCACGCCAAGGCCGAGTACCACGCCATGATCGAGTTCGTGAACCGGCTGGTCACCGGGCTGGTGTCGGTCGCGGTGATCCTGGCCGTGCTCGGCTCGCTGGTGCGCACGCCACGCCGGCGCGACCTGACGTGGTGGTCCCTCGGCCTCGTCGCCGGCGTGGTCGCCCAGATCCTGATCGGGGCGTTCGTGGTCTTCTGGCACCTCACCCCGCCGATCGTGATCGCCCACTTCCTGGTGTCGATCGTCCTGCTCTGGAACGCCCTGGTGCTGTACCGCAAGGCCGGCCAGCCGCAGGGGCCGGCGCACCTGCTGGTGAGCCGCGACCTGCTGGTGGCCATCCGGGTGCTGTTCGCCAACGCCTGCCTGGTGGTCATCACCGGCACCATCGTCACCGGCGCCGGGCCCCACGGCGGCGACGAGTCGGTGGACCGCCTGCCCTACTTCCTCCCCGACGTGGCGCGGGTGCACGGCGCCAGCGTGATGCTCCTCGTGCTGCTCACCGTCGCCCTGCTCCTGCTCCTGCGTCGAGCCGAGGCCCCACGCGTGGTGCGGCGGTCGACGGTATGGCTCCTGGGCGCCCTCGTGCTCAACGCGGCCATCGGCTACACGCAGTACTTCACGGGCGTGCCCGCGGCGCTGGTCGCCTTCCACGTCGCCGGAGCGGTGCTGGTGTGGTCGACGGCGGTGTGGCTGAACCTGGTGGTCGTCGAGCGCACGCCCCGGCCGGCCGAGGTGCCGGCCGAGACGGCCCTCGCCGCCCGCTGAGGGTGCCTACGACCGGGCGACCCGGCTGACGCGCTCGGCGGCCTCGCGGAGCTCCTCCACCGAGCGCCGGAAGATCTCCGCCACCGGGAGGACCTCGTCGATGCGGCCCATCACCTGGCCGCCGAGGGCGACCGACGCCTCCAGGTCGCCGCCGAAGTAGAGCTCCATGGCGGTGGCGAACTCCTCCATGCCCACGTGCTCCTCGCGCTCGAGCCGCTCGGTGCGCTGGGTGCGCAGCGCCCGGAGGCCTGGGCGGGAGAAGCGGTTCAGGAACACGGTGTCGGTCTCGGCTGCGGCCACGATGGCCCGCTTCCAGTTGTCGTGGACGGGCGACTCGGCCGCCGACACCATGCGGGTGCCCATCTGCACGCCGTCCGCGCCGAGGGCGAAGGCGGCGGCCATGCTCCGCCCGTCGCAGATGCCGCCGGCGGCGATCACGGGCACGTCGAACCGGGAGCACACGAGGGGCAGCAGCACCATGGTGGCGACGTCGCGGGGGTTCTTGAAGCCGCCGCCCTCGCCTCCCTCCACGACCAGGCCGTCGACCCCGGCCTCCACGGCCTTGCCCGCCGCCTTCAAGGTCGGCACGACGTGGAAGACGGTGAGGCCGGCCGCCTTGAGGGTGGCGGTGTAGCGGGTGGGGTCACCGGCCGACGTGGTGACCACCCGGACCCCCTGGTCGACCACGAAGTCGACGATCGACGGGTCACGCACGAACAGTTGGGCGATGTTCACCCCGAACGGCTTGTCGGTGAGGTCGCGCATCCGGCGGATCTCCTCGCGGATGACGTCCAGCTCGCCCGACGACGTCTCGATGATCCCGAGGCCGCCGGCGTTCGACACCGCCGACGCCAGCTGGGAGCGGGCGATCCATCCCATCGGGGCCTGGACGATCGGGTACTCGATGCCGAGCAGGTCGGTGATCCGGGTGCGCATGCCCTCAGCCTGCCCGAACCGCCGCGGGAGGGCACGAACGCGGTCGCGTGGGAGCCGTGGCCCTGCGGAGGGGCCAGACTGGCGGCGGTGCCCACCGGCCTGTTCCGAGCCCGGCTCGCGCTCCGCGCCGCCGGCCTGTCCGACACGCAGCCCCTGGAGCGCGCCCCCGGGTCGGCCAACGAGGTGTGGCTCACCGACCGCTACGTGATCCGCATCACCCCGCACCCCTCCAGTCGCCGGCTGGAGAACGAGGTCGAGGTGGCCGAGCTGCTGCCCCGCGACATCCCCTACCCGCCGATCGTGGGCTACGGCCGGGCGCCCTTCGGGGAGTGGCTGCTCCAGCGGCGCCTCCCGGGCGAGGTGCTGGCGCGGGCCTGGCCCGGCCTGCGCGAGGACGAGCGGGCCGACGCCGTGCGCCAGGTGGGCGGCGTGCTGCGGTCGATCCACGCGGTCTCCTCGCAGCGGGGCCCGTGGGGCCCGATCACCTCGGTGATCGCCGAGGGGGGCGTCGAGGCCCCCCACCAGCTCCCGCCGTCACGGCTGCTCGAGCTGCTGGTGCGCGCCCGCGCCCTGCCGAACGTGGAGCGCGAGGTGCTCGACGACGCGACGGCCCTGGTGCGCCGATCGGCGTCGGCGCTCGACGACGGCCACCGGTGGGGCCTGGTGCACGGCGACCTCCACTTCGAGAACCTGCTGTGGCGCGACGGCCGCATCACGGGCGTGCTCGACTTCGAGCACGCCCGTTCGGGCCCGCCCGACCTCGACCTCGAGGTGATCCTGCGCTTCTGCGAGGAGCCGGCGCTCCACGTCGCCGAGGACTACGCGTCGTCGCTCAACCGCCGGCAGTTCCGCGGGGTGGTGTCGTGGCTCGAGCAGGCCTACCCGGCGCTGTTCTCCCACCCCCGGCTCGAGGAGCGAATCGCGCTGTTCAGCCTGTCGTACGACGTGCCCCTGCTGCTGCGCCACCCCCCTCGCGTGCCGCCCCGCGAGCTGCCGCCGCACCACCCGTACGCCCGCATCCGCCGCATCGTGCAGGGCCACAGCCCGCTGCTCGCCCTCACCTGGTGACGGCCCGCCGGCGGCGGCCGCTACAGGTGGCGGGCCGCTGCCTGCTGCACCGCCGTCACGATCGGGTCCCAGTCGGCGCCGGGCTCGCGGGTGACGGTGACGAAGTCGTTCACCCCGAACACCGACGCCACGCCGCCGGCCTCGAACACCGCCTCCGCGAACGGGTTGCCGGCGGCGGCCTCGGCCGAGCCCACGTTCATCGATCCGTCGAGGCGCACGTCGAGCGTGAACTTCATGGCGTTCGGGTTGGGCGTGGGGGACGGGGTGGCGGAGGCCATGGGCGCATCGTAGGCCGGCGCACGTGCGCACCCCGTGGCCTCGCGTGTAGGAAAGCGGCACACGACCATCCAGGGGGGACGATGAAGGCCGCGGTCCTGCGCACCATCCCGTCGGAGCTCGAGATCGACGAGGTCCGGATCGACGCGCCCGGGCCGCGCGAGGTGCTGATCCGCACGGCCGCCGCCGGGCTCTGCCACAGCGATCTCCACTTCATGGAGGGCGCGTACCCCTATCCGTGCCCGACGGTGCTGGGCCACGAGTCCGCGGGTGTGGTCGAGGCGGTGGGCGACCAGGTCACGTACGTCGCGCCCGGTGACCACGTCGTCACCTGCCTGGCCGTCTTCTGCGGCACCTGCGAGTACTGCCTCGGCGGACGCCCCTCGCTCTGCGACAAGAGCGCCGTGCGGCGCCCGCTCGACGGGCCCCAGCGGCTCAGCCTGCCCGACGGCACGCCCGTCTGGCAGTTCCTCGACATGTCGTCGTTCGCCGAGCAGATGCTGGTGCACGAGAACGCCGTCGTGAAGATCCCCGAGGAGATGCCGCTCGACCGGGCCGCGCTGATCGGCTGCGGCGTCAACACCGGGGTGGGGGCGGTGGTGAACACCGCCAAGGTGCCCCCCGGCAGCACGGTGGCCGTGATCGGGTGTGGCGGCGTCGGGCTGAACGCGGTGCAGGGGGCGGTGCTGGCCGGCGCGGCTCGCGTGATCGCAGTCGACATGCTCCCGGGCAAGCTGGAGCTGGCGAGGCAGTTCGGCGCCACCGACGTGGTCGACGCGTCGGCCGGCGACGCAGTGGCGCAGGTGCAGCAGCTGACGGGCGGCGGCGTGCACTACTCGTTCGAGGCGATCGGGCTGAAGCAGACCGCCGAGCAGGCCTTCCAGATGCTCCGCAACGGGGGGACCGCCACGGTGATCGGGATGATCCCCGTGGGCACCATGGTGGAGCTCCACGGCGTCGACCTGCTGTTCGAGAAGAGGCTGCAGGGCTCCAACATGGGCTCCGGGTCGTTCCGGTTGGACATGCCGACGTATGTCGACCTCTACCTGCAGGGCCGCCTGAAGCTCGACGAGCTGGTGTCGCGCCGGATCACCCTGGAGCAGGTGAACGAGGGCTTCGACGCCATGAAGGCCGGCGAGGTCGCCCGCAGCGTCATCGTCTTCGACTGATCGCTCAGTGCCGTCGGGCCGGCCCGAGCACGGGGTCGTACAGGTGGTGGCAGTCGTTCACCGTGACCACGATGCGGCCCTCCGCGCCGCTCACCCCGGGCCGGGCCCGCAGCATCGACACCGACGTGTTCTCCACCGTGACGAAGAAGGAGCGCTCGAGGCCGAGCAGGTCGGCCAGGTACGCGTTGATCACGCCTCCGTGGGCCACGATGGCCACCCGCTGGCCCGGGTGGGCGTCGGCGATCTCGTCGACGGCGTTGCGCACCCGGTGCCGCAGGGCGTCGTCGCCCTCCGAGCCGGGCACGCGGTCCCACCGGCCCGACCGGGCGAACTCCAGCCAGTCGGGGTCGCGGACCGCGGCGCGGCGCCGGAACTCGCCCTCGGCCCAGTCGCCGAGCAGCACCTCCTGCAGGTCGTCGACGCGCACCACCTCGAGGCCGCGGGGCGCCGCCAGGTGGCGGGCCGTGTCGACGGCCCGCTTCAGGTGGGAGGCGTAGACCGCGTCGAGGGTCACGTCGGCGAGCCGCCGGGCCAGCCGTTCGGCCTGGATCACCCCTTCGCCGGCCAGTGGCGGGTCGCCGGCCTCGCGGGTGCCGGGCACCACGTCGGCCGAGCGGCCGTGGCGGATGAGGAGCAGCTCGGTGGGGTAGTCCTCGGAGGCGAGCACCCCGGGCTGGGGCACGGCCTCCGTGCTCTGGAAGCGGGTGTCGGGCACGGGGGAACGGTAGCGGCGGCCGGCGGGTGCCCCGGCCGGGGCGCGCCGTGAGCGGCCCCGTCGTGGGCCCGAGCAGGGGTGCGCTGGTGCCCGGGGTCCCTGTGGGGTCGGTGGCGCTCCACGACGGCTTCTGGGCGCCGCGCCGCAGGGCGCTCGCCGAGGTGGGGCTGCCCAGCCTGCTGGCCCGGCTCGACGAGCACGGGGTGCTCGACGCCTTCCGTCGGCTGGCGGGTGCCGACGTCGCCCGGCGAGGCCTGTGGTTCACCGATTCCGACCTCTACAAGTGGATGGAGGCGGCCGCGTGGGCAGGGCGCCTCGACCTGCTCGACCCGGTCGTCGAGCTGGTGGCCGCAGCGCAGCAGCCCGACGGCTACCTGAACACGTGGTACGTGGGCGACCGGGCCGCCTCGCGCTACGGCGACCTCGCAGGGTCGCACGAGCTGTACTGCGCCGGGCACCTGTTCGAGGCGGCCGTCGCCCACCACCGGGTCACCGCAGACCCCCGGTTGCTCGACGTGGCCGTCCGGCTGGCCGACCACCTGGTGCGCGAGTTCGGCCCCGGCGGACGGCCGGGGGTCGACGGCCACCCGGAGGTGGAGCTGGCCCTGGTGGAGCTGGCGCGCGAGACCGGCGACGATCGGTACGTGGCGCTGGCCGCGAGCTTCTGCGAGCGCGCCGGCGGGCTGGAGCTGGGCGAGCTGTGGGGCCACGCCGTGCGCATGCTCTACCTGGCGACGGGGATCGCCGACGTGGCCGCCGAGACCGGCGACGAGCGCTTCGCGGCGGCCGCCGACCGGCTGTGGGCGTCGCTCGTCGGGACCCGCAGCTACGTCACCGGAGGGGTGGGTGGCCGCTGGCTCGGCGAGGCCGTCGGCCGCCCCTACGAGCTGCCGGCCGAGGCCGCGTACGCCGAGAGCTGCGCCGCCGTGGCCGCGGCCCGCTGGGCCTGGCGCCGCCTGGTCGTCACCGGCGACGTGCGGGCCGCCGACCACCTCGAGACCGTGCTGCACAACGCCGTGGCCGCGGCCGTGTCGTTGGGCGGCGACGAGTGGTTCTACGCCAACGCCCTGGCCAGCGCGGCCGAGGGCGAGGCCGACCCGTGGGCCTCTCCCTACGACTTCCAGGCCCGGGCGATGCTCGAGTGGCACCCGCCCCACCGGCGCGGGTGGTTCGACGTGACGTGCTGCCCGCCCAACGTGAGCCGGCTCCTCGCGTCGCTCCCGGGCATGCTGTACGGCCAGGCCGGGGACGACCTGTGGGTGCACCTCTGGGTGGCGTCCAGCGTGGAGCACGGGGGCTGGTCGGTGCGGGTCGACGGTGGCCTGCCGTGGCAGGGCCACGCCCGCCTCACGGTGCAGCGGGCGCCGGAGGGCGAGGCCGCCCTGCGGCTTCGGATGCCGGGGTGGTGCACGGATCCGTCGGTGCGCGCCGCCGGTGCCCCAGTGGCCGTGGACGGCCCCGGCCACGTCGAGGTTCGGCGCCGGTGGGCAGCAGGCGACGAGGTCGAGATCGACCTGCCCCTGGAGCCGACCCTGCTCGCCGCGCACCCGCGCGTGGCCGACGCACGCGGGGCCGTGGCCCTGCGGCGCGGGCCGCTCGTGTACTGCTTCGAGCAGGTGGACAACCCCGGCGTGGCGTTGCTGGAGGCGGCGATCGACCCCGCCGTCGCGTTCACCGCCGAGCACGACCCGGGTCTCCTGGGCGGCGTCACCGTGCTCAGCGGGGCCGGCTGGTCGCCCGATCCGGACCACCGCCTCTACCGCCCGCACTCGTCCGGCGCCGGTGCCGGCGCCGGACCGGGCCGGACGCCGGTGCGGCTGCGCGCCGTGCCCTACGCGGTGTGGGCCAACCGCGGCGTGGGACCGATGGCCGTCTGGCTGGCCTGCCCCTGACCCTCTCGGCTCCGGCCGACCCGACCCCAGGAGGACCCCGTGAGCGACCTGCTCTACGACACCGACGGCCACGTGGCCGTGCTCACCCTGAACCGCCCCGACCGGCTCAACGCCATCTCCGGCGCCATGCTCGCCGAGCTGTCGGAGCGCCTCGTCGAGGCCGACCGCGACCGGGCCGTGCGGGCGATCGTGCTCACCGGTGCGGGCCGGGGCTTCTGCGCCGGGCTCGACCTGAAGGACCAGTCGTCGGGGCAGGGGCTCACCGTGGGAGCGGCGGTGAACGAGCTCGAGCTGCGCACCGCACCGCCGGTGGTCCTGCACGAGGTCGACACCCCGACGATCTGCGCCCTCAACGGTGGAGCCGCGGGCTACGGCATGGACCTCGCGCTCGGCTGCGACATCAGGCTCGCGGCCGACACCGCCAAGCTGGCCGCGGCGTTCTGCCGGCGTGGGATCCTGCCCGAGAGCGGCGGCACGTGGCTCCTGCCGAGGCTGGTCGGGTGGTCGAAGGCGGCCGAGATCATCTTCACCGGCCGCACGCTGGGCGCGACGGAGTGCCTCGACCTCGGGCTGGTGTCGGCGGTGGTGCCGGGTGAGGAGCTGATGGACCGGGCGATGGCCCTGGCCGCCGAGGTCGCGGCGTCGGCGCCGCTGGCCGTTCGGGCCTCGAAGCGCATGATGCGCGCGGCCCAGGAGGAGGCCTTCGCCAACCACGTCCAGCACGTCTTCCTGGAGCTGCTTCCCCTCTTCCGCTCCGCTGACTTCCGGGAGGGCATGGCCGCCTTCCTCGAGAAGCGGCCGGCCGAGTTCACGGGCCGCTAGGCGGGCACGATGGGCGACGTGGGGCTCCTGGAGGGCATCGCCACCACCCGGGCCATCCGCCGGTTCCTCCCGGATCCCATCCCGGACGCCGACCTGGCGGCCATGCTCTTCGCGGCGACGCGAGCGCCGTCGGGGTCCAACCGCCAGCCGTTCCGCTTCGTGGTGCTGCGCGACGGCCCGCGCGCCCGCGAGGCCAAGACGATCCTCGGCTCGGCGTTCCGCGCCGCGTGGGCCGCCAAGGCCGTGGCCGACGGCTACGGCGAGGGCAGCGGGGTCGATCCCGCGTCGCCCAAGGCCCGGGCCGCCCGGGCCATGCAGGAGTTCGTCGACCGCTTCGAGGAGACGCCCGTCGTGGTGCTGGCCTGCCTCGTCCGCCACCGCGCCCCGAACCCGCTCGAGGGCGCCTCCGTGTACCCCGCGTGCCAGAACCTCCTCCTCGCGGCGCGCGCCCTCGGGTACGGGGGCGTCATGACCATGTGGCACGGCCTGGTCGAGGCCGAGCTCCGTGACCTCCTGGCGATCCCCGACGGCGTGGGCATCGCGGCCACCATCCCGCTCGGGAGGCCAGTTGGCGGGCACGGGCCGGTGCGCCGCCGGCCGCTCGCCGAGCTGGTCTTCGACGACGCGTGGGGCGACGTGGCCGCGTGGGCCGTCGACCCGCCGGGCACGCGCTTCACGTCGGCCGGTCCGCCGTCAGGGTGAGCGGGGTGGTGGCCGTGCGGTGCGGGCCCGGTTGTGGGGGCCGCACAGGAGCCGGCCGTTGGCCTGGGTGGTGGGCCCGCCGGCCTCCCAGGGCACGATGTGGTCGACCTGGCATCGGCCGGCGGGCACGTCGCAGCCCGAGGGGTGCTGGCAGTGGCGGTCGCGCACCTGGATCACCCGGCGCAGGGCCCCGGTGAAGAACCGCTCGCGGACGCTGACCGACAGGGCCCGCTGGGCCGAGTCGAACACGATCGACTCGATGTCGGCCCGCTCCAGCAGGGGCAGGAACTGCGCTCGGGTGAGCACCGTGCCGTCGTCGAGCTCGCACAGGTGCCCGACCGCGTCGTCCAGGCCGACCACCACCGTGACCAGCGGCTCGGGCCGGCGCCCACCAGCGGGCGCGCTGCGGGACCGCTCGGCCATGCGCACCAGCGCCGCGGCCCGCCGCTGGGCCGGCGTGCGGGCCAGCTCGCCCGGCCCCACCTCGTCGCGGCCCAACCGGGCGCGGGCCTCGGCCACGTCGTCGGCGTACAGCTCGTCCTCCAGGCGCTGCAGCTCGCCCTGCACCGCGGTGCCCCACACCCGCGTCCAGCCGACCCCGCACGTCGAAGCTGCCCTGGAAGGTGCGCACCACCGACAGGTACACGTCGGCGGCCGAACGGTCGGCGTCGGCGTCGGCACCGTCGGGGTCGGCCTGCTGACGCCAGTACGCCACCGCCCGCAGGAAGTCCCGCAACGACAGCCCCTCGGCCTGGCCGACCAGCACCGCCTCGTCGCGCACGAACGCCTGGTGGGTGCGGGGCCCGTCGAGGCCGGCCAGCACGTCGACGTGATCGGGGCCGATCACCCCGGCCGCCAGCGCCGACGCCACCCGAGGCATCTCCCCCAACCGGCGGGCCCGACGAAGGCGGGCCCGGCCCTCCCGGCGACAGGTGGGCGTCGCGGGCCAGCCGGGCCCCGGCCGCACGCGACCCGTCGCCGGCCCACACCCCCCGGGAATCCCAGCGGGCCACCAACCCCGCGCTCACGCCCTCCAGGCGGCTGTGGCGCACCTGCAGCCCCACCACCAGATCGTCGAGCTCGCCGTCGGCCAGCTCGTCGGCATCCACCACCGCCAGGATCAGGGCCGCCTCGTCCAGGCGGTCGAACGCCAGCCGCACCTCATCAGCGACGCCACCCGACCCCCCGCCCGGCCCGCCACCCGACCCCCCGCCCGGCCCGCCGTCGAGGCCGTGCACCAGGTGGCGAACCCGCTCGCGCAACCGCCCGAGCACCCGCCCGAGCACCTGCTCGGCCGCCCGCTCCGGCGCCTGGCCCACTCCGACCGCCATGCCGTCAGCCTACCACACCCGATCGAACGTGTGTTCGTGATACCCGTCACACTAGGGCCCTTCGGGCTCGTCGCCGGGGGCGTCGCGGGGGGCGGCTGCCTTGCGGAGGCGGTCGCAGACGGCCGCGCCGATGCCCACCTCGGCCGGCGGCACGGCCACGACGACGTCGGCGCCGAGGCGATCCGCCAGCCGGAGGTGGGCGTACAGGGCGCGGGCGTAGCCCTCGGCGTCACCGACGGGTGGGAGGGCCACGGCTGTCGGTGGGAGGGCGACGGCGGCCTCGGACAGGACGGCGACGTGGTGCCCGGCCTCGAGCAGGGCGGTCACCCGGGCCGCCACGTCGGCCGCCGCGACGAGCTCCACCCTGGCCGCCGGCGCGTAGTGGGAGGGGAGCATGCCGGGCGCTCGGCTCTCGCCGCCGGCCGCCAACGCCACCGGCCGGCCGAGCACCGCTTCGAGGGCGTCGACGGGGATGCCACCCGGGCGCAGCACCGTCGGCGTCGGGCCGGTGAGGTCGACGATGGTCGACTCCACCCCCACGGTGCACGGTCCGCCGTCGAGGATGAGGTCGACCGCGGGGCCGAGATCGGCGGCCACGTCGGCCGCGGTGGTGGGGCTCACCCGCCCGAAGCGGTTCGCCGACGGCGCCGCCACCCCACCGCCGAAGCGCCGCAGCATCGCCAGCGCAAGGGGTTGCGCGGGCACCCGCAGGCCGACGGTCTCCCGGCCTCCGGTCACCTCGTCGGGCACCAGGGCAGCCCGGTGCAGGACCAGGGTGAGGGGACCCGGCCAGCAGGCGTCCGCCAGGTGGCGGGCGTCGCGGGGCACGTCCACGGCCCAGGTGTCGACGAGGCCGGCGTCGCCGAGGTGGACGATCAGCGGGTGGCTGGGTGGGCGGCCCTTGGCCGCGAAGATGCGGCGGACCGCGGCGGGGCTCGACGCGTCGGCACCCAGGCCGTACACGGTCTCGGTGGGGAAGGCGACCAGGCCGCCGCCTCGCAGCGCGGCCACCGCCCGCTCGACGGCCGCGTCGAGCACGGGGTCGAGAGGCGGCTCGGTGGTGGCCACGTTCGCGTCGCCGGGTCCGGCCGGGACGGTCAGGCCGGAACGGCCCCGAGGAACCCGAGGGCCGCGTCGATGAACCCGAACGCCTCCGGGGTGGCGAAGTGGTCGACGCGCGGCAGGGTGACGAGGCGGGCGTCGGGGAGCGCGGCCACGAGGGGGCCGGCCGGGCCGGCGAAGTCGCGCTCGCCCAGCACCACCAGCACGGGGCACGTCACCACGGCCAGCGCCGCTGGATCCAGGGGGCCGACCGGACGGCGCAGGCAGGCGGCGAGGGCGGCCGGGTCGTTGCCGGGTGCGCCGGCGTACTGCGCGAACAGGCGGGCCAGCTGGGGGTCGCCGGCGTCGCCCCCGCCCTCGACGGCGCGCGCGACCGGCTCGACGTCGACGTCCTGGAAGAGGTTGTCGCCGACCCCGGCCACCACCAGCCGCTCGAACCGCTCGGGGAGCGACGTCGCCACCTCGAGCAGGGTGCGGGCGCCGAGGGAGAAGCCGATGGCGTCCACCTTGCCCTCGGCGGGCAGGGCGGCGCGCACGCGCGCGCCCAGGTCGACGTACGCCGCGGGGTCGTGGGGGCGGGGCGCGCTGCCGTGGCCCAGCAGGTCGACCCCGATCACCCGGCGCCCGGCGTCGACGAGCAGCGCGTCCCAGCCGGGGCCCTGCCAGGTGGTGGCGAACGAGCCGCCGAAGCCGTGGACGAGGACGACCGGGGGATCGGGCACGAGGAGGGAGCGTACGCGTAGCGTGCCGCCGTGGCCGACGAGCTGCGCGTGACCCGCACCTGCCGGATCCCCCTCGACGAGCTGGTGTGGCGCTTCTCGGCCAGCGGGGGTCCGGGCGGCCAGCACGCCAACACCGCCAACACCCGCGCCGAGGTGGTGTTCGACGTGGCCCGATCGGGCTCGCTCGGCCCCCGCCAGCGGGCCCGGCTCCTCGAGCGGCTGGGCCCCGAGGTCCGCGTGGTCGCGTCCGACACCCGCTCGCAGGCCCGCAACCGCGACCTCGCGCTCGAGCGGCTGCGCTCGCGTCTGGAGGTGGCCCTGCGCGAGCAGCGCCGGCGGGTCGCCACCACCCCGTCGCCGGCGGCCGAGCGCCGCCGCCTCGAGGAGAAGCGCCGCCAGGGCCGACGGAAGGCGGCTCGCCGCCGGCCCTCGCCCGACGTCGACGAGTAGGCGGTCCTACTCGACGGCGCGGAGGCGGCCGGCCGGGGCCTCGTCGACGCGCCGGATCCGGCGGATCTCGGTGGTCCGGAAGCTGGCGATCCGCTCGCTCCACGCGTCGACCACGGTCCGGCCCGGACCGGTGCGGAAGAAGGTGGTGAGCGGCCCCTCCTGGCGGTAGGTGTCGGCCTCGTCGATCCGCTCGGCCGACTCGTCGAGCAGCAGCACCTCGAAGGACATGCCCGCACGGTACGGATGCCTCCCTGTGGGCATCCAGGGGAACAACCCTGTGTCTTTCGCGTCCTGTCCACAGGCGCCCGTAGACTCGGCGGGTCCCGCCCGCGACGGCCCGGAGATCACGTGAAGCTCACCGGAGAGCGGCCCATCGAGGGCCAGACGCCCGACTCGCTGCTCGGCCTGCACGCCGCCGGCTACCGCCAGGTGCTCGAGCGGATCGGGCCCGGCCGGTTCCTCGACGTGGGCTGCGGGCTCGGGGACGGCACGGCCGGCTTCCTGGGCGGTGGCCGCGCCGTGGTCGGCATCGACTACGACCCGGCAACGGCGGCGGCGGCCCGCACCACCTACGGCCCGCGGGGCCTCCAGACCGCCTGCTGCGACGGCGCGCGCATCGGGCTGCGAACCGGCGCCTTCGACTGGGTGTGCTCCTCGCACCTGATCGAGCACTTCGAGCGGCCCGAGGGCCACGTGGCCGAGGTCAGCCGGGTGCTCGCGCCGGGTGGCGCCGCCTTCTTCCTCACGCCCAACGCGCCGGCCGACTTCGAGAACCCCTACCACGTCCACCTGTTCGAGCCCGACGGGCTGCGCGCCATGCTCGGGCGCTCCTTCGACGACGTGCAGGTGATCGGCCTCGACGGCAGCGCAGCGGTGAAGGCCGACTTCGAGCAGCGCCGCCGGGCCGGCCGACGGCTCCTCGCCCTCGACGTGTTCGACCTGCGCCATCGGCTGCCCCGCCGGTACTACGTGGCCCTGCACGCCACGGCCCGCCGGGTGGCGTACCGGCTGCTGTCGGGCTCGATGTCGGGTGGGACCTCGGGGATCACCGCCGACGACTTCACGACCACCGAGGTCATCACCCCCACCACCGAGGTGCTGCTCGGGGTGGCGCGCTCGCCCCGTCGCTGACCGCCGCTTGCCGTCAGGGGCACGTCGAGGCGGCCGGGGCGCCCGCGAACCGCTCGGCCAGCCAGGGGAGCAGATCGCCCTGCACAGCGACGCCGTGCCCCTCGCCCGGCTTCAGGCGAACGTCGACGGCGGTGCCGTTGGCGCACAGGCGCTGGGCCATGGCGGCGACCGTGTCGGGGTACACGATCACGTCGTCGGTGCCCTGGATCACCAGCACCGGCGCCGGGATCGGACGGTTGCCCACCTGGCTCTCGGTGAAGCGGGCCGGCCAGCCGGGGGCGGTGGCCGGCGGCTGCTTGAGCACCTCGGCCGTCGGGCGGTCGTAGACGGCCAGCACGCGGTCGAGGCACGTCTGCTCCAGGAGCGGGAGGTCGGAGACGGCGGCGGGCGTGAGGACGTCGCCGATGCGCAGGTCGTCGTAGGCGTGGTGGAAGGCGTAGGCGATGGTGACGAGCACCCCGAACTGCTCCGGCCACCCCTCGGCCCGGGCCGCGAACGACCCCACGTCGCTCACCGGCGCGGCGGCGGCCACCCCCCGCAGGTCGAGCTCGGGAGCGTAGGCGGGGGCCAGCTCCCCGCCGAACAGCGCGGCGTGGCCGCCCTGGGAGAAGCCCCACAGGGCCACGGGCGACGTGGGCGACGCGCCGCTGCCGGCCACACGCTGGGCCGCCCGGGCGGCGTCGAGCACGCTCCGGCCCTCGCTGTCGCCCACCAGGTACAGGTGCGGGGAGGTCGTGCCGAGCCCCTCGTAGTCGGAGGCCGCCACCACGTAGCCGGCCTCGACCAGGGGCTCGAGGAGGGTGATGCTGTCGGTGCCGTCGACCGAGGGTGCGCACCGGTCGGCCGTGCCCTGCGTGGGGTGGCCCCAGCTCACCACCGGGAAGCCGCCGGGCGGCGGCTCCCGGTCGGGCGCGACCACCATCCCGGTGACCGCGATGTCGGCGCCGTCGAGCCCCGTGGAGTGGTACACGACCCTCCACGCCCTGGCCCCGTCGGGCGCGTCGATCGGCTCGGCGGAGATGACGTCGCCGGGTGCGCCGGGGCTCGCGGGCACTGCCGACACCGGTGCGACCTCCCGCTCGTCCCCGCCGCAGGCCGCAGCGACCAGCGCGAGGGCGACGAACCCGGCTCTCAGCGCGGCGCGCACGGCGGAGTTCCTAGTCGCGGGCGGCGCGATCGCGGTGGCGGGGGCGTGACGGGGCGCACGGGGGTCTGATCGGCAGGAGGGAGCCCGCAGCGAGGTGCCTTGCCCCGCGGGGTGCGACTGCGGCAGGGTTTCCCCTCGTGCGAGCACCGCGCGCCCTGCGCGCCGCCCGAGCCCGCTTCCTGCTGCCCGTCCTGCTCGTCGCGACGGGGGCCCTGGTCGCCGCGGCGGCGGCAGGGGCGTCGACGGTCCCCGATCCGGCTGACGCGGTGCTGGCCGCGACCACCTCGGCCGCAGCCCGCGGCTCGCTGCCCTCGTCGTTCCCGGCGGTGACGACCTCGACGACGTCCACCACCCTCCCGCTCCCGCCCGGCGGTCGCCGGCCCACCGCCGACGACCCCCTGCGCGTCATCGTCACCGGCGACTCCGTCGCCTACGACCTGGCCGAGCCCCTCCTGTGGGCCCTGAACAACGGTGGCCAGGCCCGGGCCGAGTTCGTCCTGAACCCGAGCATCGCCCGTGACGCGACCATCCAGGTGCTGTGGCAGCGCCGGCTCGACGAGAGCGATCCCGAGCTGATCGTGCTGCTGGTGGGCACCTGGGAGAACATGGTGGTGGGGGGCGAGGGCACCCGCCAGGGCCTGTCACCCCTCGATCCCGGTTGGCAGCCGGTCTACACGTCGCAGGTGCTCGAGCCCTGGATGCGGCTGATCACCAGCCGGGGTGCCGACGTGGCGTGGGTGGGCATGCCTGCGGTCTCGGACTGGTTGCGCAGCGTGCAGTTCGCGGTCCTCAACCGTGCCTACCGCGACCTGGAGCCGGCCTGGCCCGAGCTGACGTACCTCGACGGTGCCGCCGCGCTGGCGGGCCCGGACGGTGGCTACACCGATCTCGGCCTGGACGAGGGCGGGCGCCTCGTGCGCTGGCGCAACCTCGACGGGCTCCACCTGTGCGTCGACGGCTCGGCCCGCCTGGCCGCGCCCGTGCTGGCGTGGATCGCCGAGCAGTGGGGCATCCGGCTGGCGCCGGGCTGGCCGCGGGGCGACTGGCGGGTCGATCCGCCCTACCCGCCCGAGGAGTGCCCACCGCCCCTCGGCTGAACGGGCTGTCGGGGCGGCCCGTCAGCCGGCGACGGGAGGGGCCTCGCCGCCGAGCGCCTCGGCCACGGTCTCGGCGGTCGCGGCGGTGTCGACGTCGACGGTCCAGTTGGCCCCGACGGCCAGCGTGCCGTCGGACGCGCCGACCAGGTCCTCCACGATGCTGGGGTCGAGCCAGACGGTCAGCTGCGCGAACTCGCCCTCGATGGTGCAGATGCTGACCTCCTTCTCGGCGTCGCGCAGGCCTTCGTACTCGAGCTCGCAGGCGATGCCATCGGCCACCAGGGCGTCGCGCATCTCGGCGATGGTGGCGTAGGTGGTGAGACCCGACAGGTCGGCGCCGCCGGACGCGCCGCCGTCGGTGCTCGTGGTGCCCTCGGCGGCGGTGCCGGCCGAGCCGCCGTCGTCGTCGTCACCGCCGCAGGCGGCGAACACGAGGGCGGCGGCGAGCAGGACCAGGGCGAGGCGCTTCATGCCGGGGATCGTGGCACCCCGCCGGTCCTGCCGCCAGGCGGCCTACGGCTCGCAGGCGACGGGACGGGGCGGGTCGGGGAGCAGGCCGGGGATCACCGAGCTGAGGTGGTCGGCGCCCTGCGCGTTGAGGTGGTGCGTGTCGGCGAACGAGGTGGGGTCGCGCACCACCTCGCGACCGTCGACCACGGTGGCGCCGGTCTCCCGGCCGACCTGCTCCACTGCGGCCACGAAGGCGTCGTGGTCGGCCGAGCCCTCGGGATGCAGCGCGACGTAGTCGTCGGTGACGGGCAGCAGCAGGAGCACCACCTGCACGCCCTCGTCCTGCAGCGTCGTCACCGTGCGGTGGAGGGCACGCACCTGGCGCCCCCCGACGGCGAAGTCGTTGAGCAGCTCGGAGCGCACGAACTGCTGCACGCCGGGGCTGCCGGTGTAGGTCTGGTCGCGCCGCGAGAGGCCCTCGCCCAGGGGGCCGAGGATGCCGGGGATGCCCTCCGGCCCGTCGCGGGGCTCGCGCTGCTGGCGCCGGAGGCGCCCCAGGGCCCCCCACACGACCCCGGGGTCACGCAGCTCGGTGCGGTAGCGCACCAGGTCCGACCACCGGAGGAACGGCGCCTGCAGCCGACCCCACACGTCCGAGCGCGACTGTGGGGCCTCCTCGTAGCCGGCCAGCGCGGCCCGGCCGATCGACGCGTTGTCGTTGAGGTCGAAGCTGGACAGCCCGATCACGACGGTGTCGGGGTGCAGGCGGGGCACCACCTGGTCGGTCACCCACCGCTCGAGCAGGGCGGGGGTGGCGGCGTCGAGGGCGGCGTTGTAGGCCGGGCGCCGGGCGGGGTCGGCCGCGGTGAACACCTCGGGCACCAGCGCGTCGCGGGTCATCGAGTTGCCCACGAACACCACCGGCACGCAACCGCCCCCCGAGGCAAGCTCGTCCATCTGGCTCGCCTTCACGGCGGTGGCCCGGTCGTGCCAGAGGGGTGGCTCGGGCAGGTAGGGGGCGAGCACCCTCGCCGCCCCCTCGGCGAGCAGGAGCCCGAGGGCCACGACGCCGAGCGTGATCAGCAGGCCGCGGCGCATCAGAACTGGAAGTAGATGAACGGCACGGGCGTGCCGCCCGCGAACACGACGATGGGGACGATCAGCGCGACCGCGGCTGCGCCCCGCCACGCCGGCGACAGCGCGGCGATGGGCGCGTCGTCCTCGCTGGCCCGGGTGGCCAGGTCGAGCACCAGGGCGGCGGCGGCGGCGAACACCAGCAGGGCCACGGTGTCGACGTCGACCGGCCCCCCGAAGCGGGTGAGGATCGCCTGCAGGATCTCACCGGCCTGCGCGAACGACGCGGCCCGGAAGAACACCCAGGCCAGGCACGTGAGGTTGAAGGTCACGAGGATCTTGAGCAGGGTGGGCACCCGCCGCATGGGATGGCGGTGCCGGGCCGTCCCGGCGTCGGCGGCGACGCGCTCGGCCACGAGGTACGCGCCGTTGATCCCGCCCCACGCCACGAACGTCCACGACGCGCCGTGCCAGAGCCCGCCGATGAGCATGACGGCCATGAGGTTGACGTACGAGCGGAGCCTGCCGCGGCGGTTCCCCCCGAGCGGCACGTAGAGGTAGTCGCGCAGCCACGTCGACAGCGAGATGTGCCAGGTGCGCCAGAACTCGGTGATGCTCCGCGAGAGGTAGGGCTCCCGGAAGTTCACCATCAGCTCGATGCCGAGCAGGCGCGACGAGCCGCGCGCGATGTCGGAGTACCCCGAGAAGTCGCCGTAGATCTGCAGCGCGAAGGCGTACACGCCCACCAGGGCGGTGAAGCCGCTGGCGGTCCCGGCCGAGCCGAAGGCCTGGTTCACCAGCGGGGCCATGACGTCGGCGATGGCCACCTTCTTGAACAGCCCGACCAGGATCAGGGTGATGCCGGAGGTCAGCTGCTCGCCGTCGGGGAAGCGTCGTTCGTGGGTGATCTGGGGGAGCAGCCGGCTGGCCCGCTCGATGGGGCCGGCCACCAGCTGCGGGAAGAAGGCGACGAAGGTGGCGTAGTCGAGCAGGTTGCGGGTCGGCTCGAGCTCCCGGCGGTACACGTCGATGGCGTACGACATGGACTGGAACGTGTAGAAGCTGATCCCCACGGGCAGCACGATCGACAGCACGGGCTCACCCACGTCGAACCCGAGGCGCGCGAAGAGGGCGGCCCCGCTCTCCACGAAGAAGCCGAAGTACTTGAAGAACCCGAGGATCACGAGGTTCGCGGTCATCGACGCCGCGAGCCACCCCCGCCGGGTCCGCTCGTCCTCGGTCGCCCTGATCTTGAGGCCGACGGCGTAGTCGATCGCCGTGGAGATCATGAGCAGGCTGAGGAAGCGCCAGTCCCACGCGCCGTAGAACAGGTACGAGGCGGCGAGCAGCAGCAGGTTCTGCCAGCGGTGCCGCAGCTGCCAGTAGACGGCGAAGACGACGCCGAGCAGCACGAAGTACTGGATCGAGTTGAAGCTCACCGCTCGGCGCCTGCCGGCGCGAGCCGCAGGCGGCCGGCCATCGCGTCGACCGCGAGGAACGCCACCGCCAGCAGGCCGAGCAGGTGGGTGCGCTCGAAGTTCTTCGGCCAGATGAAGTCGGCCGGGTACTGGTGGCGGTACTGCTGGACGAGCACGTACAGCGCGGCGAGGGCGAGGGCACCCACCGCCGCAACGCGCACGGCGACCCGGCCCCACCGGGTGGTGAGGGCGGCCACGGCGCCACCGGCCACGAGCACGCCGGCCAGCGGCCCGATCAGCAGCGCGGCCAGCAGCCCCGCGGTGACCCCGGCGACGGCCACCGTGCGGGTGGGCGGGGGCGCTCCCCCGGCATCGAGGGGGTCGACGGGCTCCGGCCGCTCGGGCGGCTGCTCGTCGACCGGGCGGCGGCGCCGACCGCCCACGACGAGCAGGACGATGCAGGCCCCCACGGCGACCGCCGACCCGGCCAGCCCGAACCTCACGATCCCCTGGGGGGCCCAGCGCAGGTGGATGACGGCGTCGGCGCCCACCGTGGCCGGATCGACCCGCCACCCGTTGGCGAAGCCGTCGACCAGCCGGGGGTCGCCGAGCGACCCGCCGCCGTCCACGGTCGCCTGCCACCCCGCGTTGAAGCTCTGGCCGAGCACCAGCCAGTAGGGGTCGTCGGCGCCCGTGACCCGAACGGTTGTGGCCGTGCGCCCCTCGTCGACCAGCTCGACGGTCGGCCCGGCGGGCACGGGCGGCGCCGGCGAGACGGCCGGCCGCCCACCCGCTTCGGAGGCCAGCACCAGGCGGTCGATGTCGACGCCGATGCCGGTGTCCCGGCCCTGGGCGGTGCGGAGCAGGTGGCTGCCGGCGTCGAGCCGCACGGGGCCGCCGTCTGGGTCGCAGGTGGTCGCGGCGAGGCCGTCCCGGGCCACCGCGTCCGCGGTCGTGCCGGTGATCCGCACCGGCACCGGCTCGCCGTCGATCGTGAGGAGGTCGTCGCGGCACGTGCCCGGCAGCTCTGCCGGGAGCGCCGGCATCCGTACGCCGTCGAGGCCGAGCTCGACGATGCCCACCGGCAGGGTGACGGGCAGGCCCGAGTACCAGTCGATCGACGTCACCGGGCGGACGGCATCGACCGTGAACCGCAGCGTCGAGCCGCTGACCGCCGGGAAGGTCACCGGCACCTCGGTCACCGAGCCGGGCTCGCCGTCGGTCACCGGGGGCAGCTCGACCGTGCCGGCCGGCCGGCCGTCGACCTCGAGGCCCAGGCGGGTCGGGACCGAGTGCCGGCCGTCGGCCAGGAGGGACAGGTCGAGGCCGTCCAGGGTGATCGGCGAGGGGAGCTCGACCTCGATCCAGCCGCCCTCCTGCGGGCCCAGCGCCGGCATCCACGCGGTGGCGGGGTCGGCATCGAGGGCGGACGCGGCGCGGGCCCCGAGGTCGCCGGGGAGCCGGCCCGACGACGAGGCCGTCACCCCGCCTGCGTCGGCACCGGGCACGCCGAGGAGCGCGTCGACGTCCTCGTCGGGGACGAGCGCAGACAGCCGCGCCGTGCCCGTGAGGTGGAACGAGCGGCCGACGGGCAGCTCGAGGAGCCGGATCAGGCTGCGCTCCTCGTCGTCGCGAACCGGCTCGCGGGGGTCGGAGCGCTGGCGGGCGAGCAGGTACGTGAGGCGGTGCCCGATCGACGAGGCCCCCGCGGCGTCGAGCAACGACGTGGGGGGGCGGACCACCTCGGTGAGCCGGAGGTCGCCGATGCCCACCTCGGCGAAGCCGACCCCGCTCACGCCGTCGTAGCGGGGACGCCGGCCGATGTCGGTCTCTCGGATCTCGATGTCGAGGGTGGTGAAGGTGCGGGGCGGGAAGGTCACCACCTGTCCCGGCTCGCCACGGGACTCGGGGCCGAGGGCGGCGCTGACCGGGTCGCCGCCGTCGAACCGGAGCCGGACCTCGGTGATCCAACGGTTCTGCAGCGGTCCGAGCGCCTGAAGGAGCGCGACGCGGTCGGTGGTCACCGGCTGGTCGAGCACGATCTGGAGGCGCTCGCCGGTGACGTCGTCGAACGCCCCGACCTTCCACGCGGTGGTGACGTCGCCGTCGAGGGCGCCGATGGCCCGGTCGCCGGCGGTGAACGTGACGGGGTTGCCGTACGCGGTGGCCGACACCGTGGCCCCGCCGCGCTGGAGGGCGACGGTGGCGTCGTCGTCGCCGGCACCGGGGAACAGGTCGAGGCGGTTGTCGCTCGGGTCGTCGCGCAAGGGCGCCTCGCCGGGCCGCTCGGTGTAGCCGGTGTTCTCCCGGACCGTGCCCCACCGCCGCCCGCGGGCACGGTTCGAGTCGGTGACCAGCAGGTCGGCACCGTCGTCGAGGGCCTGCTGGATCTGGTCGGGCCGGCCGGCCATCGACGCCGCGTACAGCACCACCTGGTCGGGGTCGAGGAGCCCGGCGGCCGCCGCCTCGACCAGGCCCTCGCCGTCGCCGGCGAGCACCAGGGGGCGCTCGGCCGACGTGGTGCGCACGATCGGCCGGGGATCGGTGACGGGCAGGGCGGCGACCGGGGAGGAGTGGGGCAGGTCGGCCGGCGCGCCCAGCGCGATCTCGTCGACGAGGGGGAGCGCCGGGACCGGTGTGTTGGCGACCGGGTCGCCGAAGCCCACCGGCTCCTCGAAGCCGGGCGCGCCCCGCAGCTGCTGCCACAGCAGGTCGGGCCGGGGCGTGCGGTAGCGCTCGAACTGCAGGTCGTTGCGCAGCACGACGTCGCCGACCCCCATGATCCGGGCGATGGGGGCGAGCGACGCGGGCTCGAACACCCCCTCCTGCATCCGCCGGTCGATGGCGTTCAGCAGGTCGGCCGAGGCCGGCGAGCCCCACGGGATGAGCTCGCGGGCCACGTAGGGCCGGTCCATCAGGCCGGGTGTCACGGGGTCGACGGTGTTGCCCCAGCGGTACGAGGCGAAGTCGCTGCCCGGCAGCTCCCACACCCGGGTGCCGTCGCCTCGGGCGTCGAGCCAGGCGGCGGCCTCGGGCCAGTGCGCGGGCAGCTCCTCGGGGCGGTCGAGGTTGCGGTCGACCACCTGGCCGAGCCACAACGGGGGCAGGTTCACGGCCACCAGCAGGCACACGCCGACGCCGGCCACGGTGCCCGCCCGGGGGAGGCGCCGCCCCACCGCGGCCACCCCGGCGCCCAGCAGCACCGAGGTGCCGAGGGCCAGGAGGGGGACCGCCCGGGGCGTGCTGCGGAAGGCCAGGCCGGCGTCGAGCTGGGTGAACGCGTTGAACAGGGCGCCCAGCGGCGAGGGATCGCCGTAAGGGTGCGCCCCCACGGCCACGAACGTGCCGACCACCACCAGCGCCACGAAGAAGGGGCGGTGGCGCCACCGCGTCAGCACGGCGGCGGCGAAGGCGAGCAGGGGGAGCAGGTAGCTCACGGCGAGCAGCGCCAGCCGCTCGGTGTAGGCCGCGCTCGGCTGGATCCAGGGGCCCAGCTTGTCGTTGCCGTAGAAGAACCAGTACCCGAGGCCGCGGAGCAGCTCGGGCGCCAGCGCCGCGTCGGCGACCACCTCGTAGGTCTCCGTGTACCGCAGGATCGGGATGCCGTAGCTGCCCTGCAGCAGCAGGCCCGCGATCCACCACAGCGACACGCCCACGGTGAGCACGCCGATGCGGGCGGCCGCGGCCAGGGCCCGGCCCAGGCTCACCTCGCGGTCGACCCACACCGCGAACACCAGCCAGAGCAGCGGTCCGATCCCGGCCAGGAGCAGGGCGGTGGCGTTGACGCTCCCGACGCACAGCACCACCAGCGCGAACAGTGCGGGCCATCGCCAGCCGCCCTGGCGCACCGAGCGGATGGTGAGCGCGATCAGCCAGGGCAGGGCGGCCCAGGGCAGCAGGATCACCGAGATCCGCGACGCGTAGTGGAGGACGTACGGGCTGAGCTGGTAGGCGAGCGCGGCGACCAGCACCCCGCCGCCCTCCCAGCGCAGGGTGCGCAGCAGGAACAGCACGCCCGCGCCCGCCGCGAACAGCACGGTGCCGAGCCACAGCCGCTGGGCGACCCAGTCGGGGAGGCCCAGCGTGTCGAGGAGCCAGTAGAACGGCCCCATCGGGAACAGGTAGCCGATCGTCTGGTGGCTCACGGTCCCCAGCCCGATGTTCGGGTCCCACAGCGAGGCGGCCCGGCCCAGCAGCCGGCCTGGGTCGAGGTACAGGTACGTCTTGGTGTCGGCCCCCACCCGCCCGGGGCGGGTCAGCAGCAGCGGGACGTAGGCGACCGCCGCCAGGAGGAGGGTGGGAGCGGCTCGCCGGAGCCGGCTCCGCGCGGGCGTCATGCGCCGACGCGGCCCCGCAGCCGGTGCAGGCGGTTGCGTCCGGCCTCGTCGGCCAGGGCCTCGAGGGTGCCGAGGGCGGTGGCCTCCCACGTGAGCGTGGCCGCCCGGGCGAGGGCCGCCGCACCGAGGCGCTCCCGCAGGGCCCGGTCGGCGACGATCCGCTCGATGGCGCCGGCCAGCTCCGCCTCGTCGTCGACGAGCAGGCCGGTGGAGCGGTCGACCACGGCGTCCTCGTGCCCCGAGATGCGGGTGGCCACCGCGGGCGTGCCGCAGGCCGCCGCCTCGGTGAGGGTCATGCCCCACCCCTCCCGCAGGGAGGTGCTGGCGACGACCCAGGCCCGCCGGTACAGGTCGACCAGGCCGGCGTCGTCGACCCGCCCGACCAGCCGGACCCACCCCTCGGCACCGAGGTCGGCGACGAGGTGCTCGAGGGCGTGCCGCTCGTAGCCCTCGCCGACGATCTCGAGCTCGAGGTCGGGGATGTGCGCCCGGGCGTCGGCGACGGCGCGGATCAGGAGGTCGAACCGCTTCACCGGCACCAGGCGGCCGACGGCGGCCACCAGCGGCCGGGCCGAGCGCTCGCCCCCGGGCGTGAAGCGGGGGTCGATGCCGGGGGGGACCACGGTGACCCGATCGGGCCGGAGCCCGAGGTCGTGCACCAGCTCGCGGCGCGACGACTCGGACAGGGTCACGATGCGCGACCGCTGGTAGAGAGGCGGTGCCAGGCGGCGCTCGAGCAGCTCCCCGGCGCGGGCCAGGTTGGGGGGCAGCGCCATGCGCCACATCTCGGCGTGGACGTGGTGCAGGAACACGATGCGGGGCCCGGGGCACCACAGGGGGGAGAAGAACGGCATCCCGTTCCAGATCTCCACCAGCCCGTCGCGGGGGCCGCTGCGGCCCGAGAGCTCCGAGAGCACGGCGCGGGGGAACACCAGGTAGCGGCCGGCCTTGCGCACCACGCGGTAGCCGTCGCGCTCGATCACGGCGGGGTGTCCCTGCGCGAACGAGGAGCGCATCGACACCTCGATGCCGGCCTGGGCCCACAGGCGGGCGACGGTGGCCGCGTGCACCTCGGAACCCCCGGCCTCGACGTCGTCGAGGTCGCGCCAGGCGAGGATGTGGATCCGCCGCAGGCCGGCTGCGGCCGCGACGTCGCCCAGCTTGGCGATGGCGCCCTCCGACACGGGAGGCTCGATGGGCTCGCGCACGAAGGAGAGAGCATAGGGCACCGGCCCCAGCCCCTCCCAGCAGGGCGGCGGCCCCGGTGCGGGCATCCGGGCTGGACGGCAGGCCCCGGCGCGCACCCCGGGGGGCCTCGACCGCGGGGCTACCATCAGCGGTCGTGCGGCGACGCCTGCGGACCTTCCCCGCCCGCCTGGCCGTGGTGGCCGTCGCGGCGCTGCTGGTGCGGTTCGCCGTGGTCCTGCTGGCCCAGCGGCACCTCGAGCTGGGGTTCAGCGACAACTTCTACTACCACTGGCAGGGACGGGCCCTGGCCGACGGGTTGTGGTTCGCCAACCCGTTCGCGTGGCGTGCCACCGGCGAGCTGGTGCCCACCGCCGGCTGGCCCCCCGCCTACCCGGTCTTCCTCGGGGTCGTGTCCGCCCTGGGCGGCACCTCGGTGCTGGCCCACCGCCTGGCCTCGGCCCTCCTCGGTGTGCTGGGGGTGGTCCTGCTCGGGCTGGTCGGCCGCAAGGTGGCCGGTGACCGGGCCGGCCTCGTCGCCGCGGCGCTCGCGGCCGTGTACCCGGTGCTGTGGGTGAACGACGGCATGCTCCTCAACGAGTCGCTCTACGTGCCCATGCTCGCCCTGGTGCTCCTGGCGGCCTACGAGGCGAGAGAGCGGCCCGACGCGCGCCGGGCGCTCGTGCTCGGGGCGATCATCGCGCTCGCGGCCCTCACCCGCGCCGAGGCCCTGGCGCTGTTCGGGCTGCTCGCGCTGCCCCTGTTCCTCCTGGTCCGGACCCTCCCCTGGGGCCGGCGGCTGGCGCTGGTGGCCCTCACCGGTGCGGCCGGGCTCGCGGTGCTGGCGCCGTGGGTGATCTACAACAACGCCCGGTTCGACCGGCCCGTGCTGGTCACCAACGGCGCCGGGTTCGTGCTCGCCATCGCCAACTGCGACCGCACCTACGGCGGCGAGTTCCTCGGCTACTGGCACATCGACTGTGCCCTGGAGGACTGGCCCGAGGGCGACGAGTCGGTCGCCGAGCGCGCCGGGCGCCGGCAGGGCCTCACCTACGCCCGCGACCACGCGTCCCGTCTGCCCGTCGTGGTGGCGGCCCGGGTGGGCCGCCTCTGGGACGTGTTCCGTCCCGGCCAGGGGATCCGCTTCGACACCTTCTTCGAGCGCCGGGGGCTGTGGACCTCGCGGGCGGGGCTCGCCATGTACTACGTGCTGGTCCCCGTGGCCGGCTACGGCCTGTACGTGCTGCACCGGCGCGGGGTCACGATCGTGCCGTTCGTGGCCCTCCTGGCCGTCGCCACGTTGACCGCGGCGGTGAGCTTCGGGATCACCCGCTACCGGGTCCCCGGTGACGTGGCCCTCGTGGTGCTGGCCGGCGTGGGCGTGGACGCCTTCGTGCGGGCGCGGTCGAGCGCGCCCGCGGACGGGGACGAGCCGCCCGCCCGGGAGCCGGCGGTCGCCGGTATGGCACCGTGACCACCCTGCTCGACGCATCGGCCCCCAGCCCCGCGGCCTCGCGGCGCTCGGGCCCGGGCCGCCGCTTCTGGGTGGTCCTGGCGCTGCTGTTCGCGCTGGGCGTCGGGCTGCGGTGGTACGTCGTGCTCGAGGCTCGGCCCACGTGCCCGGTGCCGGAGGTGCAGACCGGTCGGGTGCCCGAACAGGTCGTGGCCGCGCCGGGAGTGAACCCCGACGACGGGCTGCAGGTGCCGCGCCTGCTCGAGGACGAGGGCCCCGACGGGTGCTTTCGCGTCTGGGGCGACGCGCTGTTCGGGTACCTGCAGGGCAACCTGATCGTCCGGGGCCACTGGTTCGTGAACCCGGCGGCCTTCCTGGCGTCGGTGACCGATCCCGGCTTCGCGACCTTCCCCGAGCCGTTCTACGAGCAGAGCGCGGGGAAGCCGCCGGTCTACCCCCTGTTCGTCGGCGCGGTCTCGGCGCTCGGTGGCGAGTCGGCCACCACCCAGCGCCTGGTCCTCTCGCTGGTGGGGGCGTGCGTCGCCCCGCTGCTCGGGCTGGTCGCGCTGCGCCTCGGCGGCCCTCGCGCCGGGCTGCTCGCCTGCGGGATCGGCGCGCTCTACCCGGTGCTGTGGGCGAACGACGGCATGCTCATGTCCGAGTCGCTGGTGGCCCCCCTCGCCGCCCTCGTGATCCTGCTCGGGTACCGGCTGTGGGACCGGCCCACCCTCCTGCGCGCCGGCATGCTGGGCGGCGCCATCGCCGTGCTCGCCCTCACCCGGGCCGAGACCGTCCTGCTGTATGCCTTCTCGGTGCTCCCGCTGGTGCTGCTGGGGCTGAAGCAGCTCGACTGGCGGCGGCGCGTCGCGCTGGTGGCCGTCACCGGCGCGGTGGGCGCGGCCGTGATGGCGCCGTGGGTCGGCTGGAACCTCGCCCGGTTCCGGGAACCGGTGCTGCTCACCTCCTCGACGGGGGCGGTGCTGTCGGCCGCCAGCTGCGACACCGCGTTCTACGGCGAGTACACCGGCTACTGGGCCACGTGCTTCACCGGGCCCTGGCCCGATCCCCTGGAGCTCGACGAGAGCGAGCGCGACGCCATCCCCCGCCGGCAGGCCATCGAGTACACCAGGGACCACCTCGCCCGTTTCCCCGTGGTCGTCGCCGCGCGGGTGGGGCGCCTCTGGAACGTCTACCGGCCGCTGCAGACCATCCGCTGGGACGCCGAGATCGAGGGCCGTGGGGTGTGGCCGACCCGCCTGGGTCTGGTCGCGTACTACGCGCTGCTCGCGCCCGCCGTCTACGGGCTGGTCGTGCTGCGTCGGCGCAGGCTCCCGCTCAGCCCGCTGCTCGGCATGGCGGCCGTGGTCACGATCGCCGCGGCCACCAGCTTCGGGATCCTCCGGTACCGCCTGCCCGCCGACGTCGCCCTGGTGGCCGCCGCCGCGGTCGGGATCGACGCGATCCTGCGCCGCCGATGGCCGGCGCGGACCGGGCCGGGCGAGGGGTCTTCGGCGTCTCCCGAGGCCGTGTCGCAGCGTGGGGAGGAACCAGTGGGCGTGCAGCCGTGACCGCCGACGACCTGCGGGCCAGCACCGAGCTGCTCGACGCGGAGCTGCCCGACCCGCGCTTCGCCGACGAGGCCTACCTGCGCTGGCTCTACGAGGAGAACCCCCACGGGACGGCCATCCAGCGCAGCATCGACGACGCAGGGGTGCGCGTCGCCCACTACGCGGTGATCCCGCAGGAGTACCGGGACGCCGACGGGTCCGTGCCCTGCGTGTTCTCGCTCAACGCCGTCGTCCGGTCGGGCACCCAGCGCAAGGGCTACTTCACCCAGATCGGCCTCGAGATCTACGAGGAGGCGGCGGCGCGCGGCTACCGCTTCGTGGTGGGCGTGGCCAACGACAAGTCGGTCGGGGCCGTCGTCAAGTACATGGGGTGGCGCCTGTGGGGGCCCCTGCCCGTGCGGGTCGTGGCGCCGCTCGGGACCCGGACGCGGGGCATCACGCACCACCCGGTCACGCCGGCTTTCCTCGGGTCGCCCGCCTTCGCCGCCTTCGCGGCCGACCTCGACAGCCTCCCCGCCACCCATCCCGCCAACCGCTGGACGCCCGAGTACCTGCGCTGGCGGCTCTCGTGCCCCCACACCAGCTACGTGGTGCACGCCTCTCCCGACCTGCTGGCCGTGAGCACCCGGTCGAAGGGCTTCGGGATCCCGGCCGCGGTGGTGCTCAAGCTGCTGCCCCGCGCCCGCCCGCCCGCCCGCTCGTCGACCCGGCAGATGATCGCCGCGATCTGCCGGCACCACCGCGCCCCCTACGCCGTGTACGCGGGGTTCAACGCCCACGTCGCGGTGCGCGGGGTCCGGCCGCCCCGGCGGCTGCAGCCGTCGCCGCTCAACCTGATCCTGCGGGGCCTGGCCGCCGACGTCGACCAGGACGCCCTGGCCCTCGACACCTTCGAGTTCCTCGACCTCGACGCCTACTGACCGTGCCTCAGTCCGGCGCCGCCATCACGTTCACCCTCGACCTCGAGGACCACCGCCCGTCGGCCGACGTGCCGGCCCGGTTCCCCGACGTCACCCGGCGGCTGCTCGACCACCTCGACCACCTCGGGGTGCGGGCGACCGTCTTCGTGGTGGGCGAGGTGGCCCAGGAGCAGCCGCGCCTGGTGCGCGACGTGGCGGCCCGCGGTCACGAGCTGGGGCTGCACGGCTGGCGCCACGTCCCGCTGACCACCCTCGACCCGGCCGAGCTCCGCGCCGACGCCGCCAGGGGGCGGGCGCTGCTCGAGGACCTGGCTGGCCGGCCGGTGCTCGGCTTCCGGGCGCCCACCTTCTCGCTGGTGCCAGGGTCGCGATGGGCCCCCGACGTGCTGCGCGAGGTGGGGTTCACGTACTCCTCCAGCGTGCTGGCGGCCCGCAACCCGCTGTTCGGCTGGCCCGGTGCCCCCCGAGTGCCGTTCACCTGGCCCAGCGGCCTGGTCGAGCTGCCGTGCCCGCTGCTGCGGGCCGGGCCGCTGGCCGTGCCCTTCCTGGGTGGCGTGTACCTGCGGGTGCTGCCGTGGGCGGTGGTGCGCGCCGGCCTGGCCTCGGGCTCGGCCGGCCCCACCCCGTGGATCTACTGCCACCCCTACGACTTCGACGCGGGCGAGCCCTACTGGGTGGTCCCCGACGCCGGCCGGCTCGGGAGCCGGCTGCTGTGGCTGAACCGGCGGGGCATGCTGACCAGGGTGGAGCGGCTGCTCGCCGGGCGGGCCGGGCCGCCGCTCGGGGAGCGGGTCGGGTCGGCCGCCGCCCCGCAGACCGCCTTCGGCCCGCAGGAGCGCCCGTGAGCACCGGAGAGTTCACCCAGCAGCAGATGCTCCACCGGCTCCCGCAGGCGCGGGTCGTCGATCGCATCCCCTACCTCTGCGCGCTGGCCAGGGGGCGGAGCACGGTGCACATCGGCTTCGTCGACGCCGGCTGTCGGAACGTGCAGGAGCAGGCGGGCACGTGGCTGCACGGGCACCTGGCCCGGGTCACCGACCGCCTGGTGGGGATCGACCTCGACGCCGACGGGGTCGCCGACGCCCGGTCCCGCGGCTTCGAGGCCCACACGGCCGACTGCCGCGACCCGGCGGCGCTCCGGGCCCTCGGGCTGGCGAAGGCCGAGGTGGTCCTGGCCGGGGAGGTGATCGAGCACCTCGACGACCCGGGGTCGTTCCTCGAGGGCGTCCACGAGCTGGTCGCCCCCGACGGGGTGCTGGTGCTCAGCACGCCCAACGCCTACGGCCTGCTCAACGTGGCCGCCTCGCTCGCCGGGTTCGAGGTGAACCACCCGGACCACGTCGTGATGTTCACGTGGCGCACGCTCACCGCGCTCCTCGCCCGCCACGGCTGGGACACCGTCGGCACGGCCACCTACGTGCCCGCCGTGAAGGAGCTGGCGGCACCGGGGGCGCGGGCCCGGGCCCTCGTCCTGGCCGCCCGGACCGTCCTGGGCCTCGAACGCCTGCTCGGCCGCCTGGGTGCCCCGTTCGGTGCCGACGGGCTGATCGTGGTCGCCCGGCCGGTGACCGGCCGCCCCCGCTGAGGGTTCCGCGGCCGGATCAGTCCGGTTCCCGGGCCATCTCGGACGCAGAACCCTTGGCGACGGCCGACATCGGCACGGACGCGGCGGCCTCGGCGTCCTCGGCGACGTCGCGCCGGGCCAGCTCGGTGCGCAGCAGGGCCAGCTCCTCGGCCAGCTTGCGAGACCGATCCTCGAGGCGCGACAGCTCCCAGCTGAAGTGCACGACGACCACGAACAGGAACGCGATGGCCACGAGCAGGAACATGGCCGGCGGGTAGGCGATCCCGACGGCCCGGGAGACGGGCTCGAGGAGCCACGGTGCGATGGCGAGCACCAGCAGTGCCATCCCCACCAGCAGCCACAGCATGGCGTACTTGGCCCGCATCTGGCGGTGGCGCACGAGGCGCAGGATGAACAGCAGCGTCAGGGCGGTGACGAGGATGACGAGCACGTGGGCGCGGTCGCTCATGAGGGGATCTCCTGCAGGCGGCGCCGGCGAGGGGCGCTCACGACGATGACGAGCAGCAACCGGACGTAGTGGTACGCCAGCCGGAAGCGCCTGGTCGAGGGCGCGCCGGCGTCGCGGCCCCGCATGTGCACGGGTACCTCGGCCACCCGGAACCCGGCCGAGCAGGCCAGCAGCAGGGCCTCCACGGATTCCATGTACTCGGACGGGTAGGTGCGGGCGAAGAACTCGAGCACGGGCCGGGAGAAGGCGCGGAAGCCCGAGCTGGTGTCGGTGAAGCTCTGGCCCGAGAACTGCTTCACCGCGAAGCGCAGCACGCCCATCGCCCGACGGCGGACCCGTCCGACGTCGTAGGTGGTCGGCTTGCCGGCGAAGCGGCTCCCGATGGCCATGTCGACGCCGCTGTCGAGGGACGCCAGCAGGCTGGCGATCTCGTGGGGATCGTGCTGGCCGTCGGCGTCGAACTGCACGCCCCGCTCGTAGCCCTGGTCGACGGCGTAGCGGAAGCCGGTGCGGAGGGCGCCGCCGATGCCGAGGTTGAAGGGCAGCTGGAGGACGGTGGCGCCGGCGGCACGGCCCACCGCGGCGGTGCGGTCGGCGGACCCGTCGTCGATCACGACGACGTCGAGGTCGGGCACGACCCGGGCGAGGTCGGCCAGCACGGCGGGAAGGGCCTCCTCCTCGTTCCACGCGGGGATGATCACCAGGGTGCGACCGGTGCCGCGGGGTGCCGGGGTGGCGGACGTGTCGGAGGGAGGCATGGCCCGACCAGCGTAGGCGCCCGTCTGGTCGGGACCTCCGCCGTCAGGCCTCGTTGAGCACCTCGGCGCGCCGGGCCCACGGGCCGAAGCGCAGCACCTCGCGGAGGCGCCGATCCTTCAGCAGCAGGAACGGCCGCTCCACCAGGTAGAAGCTCACGGAGGCCAGCACCAGGCTGCCCGCGAACGTGAGCGCCGTGATCTGCCAGACGTTCCCCTGGAAGGGGCCGGCGCCCACCGCGTCCTGGACCTTCTCGAGCACGGCCAGGTGGAACAGGTAGAAGCCGTACGAGACCGTGCCCAGGAACACCAGCGGGCGGAGGCGCAGGAAGGCCCGCACGCCCCCGCGGTGCTGCTCGCCGAACATGGCCGGCAGCAGGAAGAACAGCGACACCGCCCCGTACAGGAGCTGGCGCGACACGTACTCCTTCCCGGCGATCACCCCCGGCTGGGGCGGCGGCTGGAACCGGGTGACGACCGCGAAGAAGCCCAGCGCCACCAGCCAGGACACCGCGGGCATGCGTGCGAACCGGTCGGTGAACCGCCAGCCCGGCAGGCCGAGGGCCTCACGGGCGCTCACCACGGCCAGGGCCATGCCGATGGCGAAGAAGTCGAGGTGCATCGGCAGCCAGAACACCGATCGCGGCGCCCACGAGGGGTCGGACCACACCACGGCGACGCGGAAGGCGGCCCCGCCCAGGTAGAGCAGGGCGGCGCCGGCCAGCAGCACCTGGCTCCGGCGCAGCGGCGCCAGGCCCCGAGTCACCCTGCGGGTGAGCCAGGCCCACAGGGGGAGCAGGGCGTAGAAGGTGACCTCCACGCCGATGCTCCAGGCCTGGGTGATGCCACCGAAGGCGCGGTCGGGGTCGAACGTCTGGGCGAAGCCGTAGTACACGAGCCAGTCGCCGAGGTTCTGCATCTGCAGCCCGAAGAACACGATGACGACGGTGAGGGCGAACCAGTAGCCGGGCACGATGCGCAGGGCCCGGCGCCGGTAGAACCGCCCGTTGGCGACGGGGGACCGCCCGCGGAGGTCGGCGGTCACGAACGGCCGGTAGATGAGGAACCCCGAGATGACGAAGAACAGCGGCAGGCCGACGTCCATGCGGGAGAGCACTGGGCCGATGCCGGGCTTGAAGCTCCACCCCGTCGCGTAGGCGGTGTGGGCCATGAGCACCATGGTCATGCCGATGGCCCGGTAGGCGTCGAGGTTCGGGAAGTGGGTGACCACGCCCGGGGTGTCGACCGGGGGCGTGGGGCTCACGCGGCCACCGCCACGGCCGGGCGGCCGCTGGCCGACGCGGTGCCGCCCAGGCGGCTCTTGAGGCGCAGGAACGGCCGCTCCCACAGGTAGAACGACGCCGTCGCGAAGGCGAAGGTGAGCGCGACGCGCAGCGCGGTGGTGGGCCACAGGCCCCAGCCCAGTCGCCCCTGGTTCGCGATCACGAAGACGGGCCAGTGCCAGAGGTACAGGCCGTAGGAGATACGCCCCACCCAGACCACGGGCCGCAGCCGCAGCGGGCGGGCCAGCAGCCCGCCCGGGGCTGCGGCCAGGGCGGCGATCAGCACCGCAGCCGACACCGTTGCGAGGGTGAGCCCCCACCGGTAGAGGAACAGGTCGCGGGCCGAGTAGCGGAACAGCACCAGCAGGGCGACGGCCGCGGCGCCGCCCAGCACCTGCAGCCAGGGCCGCAGGGCCCGTGGGCCGGGGAGCAGCCGCAGCGTGTACAGGGTGGCCACCAGGCAACCGGCGAGCAGGGCGTCGGCTCGCGTGTCGAGCCCGTTGTAGACCCGTGCGTAGGTGCCGGGCCCGTCGAGCAGGGCGAACCGCAGCAGCGGCGCCCCCACCAGTGCGACGGTGCAGAAGACGAGCACGGCCCGGGGGGTGCGGCGGCCGCCGAGCAGCACCAGCAGGGTGAGGGGCCACACGAGGTAGAACTGCTCCTCGATCGCCAGCGACCAGGTGTGCTCGAGGAGCCCGAGCAGCGGTCGGTCGGTGAGGGCCGCGATCCAGTTCATGGCGTACACCGCGGTGATCCCCGCGTCCTTGGCGGTCTGCACGAACACCGCCGAGCTCTCGGCCAGCCCGGTCCAGAGCAGGCAGGCCACCACCACCAGCACCAGGGCGGGGAACAGACGCAGGGCCCGCCGGGCGTAGAAGCGTCCGAGGGCGATGCCCCCGCGCACCTGGCGCTCCTCGAGGAGCAGGCTGGTGATGAGGAAGCCGCTGAGCACGAAGAACACGTCGACGCCGAGGAACCCCCCGGCGGCGAAGGAGAGCCCGGCGTGGAAGGCCATCACGGCCAACACGGCCACGGCCCGCAGCCCGTCCAGCTCGGGGCGGTAGCCGAGGTGGAAGGCACGGGGGGCCGCGCCCTGCCCGTCCCGCTGATCGCTCATACGACCGCCGGCTCCCGGTCGGCGCGCCGGCCGGCGGCCCGTCGGCGCTCGAGCAGTCGCCAGCCCTGGTCGAGGGCGGCGGCGGCGAGCACGCAGATGGCGACCTCGGCTGGGACGCGAAAGCGCGCCAGCCCGTAGAAGGCCATCGCGGTGAGGGTGACCAGCACCACCGTGGCCACGAGCGGCCAGATCGCCACGCCTCGCCGGTGGAGGACCACGGCGCCGGCCACGGCCAGGGGCAGCAGCGCGCCGTACTGCCACAGGCCGAGCCGCGACGCCCAGGCCTCCCGCCCCTCGCCCTGGTTGTACCAGACCATCTGGCCGGGCTCGTAGACGCTCCACACCCGCCCGACGCGTGCCGCGAGCACGGCCGGGAGCCGGTCGAGGTTGTCCCGGAGGTACGCCACCGCGTGATCCCGGTAGTGGGCCGACACCTGGCTCTGGTCGCCGAAGGCGCGCTCGTCGCCCCCCGGCACCAGGTCGAGCGCGCAGCGCAGGTCCCACAGGCCGATGCCGCCCGAGTAGTACATCGACTCGCAGTTGGCGCCGGCCAGGGTGAGGCCGTCGTTGGTGGAGATGACCACCGGCTCCTCGAACCGGGCCAGGTTGTACAGCGCCCACGGCGCCACCACCGCGCCGGCCACGAGGGTGGAGATCGCCAGCCGCTGCCAGCGCTCGGCGCGGCTCAGCTCCCGTGCCCCCAGGGCCGCCGGGAGCACCACCAGGGGGAGCAGCAGCGCCACCTCGGCCCGGGCCAGGACGGTGACCCCGAGTGCGAGCCCCAGCAGGGCTGCAGCCCTGGCGGAGGGCCGGGCGAGGAAGCGGTAGACGCACAGGAGCACCACGGCCACGCCGACGGTGGCGAGGGACTCCGACATGACGAGGCCGTCGTTCATCCAGAGGTTGGCGTAGACGGCCGCCACGGCGGCTGCGAGCAGCCCGACCCGCTCACCGGCGACCCGCCGCCCGAGGAGGCCGATGGCCGCCACGCCCGCGGCGCCGACGGTGGCCATGGCGAGGCGCTGCGCCAGCAGGCTGTCACCGCTGAGCAGCGACACCGGGGCGAGGAACACGATGGTGAGGGGCGGGTGGTCGGCGGCCTGCCGTCCCGGGTGGAAGGGATCGACGAAGCCCTTGAGGTCGGCCAGGGTGTTGGCCGCCGCGTTGTAGAAGATGGCGTCGCCCATCACCGGCTCGTCGCGCTTGGCCAGCAGCACGTAGAGGACCCGCAGGGCGAGCGCGCCGACGACGATCAGCGCGAGGCGCTTCTCGAACGTGCCCCCCCGGCCCACGTCGCCGACGGGCGCCGCGTCAGGCGGAGATCACGGGAGCGGCACGACCGGTGCCGGTCTCCCGGGGACCGCCTTCCACCGACTCGCCCTCCTCGTGGTACTCCTGCTCGACGTTCACGATCCAGACGTCGTGGCCGGCGTCGTCGAGGATGTTCTCCACCGAGAGCATGGCCGTGAGCATGGAGTGATCCTGGTTGTTGTACTTGTGCATGCCGTTGCGGCCCACGGGGTAGACGTTGGAGGCGTGGTGGCCGAGCCACTCGCGGAGCACGTCGACGTTGTCGCGGTAGCTGGCGTCGTAGACCGGGTACGCCTTGGGCATGCGGACCACGTAGCCCGCCTCGACCATCGACGTGTCGGTGATGAGGCCGAGCCGGGCGAGCTCCTGGGCACCCATGGCCACCAGGTCGTCGTCGTCCATCTCCCACACCGAGTCGCCCACGTTCACGAAGTACTCGAGGCCGAGGCAGGTGCGCCCCTCCTTCACGAGGTAGGGCGACCAGGAGCCGAAGTTCTGCACCCGGCCCAGCTTCACCTCGGGGGAGTGGACGTAGATCCAGTTGTCGGGGAACGCGAACCGCTCGGGTACGACGAGGGCCACGGTGAGGAAGTCACGGTGCTTCAGGCCGTCGGCTGCGCCCAGGACGTGCGCGGGAGGTGCGGGATCCATGGCCTTCACCAGCGAGTTGATGGGCATCGAGGACACGATGTCGCTCGCCTCGTAGCGGGTCGTCACGCCGTCGGTCTCGGCGGTGACGGCCACGGCCTTGCCGCCGGCGTGGTGGATGCTCACGACGCCGGTGTTCATCAGCACCTTGGTCCCTGCCGCCTCCACCTTGTCGCGACACACCTCCCACATCTGGCCCGGCCCGTACTTCGGGTACTGGAACTCCTCGATCAGCGAGGTGATGTCCTTCTGGTTCCGCTTCGGGAGCAGGGAGTTCACGATGGCGTTGAACAGCGAGAGGTTCTTGATGCGCTGCGCGGCCCAGTCGGCCTGGATCGCGGTGGCCGGAACGCCCCAGACCTTCTCGGTGTACGTCTTGAAGAAGATGCGGTAGAGCCGCCAGCCGAACCGTGACGCGGTCCAGCCCTCGAAGGTGGTCATGTCCTTGGGCTTCTTGATCCGCACCCACACGTAGGACATCACGCAGAGGAACGACTCCCAGATGCCCAGGCCGCCGAGGGCGTTCATGGCCTTGAGCGGGTAGTCGAAGAACTTGCCGCGGTAGAAGATGCGGCTCATCCGGGGGCGCATCAGGAAGTCCTCGTCGGGCAGGATCTCGTGCCACAGGTCCTCGACCGGCTGCACCTTGGTGAAGAAGCGGTGGCCGCCGATGTCGAAGCGCCAGCCGTCGCGCTCGACCGTGCGGCTGATCCCGCCGACGACGGAGTCGGCCTCGAGCACGGTCGACGTGACGCCTCGCCGGGCCAGCTTGTACGCAGCCGTGAGCCCCGCGGGGCCGGCGCCGATGATCACGACGTTGCTGCCCCGGGCGGGGCCCGACGTGGTGCCGGTGGGGTCGGCCATGCGGTCTCTCCAGCGATCGTTGGGCGCGGAGAGAGACGAGCTGCCGTCTGGCCCGCGTCCGGGTACCACCCAGGATAGTGAGGGCCCCCTGGCCGGGCCGAATCCCCGCAGGGGCCCGGGCCGGGCCGGCTCCCGCCGGTCCCGCCCAGGGCGGGAGGCGGCCGTGACGGCAGGGTTACGATCACCGGTCGTGCGCACGACCCGGGGCACCGACGTCGCGACCTCGCGGCGCTCGTCGCCCCCCGTGGTGCTCGTGGCCGTCGCGGTGGGGGTCGTGCTGGCGGCCGGGCTGGTGCTGCGCTTCCTCACCCGGTCGCCCCTGTGGCTCGACGAGGCGCTGTCGGTCAACATCGCCCGCCTGCCGCTCGGCGACATCCCCGAGGCGCTCCGCCGCGACGGCCACCCCCCGCTCTACTACGTGCTGCTGCACGGCTGGTCGGCGATGGTGGGTGGCGGCGACGCCGCGGTGCGGGCCTTCTCGGGCCTGGCCGCCGTCGCCTGCCTGCCCCTGGCGTGGCTGGCGGGCCGGCGCCTCGGCGGCACCAGCGCGGCGTGGGCCACCACGATCCTCCTGGCGTCGTCGCCGTACGCGATCCGCTACGCCACCGAGGTGCGCATGTACGCGCTGGTGATGGCGCTCGTGCTCGCCGGCTACCTGCTCCTCGGGGCGTGCCTCGAGCGGTCGACGTGGCCCCGCCTCGCCGGCCTGGCCGTGGTCGCGGGGTCGTTGCTGCTGACGCACTACTGGTCTGCGTACCTGCTGGCCGCCGTGGGTCTGGTGCTGCTGGGGCGGGCCCGCCGCCCGGGCTCCCGCCGGGCCTCCCTGCGGGCGCTGGCGGCCATGGCGGTCGGCGCGGCGCTGATGATCCTCCCGTGGCTCCCGAGCTTCTGGAGCCAGGCGCAGAACACCGGCACGCCGTGGGCCGGCCCGATGCGCCCCACCGCCGTCCTGATGGTCACCGTCGTCGACTTCGGCGGCGGCCCCGACAGCGAGGGGCAGCTGCTCGGGGTGGTGGTGGTCGTCCTCGTGCTCCTCGCCCTCTTCGGTCGGGCGGTCGACCGGCGGACCATCGAGGTCGACCTCCGCACGGTGCCCCAGGTGCGCACCGAGCTGGCCGTGGTGGCCACGACGCTGGTCCTGGCGGTCGTGGCCGCCTACGTCACGTCCAGCGCGTACGCCTCGCGCTACGCCGCCGTGGTGTTCCCCCTCGTGGTGCTGGCCGCCGGTGTGGGCGTGACCCGCTTCCGGGCGCCCTGGGTGCGGGTGGCGGTCCTGGCCGTGGCCGCCACCTTCGGGTTGCTGGGCGGCTACCGCAACGTGGTCGACGACCGCACCCAGGGAGGTGACGTCGTCGCCGCCATCGACGCCGGGGCCGCCGCGGGCGACGTGGTCGCGTACTGCCCCGACCAGCTCGGCCCGGCGTTCAGCCGGGGCCTGCGCGACGACGTGGCCGCGCTCGCGTACCCCACCGGCGACGCGCCCGGGCTGGTCGACTGGCGGGAGTACGCGGCGCGCAACGAGGCGGCCGACCCGGCGGCCTTCGCCGACGAGCTCCTGCAGCTGGCCGGGCCCGACAACGCGGTCTGGCTCGTCTGGCAGGGCGGCTACCGCACGTTCGGCGACGACTGCGAGGCGCTCTTCCGGGCGCTGGCGGCAGGCAAGCCCACGGTCGAGACCGTGGTGGCGGCGGACGGCGAGGTGTTCGAGCCCGCCACCCTCACCCGGTTCTCGGGGCCGTGAGCCGGGGGAGCGCCTCCCTCCGCGGCTGGTGGGAGGAAGGAGGGCTGCGGGAGACCGCCTGGTCGTGGGCCGTCGCCCGCGTGCTGATCGCGGTGGGTGCCCTGGTGGCGGTGGTGATCGCCGACCGGCTGGTGCCCGGCGATCGGCCCCTCCAGCTGCACCAGGGGCTGTTCATGTGGGACGGCGAGTGGTACCGCCAGATCGCCGAGGGGGGCTACCGCACGCTGCCGGCCGAGGCGCTGCGCTTCTTCCCCCTCTACCCACTCCTCGGTCGCCTGGTCGGCCTGCTCGCCGCCGGCCGCCCGGCCGTGGGTCTCGTCGTCGTCGCCAACGCGGCCGCGGTGGCGGCCGGGCTGGTGCTGCACCGCCTGGCCCTGCTCGACCTGCGCGACCGGGCGGTGGCCAGGCGGTCCGTCTGGCTGCTGGCCCTGCTGCCGCCGGCGTTCGTGCTCGCCTTCGCCTACGCCGAGGCCCTCATGCTGGCCCTGGCCATGGGCACCTTCCTGGCGCTCCGGCGCGAGCGCTGGTGGGTGGCGGGCCTGCTCGGCGCGCTGGCCGGCGTGAGCCGGCCCATCGGCCTGCTGCTCGTGCTGCCCGCCCTGGTGGAGGTGCTGCGGGGCGCGCGAGGGGTGGCGTGGCGAGGCTGGCCGGCGCGCGCGGCGGCGGTGGCCGGGCCGGCCGTGGGCACCGTGGCGTACCTGGCGTGGGCCGGTGCCCGGTTCGGGGACTGGCTCGAGCCGCTCCGGGTGCAGGAGCAGTTCCGGGGTGAGGCCGTCGACCCGGTGACCCGGCTGGGCCAGGGGATCGGCGACCTGTTCGGTGCCGAGCGCCTCGGCGACGGGCTCCACCTCCCGTTCGCGATCGCCTTCGTCGTCCTCGTCGTGCTGGTGTTCCGGTGGCTGCCGGTGTCGTACGGCCTCTACTCCGCCGCGGTGCTCGTGATGGCCCTCAGCGCCGACAACCTCAACTCGCTCGAGCGCTACGCCATGAACGCGTTCCCGATCGTGCTGGCGCTGGCGGTGCTCACCCGGCGCCCGCTGGCCGAGCAGGTCGCGTACCTCGTGTGCGCCGGGGGCCTGGTGGGGCTGACGGCCCTGGCGCTCACCGGCGCCTACGTGCCCTAGCGGCTCCGTTCGCGCTCGCGCCCGCGTTCGCGTCGCGTCGGCGGCGTGTAGGGCGGCGTGAGCGCGTTCGAGACGCGGGCGTGGGGGTCTGCGTCGCGTCGGCGGCGTGTGGGACGGCGTGAGCGCGTTCGAGACGCGGGCGTGGGGGTCTGCGTCGCGTCGGCGGCGTGTGGGACGGCGTGAGCGCGTTCGAGACGCGGGCGTGCGGGGGGATCAGGCGGGCTCGTCGAGCTGGGCGCGGGCCCAGCGGTAGTCGGGCTTGCCGCTCGGGCTCCGGGCGATGTGGCCGCGGTACACGAACGCCTTCGGCAGCTTGTAGCGGGCCAGGTGGCGTCCGCACTCGGCCCGCAGGTCGCCCTCCAGCTCCGGGCTGGCCGCCCAACCGGGCCGGAGCCGGACCACGGCGACCACCTCCTGTCCCCACCGGTCGCTGGGCCGGCCGACCACCAGCGCGTCGTACACCGCCGGGTGGTGCTTGAGGGCGTGCTCGACCTCCTCGGCGAAGACCTTCTCGCCGCCGGTGTTGATCGTGACCGACTCGCGGCCCAGCAGCTCGATGCTCCCGTCGGCCAGCAGCCGGGCCCGGTCCCCGGGCACCGCGCAGCGGGCGCCGTCGATCACCGGGAAGGTGGCGTCGGTCCTCGCCGGGTCGCCGAGGTAGCCGAGGGGCACCCGGCCCGACTGGGCCAGCCAGCCGACCTCCGGGTCGCCGGGCTCGAGGATGCGCCGGCGGTCGGCGTCGACCACGCACGCCCCGGCCGAGCGATCGAACACGCCGGTGCGGGCGCCGGCCTCTCGCGTGCTGGTGGTGATGCCCTGGCGGCCGGACTCGGAGGACCCGACGATGTCGACCACCGCCACCTGGGGGAGGAGAGTGAGCAGGTCCTGCTTCGTCGACGCCGACAGCACGGCGCCCCCGCTGGTCAGGTGCCGCAGCGCCGACAGGTCGTAGGGGCGGCGTCGCAGCGCGTCGATCAGGGGCCGGGCGAAGGCGTCACCCACGATCTGCAGCGACGTGACCCGCTCACGCTCGGCCGTGGCCAGCACGTCGCCGGCGTCCCAGCGGTCGGTGCGGTCCTGGATCACCACCGTGCCGCCGGCGAGCCAGGCGCTCATCGCGTTCCACTGGGCGGCGCCGTGCATGAAGGGAGGCGACGGGAGCGCCCGCGGCCCCCCGCGCCGTGCTGCGTCGGCGACCTCGGCGACCGTCTCGATGTCGGTGCCGTCACGGCGGCGGACGCCCAGTGCGGCCACCAGGAAGTCGGCCTGGCGCCACAGCACCCCTCTGGGGCGTCCCGTCGTCCCCCCCGTGTACAGCACGTACAGGTCGTCGGGCGACCACGAGGCCTCCAGGGCCGGCGGCAGCGCAGGTGACACGCCGGCCAGCGCGTCCTCGTAGGGGATCGCCCCGCGGAGCAGCGGCTCGCCCGAGCCGTCGTCGACCTGCAGCAGCAGCCGGGGGGGCTCGGACCCCGCCAGCGCGGTGGCCAGGGTGGGGGCGAAGGTGCCGTGGAACACGACGGCGGCGGCGGCAGCGTCGCCCAGCAGGTAGGCCAGCTCCTCGGCCGTGTAGCGGTAGTTGACGTTGAAGGGCGCCGCCCGCGCCTTCATGGCGCCGAGCATGGCCTCCAGGTACTCCGTGCCGTTGTGCAGGTAGAGCGCCACCAGGTCCTGCCCCGCCTCCCAACCCGCCAGGGTGGCCCGCTCCCGCCGGCACCCGAGCCCGTGGGCGTGCAGCACGGCCGCCACACGCCGCGACCGCTCCGTGAACGCCAGCCACGACAGCCTTCGGTCGCGCCACACCAGGCACTCGCGCTCGGGCACCTCGGCCGCCACGGCCTCGTGCAGCAGGGGGAGGTTCAGCTCCACGGGGAGCAGAGCGTACGGGCCCCGGCCGGGCGGACGCGCCGACCCCGCGCGAGGCTGAGCCGACCCGCCCAGGAGGAGCCGCCCGTGCCCACCGTGCTGTTGGAGAAGGTCACCCCGCAGATCGCCGTCTGCACGCTCAACCGACCCGAGCGGCTGAACGCCATGAGCCACGAGCTGGTGGCCGAGCTGCACGCCGCGCTCGACGAGGTGGCCCACGACCGAGCCTGCCGGGCCGTGGTGCTCACCGGCTCCGGCCGTGGCTTCTGCAGCGGACTCGACCTGAAGGGGTCCGGTCAGGCCCCGGGGATCGAGGGGCTCGGCACTCCCCAGTCGGGCATGCGGGCCCAGCAGCACATCGCCCGGCTGATCCCCCATCTGCGGGCCCTGCCCCAGCCGGTGATCGCCGCCGTGAACGGCCCGGCTGCGGGCGGGGGCTTCGCGCTCGTCCTCGGCTCCGACATCCGGATCGCGGCCGAGTCGGCCCGGTTCAACGTGGCGTTCGTGCGCATCGGGCTGTCCGGCTGCGACATCGGGGTGAGCTGGCTGCTGCCCAGGCTGGTCGGGGCCGCTCGGGCCCACGAGCTGCTGCTCACCGGCCGGCTCATCGACGCCGCTGAGGCCGAGCGGATCGGGCTCGTCACCCAGGTGGTGCCCGACGGGCAGGTGGTCGACGCCGCGCTGGCCAAGGCGGAGGAGATCTGCGCCAACAGCCCCTTCGGGGTGTGGATGACGAAGGAGGTCATGTGGTCGAACCTGGAGGTGCCCAGCCTCCACGCCGGGATCGACCTCGAGAACCGCACCCAGATCCTGACGACCTTCACCGCCGACATGCGCGAGGCGGTGGCCGCCTTCCTCGAGAAGCGCCCGCCCCACTTCGAGGACCGCTGATCCCCGTGCGGTGGTGGCGCGTCGGCGGCCCGCGGGTCTCGGGCGACCCCCGGTCGGCCAACGGGGCGTCGTCGTTCCACCTCTGGTGGGGACCGCTCGGCGCCGAGCCCCTCGTCGAGGTGAGCGTCCGGCTCGAGGTGGTCGTCGCCCCCGCGGTGCCCCGGCTCTACTTCTGGGCGCTCCAGGCCGGGTTCCACGACGGGCACCGCCCTCGGGGGGCTGCGCACCTCGGCCTCCAGTGGCACCCGTCGCACCCGGGGAGCCGGGCCGTGAACTGGGGCGGCTACCGGGACCCGCTCGACGGCGGCGGCGAGCTGCGGGGGAGCTTGCCGTCGGCGCTGCCCAGCGCCACCCGCAACCCGAACACCCGCGACCTGGCCTGGCAGCCCGGCCGGCCCTACCGGCTGCGGATCTCGCCGGCCGGCGCGGGAGCGTGGCGGGGCGAGGTGATCGACGAGGTGGGCGGTGTGCCGGTGGTCGTCCGCGACCTCGTCGCCCCCGGCGACCGCCTGACCGGGCCGGTGGTCTGGTCGGAGGTGTTCGCCCGCTGCGAGCATCCGTCGGTGGAGGTGCGCTGGAGCGGGTTCGAGGGCCGCACCGCGGCGGGCGAGGTCCGCCGCCCCGAGCGGCTCACGGTGACGTACCAGTCGCGGGTCGACGGCGGGTGCGACAACACCACCGTGGTGGCGAGGGACGGGGCCGTGTCCCAGGTCACCTCGACCGAGCGCTCGGTGCCGCCCGGCTCGGTGATCTCGCTCTCCGACGACGGCGCGCCGTCCGGAGGGAGCTAGCCGGGGAGCGGCGTGGCGGGCGGTCGCCTCAGGAGCCGGCCGGGGCCGGGGCCGGGGCCGGGGCCGGGACGCCGGCGTCGCCCCACTGCGAGGGCAGGTGCCACCCGAGCTGCTCGAGGCCGGCCAGGCCCGACCAGGCCAGGGCCACGATCAGCTCCGCGGCCCGGTCGAGCTCCATCTGGGGCTGCTCCACCCAGCCCAGCACGGCCGCCTCCACCAGGGCGATGACCCCGCGGGCGACGAGCTCGGCCTCGGCGCCGCCGCCCAGGCGGTCGGCCACCAGGCGGAGGCTCTCCTCCTGGCCCACCCGCAGCTCGGGGAGCGGGGACGAAGCCGGGTGGGTGAGGGCGGCGCCCATGGTCTCGGTCGCCGCCAGGTGGTGCGAGCGGGCGTACACCAGGTAGGCGCGCACGATCTTGGCCACCGCGTCGTGCATGGTCTCGGTGCCGTCCAGCACCCGGCCCATCTCGGCCTGCAGGTGGCGGACGTTGCGCAGGTACACCGCGGCGATCAGCCCGTGCCGATCGCCGAAGTAGTTGTACACGAGGGCCCGTGACACGCCCGCGGCTTCGGCGATCTCCTCGAAGGTGACGTCGGCGGGGTCGCGGCCGTGCAGGACCACCACCGCCGCCTCCACGATCTGCTCCCGTCGCGTCTCCCGGTCGAGCCGGGTGCGGCTGCGGACGGTGCGGTCCAACGAACGGTGCCCGGGTTCGGCCGCGCTACGGCGTGGGCGCAGCCGGCGGGCCGCCCACGCCGGCCGCTGGTGGGTCCGTGGGCACCGGCGGGGTGACGGCGGGCTCGGCGCGCGTCTCGCTCCCGACCGGGAAGTGGCAGGCCACGAAGTGGCCGTCGCCCACCTGCCGGATCTGCGGCTCCTCCTGTTCGCAGCGCTCCTGGGCCTTCGGGCAGCGGGTGCGGAACCGGCACCCGCTCGGAGGGAACAGCGGCGACGGCAGCTCGCCCTGGATCACGGCCTCGGGATCGGGCACGACCGACGGATCCGGGACCGGGATCGACTTGAGCAGCGCCTCCGTGTAGGGATGGGCCGGCTCGCTGTACAGCAGGTCCGGCGGCGCCACCTCGCAGATCTTGCCGAGGTACATCACCGCGACCCGGTCGGACACGTTCTTCACCACGGCCAGGTCGTGGGCGATGAAGATCATGGTGAGCCCGTAGCGGGCCTTCATGTCCTCGAGCAGGTTGAGGATCTGGGCCTGCACCGACACGTCGAGAGCCGAGACGGGCTCGTCGCAGATGATCACCTTGGGGTCGAGCACCAGGGCCCGGGCCACGCAGATGCGCTGGCACTGGCCGCCCGAGAACTGGTGTGGCCGCCGGTCGGAGGCGGTGTCGGGGTCGATGCCCACGGCCTCCAGGGTCTCCCGGACCCGCTCGGCCTTCGAGGCGCCGTTGGGGGCGCCCCAGATGTTCAGTGGCTCCCCGACGATGTCGCCCACCTTGCGCCGCGGGTTGAGCGACGAGATGGGGTCCTGGAAGATCATCTGCATCTTGGGGCGGAGAGCGCGGAGCTGCTCACCCTTCAGGCCGGTGACCTCCGTGCCCTCGAAGAACACCTTGCCGCCGGTGGGTGGCGGGAGCTGCATGATCGCCCGCCCGGTGGTGGACTTGCCGCAGCCCGACTCGCCGACGAGGCCGAGGGTCTCGCCGGGGAGCACGTCGATGCTCACGTCGGACACCGCGTTCACCTTGAGCCCGGTGCGGCCCACGGGGAACTCGACGACGAGGTGCTCGACCCGCAGGAGGGCGTCCTGCGGGTCGCGGAGGTGGGCGGTGCCGCTGCCGGCCACGGCTACACCACCACCGGCTCGGCCGCGTGCGCCGGCGCCGGCGAGCCGGGGTGCTGCCGGGGCCCGCTGCCGTCGGCGAGGGCGAGCGCCGCGGGCACGCGGGCGGCCACGTTGCGGTCGAAGGCCTCGTGACCCTCCGGGGTGCCGACCGGGAACCAGCAGGCGAAGGTGTGCCCGGGGGTCTCGGCCTCGCGCAGGGGTGGCGCCTCCTGGCGGCACTTGTCCTGCGCATAGGGGCAGCGGGGGCTGAACGCGCAGCCCGGCGGCGGGTTGACCAGGTCGGGCGGCCGGCCCCCGATGGCCAGGAGCCGGGTGTGGCTGGGGTCGCCGATCTTGGGGATCGAGTTGATGAGGGCCTCGGTGTACGGCATCCGCATCTCCGAGAACAGCACCGGGGTGGGCGCCTTCTCCACGACCTTGCCCGCGTACATGACGGCGATCTCGTCGGCGCGGCCCGCCACGACGCCGAGATCGTGGGTGACGAGGATCATCGCCATGTTGCGATCACGCTGCTGATCGCCCAGCAGGTCGAGGATCTGGGCCTGCACGGTGACGTCGAGGGCCGTGGTGGGCTCGTCGGCGAACAGCAGGTTGGGGCCGCAGGCCAGGGCGATCGCGATGGTGACGCGCTGGCGCATGCCACCCGACAGCTGGTGCGGGTACTCGTTGAGCCGTCGGGACGGCTCGGGGATCCCGACCGAGGTGAGCAGGGCGAGGGCCGTCTCCTTGGCCGCGTCCTTCGGCATGTCGAGGTGGTGGGTGAGCGACTCGGTGATCTGCTGGCCGATCTTCATCACCGGGTTCAGCGACGTCATCGGGTCCTGGAACACCATCGCCATCTCGGTGCCCCACACCTGGCGCATCTCCGACACGGAGAGGGCGCTGATCTCGACGCCCTTGTAGACGACCTTGCCGGAGCGGATCGTGTTGCGGCGGGGGAGCAAGCCCATGATCGACCGGGACAGGATCGTCTTGCCCGACCCCGACTCGCCCACCACCCCGAGGGTCCGGCCCCGGTCGAGGGTGAACGACACGCCGTCGACGGCCCGCACGGTCCCCCGGTCGGTGTGGAAGTGGGTCCGGAGGTCCTCGACCGTGAGCAGCGGGCCGGAGGTGGGGGCCCGCGTTCCGGCGAAGGTGGCCAGGATCTGCTTGCGGCTCACAGGCCGGTGTCCTTGATCTGGAAGCGGGCGGTGAAGATGTCGCCGAGCAGGTTGAGCGAGAGGATCGTCACGAACATCACGGCTGCGGGGATCAGCGAGATCCAGGGCGCGTCCGACAGCTCCTCGCGGCCCTCGTTGATCATGAAGCCCCACGTGGGCGTGGGCGGCTGGACCGACAGCCCGAGGAAGGCCAGGGCGCCCTCGGCCACGATCACCACCGCGATGGCGATCAGCGAGAACGAGATCATGGGCGGGACCACGTTGGGCATGACCTCGCGGAAGATCACCCGCCCGTTCTTGGCGCCGAGCGACTTGGCTGCCAGCACGAACTCGCGTTGGCTGAACACGAGCGTGTTCGCCCGCACGATCCGGGTGAGGGCCGGGATGGCGAGGATGCTGAGGGCGATGATCACGTTCCAGGTGCTGCGACCGAGGAAGGTGACGATGGTGAGGGCCAGGATCAGCGCCGGGAAGGCCAGCATCACGTCCATGGCCGAGACGATCGTCGACTCCAGCCGGCCCCGGTAGTAGCCGGCCACCAGCCCGAGCAGCCCGCCGATGATGATGCCGAAGAACACCGCGACGAAGCCGATGCTGAGCGACACGCGGGCGCCGTAGACCACCCGGCTGAAGATGTCCCGGCCCAGCTGGTCGGTGCCGAACCAGTGATCGGCCGACGGGGCCTGGGCCAGGTCGGCGGAGATCTTCTGGTAGCTCTTCACGAAGGGCAGCACGTCGGCGAAGACGGCCACCAGCGTGAGCACCACCAGCCAGGCCGCGGCCATCCAGAACGTGACCTTGACGCGCTTCTTCCTGGGCTGGATGCCACCGCTCGCCACCGCCTCGACGCGGTAGACGCCGGCGGGCTCGTTGAAGATCGCCTCGGGCCCCTCCATGTCGCCTTCGGGCTCGAGGCGCTCGTCCTCGTAGGTCGGCCGCAGCTGGTCCTCGAGGGGGCCGTCGGGGCCGTCGGGCTGGAGGAGGACCTCCTCGTCCGACGTCGAGCTAGGCGATGGCTCGGGCATGGCGGATCCTCGGGTCAAGGGCGGCGTAGAGCATGTCGACCAGGAAGTTCACGAGCACGAAGCCGATGGCGATGACGGTCACCGCGCCCTGCACGACGACGTAGTCGCGCTGGAAGATCGCCGTGACGATGAGGTTCCCCATGCCGGGCAGGCCGAAGATCTGCTCGACGATCACGGCTCCGCCGATCAGGGCGCCCACGTTCACGGCGGCCACCGTCAGCAGCGAGAAGCTGGAGGGCCGCAGGGCGTGGAACAGCAGGATGCGCCGGGTGGGCATGCCCTTGGCCCGGGCCATGGTGATGAAGTCGTTCTGGAGGGTGGCCAGCATGTCGGTGCGCAGCAGCCGCTGGTACACCGCGATCTGCCCGAGGGCCAGCGTGAGCGCGGGCAGGATCATGGTGCGGACGTGCTCGACGGGGTCGTCGAAGAAGCCGACGTAGCTCGACAGCGCCGGGAACCAGTTCAGCTGCAGCGCGAACAGGTACACGAGCAGCACGCCCAGGATGTAGTTGGGGATGGCGAGCAGCCCGAAGGTGATGGTGTTGGACGAGCGGTCGAACACCCCGCCGGAGCGGTACGCCGTGAGCACCCCCAGCGGGATGGCCACGACCAGGGCGATGAGCATGGCGTAGGCCATGATCAGGATGGAGATGGGGAGCCGCTCCTGGATGAGCTGCGACACCGGCACCTTGCTGGCGTAGGAGTCGCCCAGGTCGCCCTGGAGGGCGTTGCCCAGCCAGGTCAGGTAGCGGACGGGCAGCGGCTTGTCGAGGCCGAGGTCTTCGCGGACCTGGTCGATCTGCTCCTGCGAGGCGCCCGGCCCGGTGATGGTGAGGGCCGGGTCGCCTGGCAGGAGGTTGATCATGAGGAACGTGAGGAAGCTGACCACCAGCAGGACGACGACGAGCTGGATGACCTTCTGGCGGACGTAGCGCATGGCTGGACCTCGGCCTCGACGCCGCTAGCGGGCTACTGCTGGATCCAGACGGACTGCGGGAAGAACGACCCGGAGGTCGTGCCCACCGCGTCGGCCACGGGCGTGCCGTCGACGCTCACGTAGTCCTCGATGCCCATGACGCTGGTGGTGTGGGGGATGGCCCAGATGGTCCACGTGCCCCAGAGGTTGTAGCACTGCTCGGCGAACTGCTCGTTGATCGCCTCCGCAGCGGCCTGGCGGGCGGCCGGGTCCGGGTTGGTGCGGATGATGTCCAGGTTCTCGTCGATCACGTCGTCCTTGATGCGCCCGAAGTTGAGGGCGAGCTGGCCCACCGGGAGGGCGTTGTCCGACGTCCACCAGACGTACTGGCCGTCGGGGTCGGACCCCCCGTGGTTGCGCCACAGGAAGACCTGGAAGTCGCCCTGGAGGGCGGTGACGATGAACTGGCCCTGCTCGATCTGGTCGATCGAGATGTCGATCCCCGCGTCCTTCCACATCTGCTCGATCAGCTGGGCCGTCTGCAGGTTGGTGGCGTCGTTGGTGGTGGCGTAGGCGAGCTCGATCGGCCCGTTCTCGGCCTCGTACTCCTCGACGAGGGCCTTGGCCTGCTCCACGTCGTAGGTGGGGTACCCGGTCTCCTCCAGGTAGCCGACCTGCTCGGGGGAGTAGGGGCCGTTGGCGATGGGCGCGACGCCCGCGCCGGTGGCCTGGCGGATGGTCTCGACGTCGGTGGCGTAGGCGAGGGCGCACCGCACCCGCTGGTCGGTGAGGGGCGAGCCCTCCTGGGTGACGTGCATCAGCCAGTAGCCGGTCTCACCCCACCGGGCCGCCTCGATCATGGGGTACTCGGCCGCCTGCTCCCGCAGGGTGGCGATGGTCTCGCCCGTGGTGGTGTGCATCACGTCGAGGTCGCCGGCCAGCAGGGCGTTCTCACGGGTCTTCCCGTCGGGGATGATCCGGTACTCGATCGAGTCGAGGTAGGGGTAGCCCTCCTGCCAGTAGTCGGCGTTCTTGGTGGCCTTGAAGCTCTGTCCGACCTGGTACGAGTCGAACACGAACGGGCCGGTGCCGACCGGCTGGCTCTCGAGGCTCGGGTCGCTGTCGGCGGCCGCCAGCCACGTGGGCGAGGCCATGTAGCCGATCTGGGCGGACAGGTAGTAGTCGAAGGCGACCCACGGGCGGCTCATGGTGACGTTCACCTTCATCGGGTCGGCCGGGTCGACCTCGATGGCCGTGACGTCGCTGAGCACCTTCCCGGTGAGGAAGCTGGCTTGCTGGCGGGTGAGGTTGTCGGCGATGGCGGCGCCGTCGAAGGGCGTGCCGTCGTGGAACGTGACACCCGGACGGGCCGTGATGGTCCAGACGGTGAAGTCCGCGTTGGGCTCCACCGTGGCCAGGTTCGGGATGACGTTGCCGTCCTCGTCGATCAGCGTGAGCGGGTCGAAGACGACGCGCATCACCGCGTGGCACGAGACCGCGCACACGGCCTTGGAGGGCGTCCACGGGCTGGAGGTGTCGGCCTCGATGCCCATCACCAGCGAGCCGCCCGGGGTCGGCTCGCCGGCCGCCTCGGTGGTCTCGGTGGTGCCGCCCCCGCCGGCGGTGGTGTCGGTTCCCCCGCCGCCGCTGTCGTCGTCGTCACCGCCGCAGGCAGCCGCGACCAAACCCAACGCCAGCAGCACGGCGAGCAACCGCCAGACCAGCGTGCGAGACCCCGAGCGTGACCGCACCGGCATCCACTCCCCCCGAAGGAATCCGGCCGGGGCGCCCTGCCCCGGCGTTGCACTCAAGACCGCCTCCCGGCCGCCTGTGACGGCCGGCACAGCCGGCACCGGCGACCGTAGGGCGCAATTGCCATCCTGTCAACTAGCCGCGCGGCGGCCCCACCGCTCGACGGCCGGGCCGGTGGCGCGTGCCCACCACCGGCCCGGACGGGGCGTCACTGGGCCAGCCACACGCTCTGCGGGTTGATCGCCCCCGGGAACCACGCGCTCACCGCCGTGGGCGTGCCGTCGGGCGCGCTGAACCCGTCGATGCCCATCACCTCGGGGACGTGGGGCAGGCCCCACACCGTCCAGGAGCCCCAGAGGTCGTAGCACTGCTCGCCGAACTGGCGGTTGATCGCCTCGGCGGCCGCGGTGCGGGCCGCGGGGTCGGGGTCGCCGTGGATGATGTCGAGGTTCTCGTCGATCACCGGGTCCTTGATGCGCCCGAAGTTGAGGGCCAGCTGGCCCACGGGGAGCGCGGTGGACGAGTGCCACCAGATGTAGTCCTGGTCGGGGTCGGGCCCACCGTGGTTGCGCCAGCCGAAGGCCTGGAAGTCGCCCTGGAGGGCGGTGACGATGAACTGGCCCTGCTCGATCTGGCCCAGCTCGACGTCGATGCCGACGTCCTGCAGGTACTGCTGGACCAGCTGGGCCGTGAGCAGGCCGGTGGTGTCGGTGGTGACGGTGTAGGTGATCTGGATGGGCCCGTTCTCGGCCTCGTACTCGTCGACGAGGGCCTGGGCCTGCTCGGGGTCGTACGTGGGGAAGCCGGTGTCCTCCAGGTAGCCGGGGCGCTCGGGCGAGTACGGGCCGTTGGCGATGGGCGCGACGCCGGCGCCGGTGGCCTCGTTGATCGTCGGGGTGTCGAGGGCGTACGCCATCGCGCACCGCACCCGCTGGTCGGTGAGGGGCGAGCCCTCCTGGGTGACGTGCAGCAGGGTGTACGTCGTCTCGGCCCAGCTGGTGATCTCGGGCATCGGGTACTGGTCGGGCTGGCCCCGGAAGAAGTCGATGACCTCGCCGCCGCCCGTGTGCATCATGGTGATGTCGCCGGCCACCAGGGCGTTCTGGCGGGTCTTGCCGTCGGGGATGATGCGGAACTCGATGGCGTCGAGGTAGGGGTAGCCCTCCCGCCAGTAGTCCGGGTTCTTGGTGGCCTTGAAGCTCTGGCCGACCTGGTACGAGTCGAACACGAACGGGCCGGTGCCGACGGGCTGGCCCTCGAGGCCCGGGTCGCTGTCGGCCGCCGCCAGCCACGTAGGCGATGCCATGTAGCCCACCTGCCCGGTGAGGTAGATCGGGAACGCCACCCACGGCCGGCTCATGGTGACGTCGACCTTCATGGGGTCGGCCGGGTCGACCTCGACGGTCTGCACGTCGGCCAGGATCTTGCCGGTGAGGAAGCTCGCCTTCTGGCGGGTGAGGTTGTCGGCGATGGCCGCGCCGTCGAAGGGCGTGCCGTCGTGGAACGTGATCCCGGGCCGGGCCGTGATCGTCCAGACGGTGTAGTCGTCGTTGGGCTCGACCGACTCGGCCAGGTTCGGCACCGGCGTGCCGTCCTCGGCGAGGAGCATGAGCGGGTCGTAGACGGCCCGGGCGACGGCATGGCCCGACACGGCCATCACCGACTTGGCCGGCGTCCAGGGGCTCGACGTGTCGGCCTCGAGGCCGAACACCAGGGTTCCCCCGGGCACGGGCTCGCCGGCCACCTCGGTGGTCGCGGTGGTCCCGCCGCCGGCTGTGGCGTCGGTGCCGGCGCTGCCGTCGTCGTCGTCATCGCCGCCGCACGCGGCCGCGACCAGCCCGAGGGCCAGCAGTGCGGCCAGCATCCTCCAGGCCAGCGCGTGCGACCCCGGACGGATCCGCTTGCCCATCGCGTTCCCCCTCCTCCCGCCGCTGCCACTGCCCGACGGCCGGACGTGACATGTGGCACATGCGGTGCGGGGAAGGTAGCAGTCGCGCCCGGCTCCCCGCGACGGCCCGAGCCCCTGGCCGACGCGCCCCGGGCACTACGGTCGGCGCCGATGGGCGCCGGGATCGACGGGCTGGCTGATCTCCTCGTGCAGCCGGGCGAACCGCCACGGCTGCAACGGCGGGACCCCAGCGACAGCCTCGGGCTCGAGAGCAGGGAGCAGGCGGCCGAGCTGCTCGAGGGCCACCGCCAGGAGCTGGCCCTGCTGCAGAACCGGCTCTGGGCGGAGGCCGGCCGGAGCCTGCTGCTGGTGCTGCAGGGGCTCGACGCGTCGGGCAAGGACGGCACGATCCGCAACGTGTTCAGCGGCGTGAACCCGCAGGGCTGCCGGGTGGCGTCGTTCAAGGTGCCGGTGGGCGCCGAGCTCGCGCACGACTACCTGTGGCGGGTGCACGCGGTGTGCCCGGCCCGGGGCGAGATCGGCATCTTCAACCGGAGCCACTACGAGGACATCGTGGCCGGGCGCGTGCGCGGGTCGGTGCCCGACGACGTGTGGCGACGGCGGTTCCGTCACGTGCGCGAGTTCGAGCGGATGCTCGCCGACGAGGGCACGTCGACCGTGAAGGTGTTCCTGCACCTGTCGCGCGACGAGCAGCGCGAGCGGCTCCAGGCGCGCCTCGACGACCCGGAGAAGCGCTGGAAGTTCCGCCTCGGCGACCTCGACGACCGGGCCTGCTGGGACGACTACACCCGGGCCTACGAGGAGACGATCGAGGAGACGTCGACGGCGTGGGCCCCGTGGTACGTGGTGCCGGCCGATCACAAGTGGGTTCGCAACGTGGCCGTCGGGTCGCTGCTCGTGCACGCGCTCCGCGGGCTCGACCCGCAGATCCCGGCGAACCCGGAGGACCTCTCCGGCGTCGTGATCGACTGAAGCGGCGCCCCGGCCGCCCCCGCCCCCGCCCCCGCCCGTCTCGATCGCGCCGACGACGCGTCGGGAGTCGTGCGCGCGATCGAGAGCGGACGGCCGCCGTCTCGATCGCGCCGGCGACGCGTCGGGAGCCGTGCGCGCGATCGGGACGGTGGGGCTGTGGCAGCCGGGCACCGGCGGCGCGACCCCGACGGCCGTGGCGGTCGCTGGCGACGGACCCCCCTGGTGGCGCGAGACTGCCGGGTGGCGAGCGGAGCGCCGGCCGTTCCACCCGGGAGGAAGCGACCGGGCGGGGCGGCGCCGACGGGGGCGACATGGCCGACACCGGCAACAGACAGGTGCAGACACGACCGGGCGACGACCCCGAGCTGGCGGCCCGACGGGCCGCGGCCGAGGCCGCGAGCGATGCCTGGGAGCAGGCCCGCGCCCTCGTCGAGCTGGCCCTGGCGCTGCGACAGCGGGGCGAGCCGGGCGAGGCCCTCGACACGGTCGAGGCGGCGCGGGTGCTCTACGGCGACTTCGAGGCGCCCGAGGAGGTCGGAGCCTGCGACCGTCTGGCCGCGCGGCTGCTGGTCGAGCTGGGCCATCCCGAGGAGGCCTGCGACCGGCTGGAGGAGGCCAGCGCGGCGCTCGACGCGGCGCTGGCCTCGCCCACCGCTCGGGCCCGGTGCCACGCCCAGCTGGCCACGGTGCTGCGCGGCCTCGGCTACCTCGAGGACGCCGCCGACCGGCTGTTCGCCGCGGCCGAGGCGTACCTCGAGGCCGACGAGGTGGTCGCGGCCGGCGCGTGCCGCCACGATCTGGGCCTGGTGCTGGCGGCCCTGCACCGGCCGGACGAGGCCGAGCCCCAGCTGCTCGAGGCCCGGCGCATCTTCCTCGAGCGGCGGCGCCGCCGCGAGGTCGCGGTGACCGCGTTCAACCTCGGCACTGTGCTGCACGACCAGGGCCGGCACGACGACGCGGTGGAGCGCCTGCTCGAGGCCCGGTCGATCTTCGCCGCGACCGGCCAGGAGATCGAGGCCGCCGGGTGCGACCAGAACCTCGGCGTGGCCCTGGCCGACGACGGCCGCCCCGACGAGGCGGTGCCGCGCCTCGAGGCAGCTCGCGCCGTCTTCGCGGCGTCGGGCCGGCCGCGGAACGCGGCGGCCTGCGACCACGACCTGGCCATCGTGCTCGGGGGCCTCGGTCGCGACGACGAGGCCGACGCCCACCGCCGGGCCGCTGCGGCGGCGGGCGTGGGCGCCCCGTCGGGCACCTGAGCGCCTCCGGGCGGTCCGCCGGGTCGCTGGTCTAGGGTGCGCCGGGCTCGGCGCGGGTCGGTCCCGGAGGTGGAGCCGTGCACACGGAGATCAGCTACAGCCCGGCGTTCGCCCTCGCTCGGGTCCGGCTGGATGCCGGCGAGTCCGTCGTGGCCGAGGCCGGCGCCATGGTCGGCATGTCGGCAGGCGTCGAGGTGAAGACCCAGAGCCGGGGTGGCGTGATGGCCGGCCTCAAGCGCTCGGTCCTCGGCGGCGAGAGCTTCTTCATGAACACCTTCACCGCGTCGACCGCGGGCGAGATCACCTTCGCGCCGGCGCTCCCCGGCGACATCGTGGTGTGGGAGCTGTCGGGTCAGACCGTCTTGCTCACGTCGGGCTGCTACCTGGCGTCGGCGGCGACGGTCGACGTCGACACCAAGTGGGGGGGCGCCAAGACCTTCTTCAGCGCCGAGGGCCTGTTCCTGCTGAAGGTGACCGGCGCCGGCACGCTGCTCGTCTCGAGCTACGGCGCCATCGAGGCCAGGGACCTGGCCGCCGGCGAGACCTACACGGTCGACTCGGGGCACGTCGTCGCCTTCGCCGACACCGTGCAGTACGCGGTGAACAAGTTCGGCGGCTGGAAGTCGACGTTGCTCGGCGGCGAGGGCCTGGTGGTGCAGCTCACCGGACCCGGACGGATCTACATCCAGACGCGCAGCCCGCAGGGCTTCATCGACTGGATCACGCCGCTGCTCCCGACCCAGCGGTCGTAGCGGCACACCTCTCCAGCACGCCACGCCGACACCAGGGGGGAACGAACGTGGCCGACCCGACACCCGACATCCTCACCGTCCACGCCCTGGCGCGCCCGGACAAGCCGGCCGTGATCGACGACCGCCCGGGCGGGGCGGTGACCACGTGGACCTTCGCAGAGCTCGAGGAGCGGGCCAACCGCCTCGGCCACGTGCTCGTCGACCTCGGCGCCGGGCCCGGCACGAAGGTGGTGTGGTGCGGGCAGAACTCGCCGGGCGTGGTGGCGATGGTGCACGCCGCCCGCAAGGTGGGGGCCACGGCGGTCCCCCTCAACTACCGCCTGTCGGCCGAGGAGGCCGCGTACGTCGTGGACAACTCCGACGCCGCCCTGGTGTACGTCGACGCCGAGTTCGCCGGGCTGTTCGACCGGATCCGGGCCGACCTGGACGCGGTGCGCGCCTACCTGGTGTTCGACGGGCCGGCCCCGGACGGGATGCTCGACGCCGACGCGCTGGCGGCCGAGGCGCCCGCCACCCCACCGGCGCCGCCGGCCGCGGGCGGGGCCGCGGCCACGATGATCTACACGTCGGGCACCACCGGGAAGCCGAAGGGGGCGGTGCGACGCGGGGTCGGCAGCCCCCAGCAGACGGCGGCCCTGCTGGGCGTGTTCGGCTACACCGCCGACGACGTGTACCTGACGACCGGTCCGCTGTACCACTCCGGACCGGGCGGCTGGCTGGGCATCGCCCACGCGCTGGGCATGACCGCCGTCACCCAGCGCAAGTTCGACCCCGAGGACTGGCTGCGGCTGGTCGACCGCCACCGCGTCACGACGACCTTCTCGGCGCCGACGCCGATCCGGCTGGTCTGCAACCTGCCCCGGGAGGTCATGTCGCGCTACGACCGGTCGAGCATGCGGGTGATGGTCGCCAACGCCGCGCCCTGGTCGTCGACGCTCAAGCAGGCCTTCGTCGCCGACTTCCCGGCCGACTCGCTGTGGGAGGTCTACGGGTCGACGGAGCTGGGCGTGAACACGGTCCTGCGGCCCGAGGACCAGCTCCGCAAGCCGGGTTCGTGCGGGCAGCCGGCGCCGCTCGTCGAGGTGGCCCTGTTCGACGACGACGGCGTGGAGGTCACCGAGCCAGGGGCGACGGGCGAGCTGTTCGTGCGCTCGGCCAGCGTGTTCAGCGAGTACTACAAGGCTCCCGACAAGACGGCCGCAGACCGCCGGGGCGAGTGGACGACGGTCGGCGACATCGCCTACCGCGACGCCGAGGGCTACCTGTTCATCTGCGACCGCAAGAAGGACATGGTGATCAGCGGAGGGATGAACATCTACCCGGCCGAGATCGAGTCGGCCCTCGAGCACCACCCCGACGTGTTCGACGTGGCCGTCTTCGGGATCCCGAGCGAGGAGTGGGGTGAGTCGGTGCACGCGGTGGTGGTGCCCCGGCCCGGGTCGGGGCTCTCGGAGGCCGACGTGGTGGCCTTCGCCCGGGAGCACCTCGCCCACTACCGGGTGCCGCGCTCGGTGTCGTTCATCGACGAGCTGCCCCGCACGGGCTCCGGCAAGATCCTGAAGCGGGAGCTCCGGGCGCCCTTCTGGGTCGGTCACGAGAGCCGCGTCCTCTGAGGCGACCCCCGGTCAGCCCCCGGGGAGGCCGATCGACGGGTCGATGAACTCGTCGGTGGCGAGGTCGGAGGCGTCGAGGCCGTCGGGCACGTCGTCGCCGTCGGCCTCCAGCAGCGGCACCAGCCGTTCGACGAGCCGGTCCACGCGAGCGGCCTCGAGGTCGCCGACGGTGGCGTCGCCCCCGTTGCCCACCAGGCCGAGCTCGAGCTGCTGGCGGACCGAGTACTCGGCCACGCCGGCCGAGTACACCCACCCGGTGGCGTAGCGATCCACCAGGTCCACGATCAGCTCCAGCGTCGGCCCGGGGTCGGCCAGGAAGGCGACCAGGGCCCGCTGGAGCACCGGCACCAGGAGCCCCAGGCACGGCCGGAGCTCCTCGAGGCGGTCGCGGCGGACGGACAGGGCGAAGGGGTACGGCTCGTAGCCGGTGGCCTCGACCAGCTCGAACGCCACCGGGCGACCCCACTGGGGCACCTCGTGCTCGTAGATGTAGGGCTCGGCCGTGGCGAAGCCCTGCTGGGCGATCGCCCCGCCCTCGGCCACGAAGCGAGCCGGCGTGCCGTCGTAGCCCCCGTCGAGCTGCTCGGCGGAGAGGTAGCCCTCGCCGACGAGCCAGAGCATGTACGTGTCGGGCTCGTAGTAGACGACGGTGACCCCCTCGACGCCGAGGTCGGCGATGCCGTGCACGCCGGGGTGCGCGGCCGGGTCCCACATCAGCATCATCGGGTTGACGTCGAAGGGGGCCATCACGGCGACGGTGGGGAGGTCGCCGGCGTGCCTGATGGCCTCGTCGGTGTTCACCATCCCCAGCAGCACGTCGGGGTCCTCGTAGAGCTGCGCCGACACGGACTGGAAGCCGATGGCCGGGCCGCCCACGCGCACCTCGACGTCGACGCCGGTGTCGAGGCCGCCGTCGACCAGGGGGGCCCGCACCAGCTTGGCCCCGGCGTCGACCACGGGGTCCGGACCCACCAGCTGGTAGACGGCGCCGTACTCGGCCTCGGGGTTCCACTCCGTCTGGATCACGACGGGGTCGGGGCACGCCCCGGCGAGCGGCCCGTGGCGGGCGGCGGACCAGCCGTCGTCGCCCGCCCCACACGCGGCGAGCAGCAGGGCCAGCGTGGCCGGCCCGGCGATACGCCGGTGGCTCACGGCTCCGGCCGGCCGGTCTCCGACCAGGAGCCGACCAGCCGGTGGGCCAGCACCCCGAAGGCCCAGAACACCGCGATGCCCAGCAGCGACGCCAGGATCACGGCGGCGAAGAGCTGCTCGGACTGGAGGCGGGCGCGGTACGTGTCGATCAGGATCCCCAGCCCGGGCTGGCCCCGGCGGAAGTGGAAGTCGCCGACGATGGCCCCCACCACGGCGAGACCGGCGGCGATGCGGAGGCCGACGAGCAGCGCGGGGAGCGCGGCCGGCAGCTGCAGCTTCCGGAGCCTGGTGAGCCGCCCGGCGCCGTTCAGGGTGAACAGGTCGTGGTGCGCCCGGTCGACCGACACGATCCCGAAGAGGGTGTTGGCCAGGATCGGGAACACGGCCACCAGCACGCAGACCACCACCCGGCTGGCGAAGTCGAAGCCGAACCACAGCCCGATAAGGGGCACGAGGGCGAGCACGGGGACGGCCTGCACGGCGACCGCGACGGGGTACACGGAGCGCTCGATCCACGGCGCCTGGCTCATCACGACGGCCGCCCCCACGCCGACGAGGGTGGCCAGCGCCAGCCCGGCCATGGCCACGCGGGCGGTGAGCCACAGCGCGTCGAGGAGCGGGTGCAGGTGCTCCCAGCGCAGGAACCCCTCGCGCAGCACGGCCGACGGCGGTGGGAGCAAGAATCGGCGATCGGGGTCGAGCAGGAAGCGGCTCGCCAGGTCCCACAGCAGGAGCAGCGCCACCAGGGCGACCAGGGGAGGGACGACCGCGCGGACGGCCCGGCCGGTCCGTGAGCGGCGGTCCACGGTGGGGAAGGGACCCGGCCCGGTCACGGTGCCTGCCCTCCCGAACCGGCCCGGAGGGCGGCGGACACCTCTCGCGCCACCTCCACGAAGGCGCGCTCGTAGCGGATCTCCGGCGGCCGATCGGGCCCGAAGGGCACGTCGACGACGGCGACGGGACGCGCGGGCCGGGCGGACAGCACCACGACCCGGTTCGACAGGTGCACGGCCTCGACCACCGAGTGGGTGACGAGGAGAGCGGCGAAGCCCTGCGACTGCTGCAGGGCCAGCAGCTCCGCGTCGAGACGCTCGCGCAGCTGCTCGTCGAGGGCCGCGAAGGGCTCGTCGAGGAGGAGCGCGTCGGGTGCGAGGGCCAGGGCCCGGGCCAGGGAGACCCGCATCCGCATCCCCCCGGAGAGGGCCCGCGGGTGGGCGGGCGCGACGTCGGCCAGGCCCACCAGGTCGAGCGCCCACCGGGCCCGCCGGCGCCGCTCGGCCCGGGGGAGGCGGCGCAGCTCGGCCGGGAGCTCGACGTTGCCGAGCACGGTGCGCCAGGGCAGCAGGGTCGGGTCCTGGAACACGAAGCCCAGCCGGCTGGCGCCCAGGTCGACGCGCCCACCCGACGGGCGCTGGAGCCCGGCGACCACCCGGAGCAGGGTCGACTTGCCGCAGCCGGACGGCCCCACCACGGCCACGATCTCGCCGGGCGCCACCGACAGGCTGACGGCGTCGAGGGCGTGGGTGCCGTCGGGGAAGACCACGCCGACGCCGACGAGGGAGACGGCGTGGCGGGCGGTGCTCGGCTCGGCGTCCAGCTCGACGGCCACGCCTGCGACGTTACCGAGGGCCCGTCAGCGGCCGAGCGCCGCCGCGGCGCCGGACCTCGGGTCGGCGGCCCCGGCCAGCGACGCCCCGCCGGCGTCGATCAGCTGGGCGTGGCCGACCCGGCTGTCGAACGCAGGGAGGCGCTCGACCGTGTGGCCCAGGCGCTCGAGCTCGCCCGCCCACGACGGCGGGGCGTTGGCCTCGACCCGCACGCGGACCCGGTCGGGTCGCAGCCACGTGTCGAAGCCGTCGGAGCCGGTGCCGGCGAGCACCCACCGCCCGGCCGTCACGGCCCGGGCGGGGGACTGACGGGCCACCAGCACCCGTGCGATGAGCTGGAGCAGGATCTGGGGCTGGCTGTCACCGCCCATGGTGCCGATCACGAGGCGCAGCCCGCCGTCGGGGCCGGTGACGAGGGCCGGTGCGAGCGTGTGGGGCGGGCGGCGCCCGGGGCCGTACTCGGCCGGGTGGCCGGGCTCGAGCGAGAAGCCGATGCCGCGGTCGTGGAGCAGCACGCCGGTGTCGCCGATGGCGACGTGGCAGCCGAAGCCCGACGCGTTCGATTGGATGAGCGACACGGCGGTGCCGGCGCCGTCGACCGCGCACAGGTACGTCGTGTCGCCGGCGGCGGTGGGTGCCGGCCCGGGACCGGCCCGGGCGGGGTCCACGGCGGCCCGTCTCGGAGCCAGCCGTTCCGGGGCGATCAGGCCGGCGCCGTCGGCGTGCTCGTGCAGCACGGCGGGGCGGTCGTGGCCGGCCTGGCGAGCGGCTTCGATCAGCAGGTGCGCCCACTCGGGGTCGTCGGGGTCGTCGGGCAGGGGGAGACCGTCGGCGATCCACGCCCCGGCCAGGGTCAGGTAGCCCTGGGAGTTCGGGGGCACCGTCCAGAGGTCGTGGCCCCAGGCGCGCAGGCCGAGGGCGTCCACCCAGTCGGCCTGCGGGCGGGCCAGGTCGCTCTCGGCGTACTCGCCGGCACCCGCCTCGAGGAGGGCGGCACCGACCTCGCCGCCGTAGAAGCCGTCGCGACCGAGGGCGGCCACCAGGTCGAGCACCCGGGCGACCCCGGGACGGCGGACCACGTGGCCCGGCGGGTAGGGCGCCCCGGCGGTGAGGTCGCCGGCGCCCGCCACGCCGGCCAGCAGGGGTGCGGCCGCGGCCAGCAGGGTGGAGGCCGGGAACCCGCCGGCGGCAAGGCGCCGGGCCGGTGCCAGCACCTCGCCCAGGGGCAGGCGGCCGTGGCGCTGGTGGAGGGCGACCCACCCGTCGACGCAGCCGGGCACCGGCGCGGCCCGCACGTCGTCCCGCAACGGCATCGACCGGTGCCCCTCGGCACGGAGGCGTTCGGGGTCGGCGCCGCTCCCGGCCCGGCCCGAGGCGTTCAGCACGTGCGGCCGGCCGGAGCCCTCGTGCACGATGGCGAACAGGTCGCCGCCCATCCCGCACAGGTGGGGAGCGGTGACCGCCAGGACCGCGTTGGCGGCGATGGCCGCGTCGGCGGCCGTGCCGCCGCGGTCGAGGGCCCCCAACCCCGCCGACGAGGCCAGCTGGTCGGCGGAGCACACCATGCCCGCGGTGCCGCGGGCGGTGAGGGCCGGGGCGAGCGCGGGCGGGCGGGCCACCGGTGGCACGCTACCCGGGTGGACGCCCTGATCCGGTCGCTGGCCGCGGTGGTCGGCCCCGCCCACGTGCTCACCGAGCCCGCGCTCACCGAGGGGTTCGCGGTGGACTGGACCGGTCGCTTCCACGGGGCGACCCCGGCCGTCGTCCGCCCGGCCAGCACGGCGGAGGTGGCCGCCGTGCTGGCCCTGTGCGACCGGGAGGGCGTGCCCGTCGTGCCCCAGGGCGGCAACACCGGCCTGGTGGGCGGGGGCGTGCCCCTCGCCGGCGAGGTGGTGCTGAGCCTGCGCCGCCTCGACGCCCTCGGCCCGGTGGATGCGCTGGCCGCGCAGGTGACCGCCGGCGCGGGCGTCACCCTGCGGGCGCTCCAGTCCCACGCCGCGGCGGCCGGGCTGCGGTTCGCGGTCGACCTGTCGGCCCGCGACTCGGCGACCGTCGGTGGCATGGTCGCCACCAACGCCGGCGGCACGCACGTGGTGCGCCACGGTCCGATGCGGGCCCAGGTGGTCGGGGTGGAGGCCGTCCTGGCCGACGGTCGGGTGCTCGTCCACCTCGGTGGGCTGCTGAAGGACAACACCGGCTACGACCTGGCCGGGCTGCTCACGGGGAGCGAGGGCACCCTGGCGGTGGTCACCGCGGCCCGCCTGCGGCTGGTGGGGGAGCCGCCGGTGCGCGCCACGGTGCTCGTCGGCCTCCCGTCCATCGAGGCGGCGGTGAGGGCGACGGCCGCCCTCCGCGCCGGCGTCGCGGGCCTGGAGGCCGTGGAGGCGCTGGTGGAGCCCACCACCTCGCTGGTGTGCCGGCACCTGGGGCTGCTCGCTCCCCCCGGCGGCGGGGGCCCCGTGCACCTGCTGGTCGAGAGCGGTGGCGAGCAGGACCAGACAGGCCCGCTCGGGGCCGCGCTCGCGGCCGCCGGGGTGTCGCTGGAGGCGGCCGCGGTGGCGGTCGATCCGGTGGGCCGGGCGCGCCTCTGGCGAGTCCGGGACGCGGCCGCCGAGGCCATCGCCGCCCTCGGGGTGCCGCACAAGCTCGACGTCACCCTGCCCGCGGCCCGCCTCGCCGAGTTCGTGCGGGCCGTGCCGGGTGTGGTGGCCGGGGTGGCCCCCGCGGCGACCACGTACCTCTTCGGTCACGTCGGCGACGGCAACGTCCACGTGAACGTGCTGGCGCCGGGCGGCGAACCTCCCGACGAGGTCGACGGCGAGGTGCTCCGGCTGGCCGCCGGCCTGGGCGGGAGCATCAGCGCCGAGCACGGCGTGGGGGTGGCCAAGCGCCGGTGGCTGCACCTGTGCCGGAGCGCGGACGAGGTGGCGGTGATGCGGGCCGTGAAGCACGCCCTCGACCCGCGGAGCACCCTCAACCCGCACGCGCTCCTGCCGGAGGGGTGAGGCTCAGCCCGACCAGGTGCCCCGCTCGGTGAGCACGGCCTTCAGCACGGCCGGCCGGTCGGTCATCAGGCCGTCGACGCCCAGGTCGAGCAGGCGGTGCATCTCGCCGGGGTCGTCCACCGTCCACACGTGCACCGGGATGCCGGCCCAGTGCGACGTCCGCACGAAGCGCTCGTCGACGATGACGAGGCGACCGCGGCGCACCGGCACCTGGGCGCAGGCGCCCCGCAGGCCGGCGGCCACGCCCCGGTGGGTGAGGCTCGCCAGCCGCAGGCGTGCCACCTCGGCCGGGCCGAGGGTGGTGCACAGGTGGGGGCCGCCCAGCCGTCGCAGCCGGGCCAGCCGGGCGTCGGAGAAGGCGCCGATGCACACCCGGTCGAGGGCGGTGGTGCGGCCGAGCGTCCGGGCCAGCGGCTCGACGGCGGCGTCGTGCTTCACGTCGATGTTGACGCGGGCGTCGGGGAACGCGCCGAGCAGGTCCTCGAGCAGCGGGATGGGCTCCGCCCCACCCACCCTCGCCCGGCGCACCTCCCGCCAGGGCAGCTCGGCGACCACCCCCGTGCGGTCGGTCACCCGGTCGAGCACGTGGTCGTGGAAGGCCACCAGCACGCCGTCGGCGGTGACGTGCACGTCGGTCTCGAGGTAGCGGTACCCGAGGGCCACGGCGGCCGCGAAGGCCGGGAGCGTGTTCTCCGGGTGCTCGCCGGCGCCCCCCCGGTGGGCGAAGGGGATGGGCCCGGCGTGGTCGAGGTAGGAGAAGCCGGGATTCACGCCGGCCCTGCGACCGCCGCCGCTCGGGCGGCGGCCAGCGGCTGACGCTCCCACGAGGGGCGGAGCGGCAGGCCGCCGCGGCCCGCCGCCGGCCTCACCGCGAGCACCTGGTGGATCTGGTAGCGCCCGGTCTCGAAGTTGGCGGCCGAGCCGGCCAGGTAGAGGCGCCACACGCGGGCGCGGCCGGCGCCGACCTCGGCGACGGCCTGCTCCCAGCTCCGCTCGAGGTTGGCGACCCACCGGCGCAACGTGAGGGCGTAGTGCTCGCGCAGGCTCTCGACGTGGCGGGCCTCGAAGCCGGCCTGCTGGATGGCCGACACCACCGCGCCGACCTCGTGCAGCTCGCCGTCGGGGAACACGTAGCGGTTGACGAAGCCGCGCCGGGCCAGGCGGGGCCGGGTGTCGGCCGGCCGGGCGATGCCGTGGTTGAGGAGGCGTCCCTCGGGCCGCAGCAGGCCGTGGAGGCGAGCGAGGTACTCGCCCAGCCTCGCCAGGCCCACGTGCTCGAACATGCCGATGGAGCTGATGGCGTCGTAGGGCCCGTCGGCGACCTCGCGGTAGTCCTGGTGGCGCACCTCGCACCGGCCGGTGAGCCCCGCGTCGCGGATCCGTGCGGCGGCCAGCTCGGCCTGGCGGGCCGACAGGGTGATCCCGACCGCCTCGACGCCGTGGTGGCGGGCCGCGTGCAGCACCATCCCTCCCCAGCCGCAGCCCACGTCGAGCAGGCGCTGACCCGGCCGGAGGCCGAGCTTGCGACAGATCAGCTCGTGCTTGTTGGCCTGCGCCTGCTCGAGCGGGTCGTCGGGATCCTCGAACACGGCGCAGGAGTAGGTGAGCGACGGGCCGAGCACCAGCCGGTAGAAGGCGTTCGAGACGTCGTAGTGGTGCGCGATCGCCGCTGCGTCCCGCTGGCGCGAGTGGGGTCGGCCACGCAGGCGTGCCTCCTCGGGCGGCGGGGGGAGGCGACGGAGCCCGGCCGCGGCCAGCAGGCGAGCCGCCTTCACCCACTGCCCCGGGGTGGGGCGGAGCCCGTGGAGGCGGTCGCGGAGGGCGACGACGGCGTAGATGTCGCCTTCGATGTCGATGTCGCCGGCCACGTAGGCACGGGCGAGGCCCAGCCCGCCGGGCGCGGTGACAAGCCGGCTCAGGGCGTCGGGGGAGCGCACGACGATGGTGGCGGGTGGATCGGCCGGTCCGATCCGCCCGCCGTCGTAGCTCACCAGGGCGATGGGCAGGTCGGGTCCGAGGAGCTCCTCGATCGCCTCGGTCATGGCCATGGGTCACCTCCCCGCTCGTCGGGGCGCCGCTGCCGGCGCCGGCGGCCGTCGTCGCGCACCGTATCCGCGGGGCTCCGATCGATGGGCGAGAATCCGGTGCCGACAGGGTCGACGGCCCGGGCCGGGAACGAGCCCGGGGGGCGGACGAGCCCGCGGTGCGGACGAGGAGGTCCAGGCATGGTCGAGGCCCGAGCGGTGCCCATCGGCGGCGAGCGCCACCGGGGGGTCGAGACGTTTCCCGTCCGGGCCCCGTACGACGGCGCCGAGCTGGCCCGGGTGCCGGCCTGCACCCCGGCCGACGTCGACCGTGCCGTCGCCGCGGCGCGGGCCGCCCTCGACGATCCGCTGCCCGCCTGGCGCCGGGCCGAGATCCTCGACGCCGCGGCGCGGCTGCTCGTCGAGCGGCGCGAGGAGCTGGCCCGGATCATCGCCCAGGAGGCGGCCAAGCCCATCCGGACGGCACGGGCCGAGGCGGAGCGGGCGGCGCTGACGTGCACGTTCTCGGCCGTCGAGGCGCGCAAGCTCAGCGGTGAGATGGTGCCGCTCGAGGCCAGCTCGCCGGGCGAGGGCAAGCTCGGCTTCACCCTGCGGGTGCCCATCGGCGTGGTCGGCGCCATCTCGCCGTTCAACTTCCCGCTCAACCTGGTCGCCCACAAGGTGGCGCCCGCGATCGCGGCGGGCTGCCCGGTGGTGCTGAAGCCCGCCAGCCAGACACCGCTGTCGGCCCTCGCGCTGGCCGAGCTGCTCCTCGACGAGTGCGGGCTGCCGGCCGGGCACCTGAACGTGGTGACCGGCTCGGGCGGCGTGGTCGGCAACGCCCTCGTCGACCACCCCGACGTCGCCATGATCACCTTCACGGGGTCGCCGCCGGTCGGGTGGGGCATCACGTCGAGGGCCCCCCGCAAGAAGGTGAGCCTCGAGCTCGGCAACAACTCGCCGGTGATCCTCGAGCCCGACGGCGACTGGCGCACGGCGGCCGACAAGATCAGGGTGGCCGGCTTCAGCCACGCCGGGCAGTCCTGCATCTCCACCCAGCGGATCTACGTGCACCGCGACATCGCCGACGAGTTCACGCAGGCCCTGGTGGAGCGGGTGCGGTCGCTGGTGGTGGGCGATCCGCTCGACGAGGCCACCGACGTCTCGTCGCTGATCTCCACCGGTGAGCGCCAGCGGGTGGTGTCGTTGGTGGACGAGGCGGTGGCCGGCGGGGCCACGCTCCTCGCGGGCGGCACCGTGCGCGCCGACGGCGTGCTCGAGCCCACGGTGCTGGCCGGCGTCTCGCCCGCCATGAGCGTGTGCCGCACGGAGGTGTTCGGACCGGTCGTGGCCATCCAGGCCTATGACGACCTGGGCGAGGCCCTCGCCCTGGCCAACGACACCGAGTACGGGCTGCAGGCGGCCATCTTCACGGCCAGCCTGGCCACCGCGCTGCGGGCGGTGCGCACCCTCGACTTCGGTGGCGTCCTGGTGAACGAGGTGCCCACCTGGCGGGCCGACCAGATGCCCTACGGCGGCATCCGCGACAGCGGAAACACCCGTGAGGGCCCCGCCTACGCGGTGCACGAGATGACCGAGGCGCGCCTCGTGGTCATCCAGCCCTGATCCCGGCGGCAGCCCCCCGCCGCCTCCCGGCTCCAGGGCGAGCACGGGGCGGTGGTCGCCGACGTCGAACGCCGAGGCGCCGGTGGTCGGCGCCCACCGGCGCCTCGACCCGGGCGAGCCGGCGGCGGGGTGACGCCGGGCGCGGCGTCGGCGGCGATGCCGGTGGCCGTCAGCCCTCGACCTGGCGGGCGAGCACGTCGGCGGCCTCGAGGAGCCCGGGGTGGTCGAGGCGGAGCGCCGAGACCTCGATCGGGGTGAGGCCGTCGAGGTGCCAGATCCCGTGGCTGGACCATCGGGGATCGTGGTACGACCACCACGACACGCCGTGCCAACGGCTCTGTGCATGGATCGCCCGTGCCCATGCCTGGGTGACCCGCCGGTCCCGGGTCACGACCTGCGAGGGCCGCAGACCCAGGTCGACGAGGCGGTGGGCGTCGTCGAGGTCGCAGATCGGGGTGTCGTCGGGGAGCTCGTAGGTGGCGATCGCCTGCACGCTCCCCGGGAGCGAGGGCCGTCCCCGCAGCATCGACGACGTCCAGACGCGCTCGAACCAGAAGACCTCGGCGACGGCGCCGGCGGCGGCGTCGGACAGGTACAGGCACTGGTACCGGTCGGGGTTGTCGACCCGCCCGGCGCCGCCCGGCGGCACGTGGGCGGGATGTCCGGGGGCGCCGACCCGTGCGTCGGGGAGCCAGGGGACCACCCGGTACAGCAGCACGAGCCGGGGCTCAGGCGTACGCGCCCTGGTCGAGGGCGTCGATGGCGTCGATGACGGGCCCGGCGCCGCGGAGGGCGAGCACGTCGATGGGGCGGCCGCCGAGGTGGGGGTTGTCGGCCGTCAGCCAGCCGCTGGCCTGCTCGGGCCACAGCACCAGGAGGAGCCGGTGCAGCACGTGGTCGAGATCGGCCAGGCGTCGCCGGTTGGGCGGCGAGATGCGCTCGCGGCCCGATCGCCACCGGGAGGGCTGGGAGCGGGCCACGCCGAGGACGTCGGCGACCGCGTTGGATCCGAGGATCCGCACGACCCGATCGACCTCCTCGGGGACCGGGTACAGGTCGGCGGCCCCGCTGCGCACGGCGATGGCACGCGCCTTCGGCGCCTTGGTGTGCGGGGTGGCTCTCGCTGTCGTGGCCCGGCCGGCTCGGCCGGGCGAGCCGCCCGACGACGGGGGGAGGCCGGTGGTCGACGTCTCCCGAGCGCTCTCGATCGTCACCGCAGACCCTCCACTGCCGTCCCTCCCGGCGCGACTGCCCAACGATCAGTGTAGGGCAGTGGGGCCGTCGTGGCCGGCGTTCCACCCGACTGGTTGGGGTGGCCGCGGCCTGCGCAGCCGGTGCGTCGCTCCCGATGCCCCGTCGAGTGCCTACGATCGAGGTCGTGGCGCATGCGGTGGCCCGCCAGCGTCCAGCGCTTGCCCCCGCTCTCGGCCACAGGGTTGGCGTCACCCGCGGCTGCACCTGAAGGAGCTGGTCGGCGAGGTCCTCGACCGGGTCGAGCAGTACCCGGACTTCGACCCCCGACGCGACCACCGCCTCACCATCGTCGACAGCGAGCTCACCGACGTGGAGCGCAACGCCCGCGCCGCGTCGTGGGTGGACGACATCGAGCGGGACCTGTGAGGCGCTGCATGTGGCCGAGGCGCCCCCGGAGGAGCGTCTCGACGCGCTCGGGGGTCCTCGCCGCGCTGTATCGCTCCAGGACCGACGGGAAGGAGTTGGCGAGGAACCCCATCGACGCGCTCCCGATGCAGGCCGACGGGTGTGCCTCCACGTGCGTGCCGAGCGGCGGTGGGCTCCGAGGGTGGGTGACACAGGTGGGTCGTAGGGTGATGGTGCTTCCCTGATCGCTGGGTTCGCCTGGCCTGTTCAGTGCTGGTGGGCGCCCCGGGAGGTGCTGGCATGGCGATCGGTGTGCACGACCCGCTCCTCGACGGTGCCGGGTCGGGCGATCCGGGTGGCGGTCCCGTCTGGGGTGCGTTGGGTGAGGGGCCCGAGGATCGTTGGGCCGCGGCACGCTCGACGAGCTGGCCGATGGGATCCGCCGGCTGGAGGCGGCGATGGCCGGTCTGCGACGCGAGCAGCTGGCCGCGGTGGCCGAGCTGGCCCGCCGCTGCGGGCACGTGGTCGATGGCTGCGCCGCCCCGGTCGACTGGCTGATGATGGCCACCACCTGCTCGCGGCCCACCGCCCGCCGGCACGTCGACGTGGCCGTGGCCCTCGGTGGGCTGCCCGGCGTGGCCGACGCCTTCGGGTCGGGTGTGCTGTCGTTCGATCAGGTCGCCCAGCTGGTGCGGTTCGTCACCCCCGACACCGAGCGGGCGTGGGCCGACGGGGCCGTCGGACGGTCCGTCCACGAGCTCGAGGCCCTGGCCCGGTCGTTGCGGCCCCCGTCGAGGGCCCAGCTGGTCGACGCCCGGGCCCGCCGGTGCCTGCGCCTGCGCGACGACGACCAGGAGACCCGCATCACCGGCCGTGTCCCGGTGGCCGAGGGGGCGCTGCTGCGCGCCTTGCTCGAGCCGCTGGCCGCCGATGTGGCGGCCGACGCGGTGGCCGACACCCTCGACCACTGGGGCGCCCGGATGGCCGACGCGCTCTGCCAACGGGCCGCCCAGCAGCCCCCGAGGGGACCAGGGCCCGGCGGGCCACCATCGTCGTGCACGCCACCCCCGACCAGCTCACCGGCGAGGCCGACACCCCCGCCACCCTGGCCGAGACCCTGACCCCCCTGGCTCGCCAGGTCCTGTCGGGTCTGCTGTGCGACGGCGACCTCGAGGTGCACGTCGACGACCCGCTGACCGGCCGGCCCATCGGCATCGGCCGGGCGTCACGCAACGTCCCCGCGTGGCTGGCCCGCGCCGTGCTCGACCGCGACCACAGGTGCCGGGTGCCGGGCTGCGACCGCCCCGCCGTGCACCTCCACCACGTCGAGTTCTACGAGCACGGCGGGCCCACCGACAAGGCCAACCTGTCCGGGCTGTGCTGGCACCACCACCAGCGCATCCACCTCGACGGCTTCACCCTCACCGGCAACGCCGACCACCACCTCGCGTGGCGAGACCAGCGCGGGCGGCTCATCGGCACCACCCGACCCGCCCTGCACCAACGCCTCCTCGGCCGCCCCCCACCCACCACCTGACCCCCACCGGCCAAGCCGGTGCCTGGTTGAATGGGCAGGGGAGGTGCCACCGTGACGAGCCTCGACCGGCTGCACCCGGCGGTGGTGCACCACGTCGTGAACACGCTCGGCTGGTCGCAGCTCCGCCCGCGGCAGGAGGTCGCCCTCGGCCCGGTGGTCGACTGCTTGCCGTGGGGCCTTGCCCTTCGGGTGGTGGAGCGCCGCCTCGACGACCGGGTGAACGCCACGGTGGCGATGGGCGAGCAGCTCCGCGCCTGATGAACGGCGGAGCCCCGGCGCCCACCCTGGTACGAGCGCTGCTCGCGGCCATCGCGGTCACCACCGTGGGGGTGCTGCCCTCGTTCCTCACGGGGGCACTGGCCGTGCAGGTGAAGGCCGACCTGGGGTTCGGCGCCGCCGGGCTGGGGCTGGCCGTCGGCGCCTTCTTCGCCACGGCCAGCGTCGCCTCGGTCGCCTTCGGGCGGGCGACCGAGCGGCTGGGCTCGACCCGCTCGCTGCGAGCCGCGGCGCTGGCCAGCGCCGGCGCCCTCGCCCTGGTGTCGGTGGCCGCTCGGTCGCTCGCCTCCCTGGTCGGGCTGCTGGCGCTGGCCGGCCTGGCCAACGCCCTGGCCCAGCCGGCCGCGAACCTCTTCCTCGCCCGGTCGGTGCCGCCCACCCGCCAGGGCCTGGCCTTCGGCGTGAAGCAGTCGGCGATCCCCACCGCCATCCTGCTCGGGGGCCTGGCGGTGCCGGCGGTGGCCCTCACGGTCGGCTGGCGCTGGGCCTACGTGGGGGGAGCTGTCCTGGCCGTGGGCGCCGCCGCCAGCGTGCCCGGCCTGGAGCCCCGCCGCGGCCGCGGTGCCGCCGGCGACCGCCCCCGGCCCGACGTGCGCGCCCTGGTGGTGCTGGGCCTCGGGATCGGCCTGGGGGCGGCCGCGGCCGGCAGCCTGGGCACCTTCCTGGTGAGCGCGCTGGTGGCGGCCGGCCTGGCCGACGGCACGGCGGGGCTGGTGGTTGCGGGCGGGAGCGCCGTGGGCCTGGTGGTGCGGCTGCTCTCGGGCGTGCGGGCCGACCGCCGCGAGGGCGGCCACCTACGGGTGGTGGCGGTGATGCTGGTGCTCGGCGCCGGGGCGTTCGTGCTCCTCGCCACCGCCTCGGCGCCCGTCATGCTGGTCGCCACGCCGCTCGCCTTCGCCACCGGCTGGGGGTGGCCCGGGCTGTTCAACCTGGCCATCGTCCGGCGCTTCCCCGAGGCCCCGGGGGCGGCCACCGGCATCACGCAGACGGGCACGTACATCGGTGCGGTGGCCGGCCCGCTGGCGTTCGGCGTGGTCGCCGAAGCCACCTCGTACCAGTGGTCCTGGGTGCTGGCCGCCATCTGCTCGCTGGCGTCCGCAGCGGCGATGGTGGTGGGTCGTCGCCGCCTGCGATCGCGCCCCAGATGATCCGGCTCTGGTGGTCCTTGCAGTACTCGTCCTTCAGCAGCCGCTTGTAGAGCTTGCCGGTCGGGTGGCGGGGGAGCTCGTCGCGGAAGTCGACGGTGCGCGGGCACGTGATCGGCGAGAAGTGGTGCTTGCAGAGGGGGAGTCGTGGCCAACCGTCGGACGAGGCTGGGCGCAGCGGTTGCGACGGCGGTCGCGCTGCTGGGCGGGACGATCGGAGCGGCCTGCACCGCCGACGGGGACGCCGGCGCCGGCGCCGAGGCGGCGTACCGCGCCACGATCCACCGCACCTCGTACGGGATCCCCCACGTGGTGGCCGACGACTGGGGAAGCGCCGGCTTCGGGCAGGCGTACGCCATGGCCCAGGACCGGGGCCGCATCCTGGCCGACCAGGTGCTCAAGGTGCGTGGCGAGCGCGCCGCCTTCCTCGGTCCGGGCGAGGGGGACGCCAACGTCACGAGCGACTTCGCCTACGCCGTGTTCGACGTGCACGGGCTGGCCGAGGCGGGCTTCGACGACCTGCCGGCCCGCGAGCGGGCGATGCTCGAGGGATACGCCGCTGGGTACAACGCGTACCTCGACGAGGCCGGTCCCGAGGGCTTCCCCGGCTGGTGCGCCGGCGCCGAGTGGATCCGGCCCGTCAGCGCCGTCGATGTCTACGCCTACCTGCGCGACGCCGTCCTGTACGGCAGCGGCGCCTCCCTGGCGGAGTACGTGGGCAACGCCCAGCCGCCCGGCTCACCCGTCGACACCACGGTGGTCGACCAGCAGTCCCTGGCCGACCTGCCGCCGCCGGGTTCGGACCTCGTCGAGGTGCACGCCAGCAACGGCTGGGCCTTCGGCGCCGACCGCACCGAGAGCGGCGGGGGCATGGTGCTCACCAACCCCCAGTTCGGCTGGTGGGGGCCCAGCCAGTTCCGGGAGAACCACCTCACCATCCCGGGCGAGGTCGACGTGTACGGTGGCTCGTTCGGCGCCATGCCCGGTATCCAGGTGGGCTTCAACGAGGCGGTGGCCTGGACCCACACCGTCGCCGGCAACGGTCGCCGCTTCACCGTCTACTCCCTCGACCTCGTCCCGGGGGATCCGCTCTCGTACCGCTACGACGACGAGGTGCGCGCCCTCGAGCCCGTCGAGGTCACCATCGACGTCCGCCGGCCCGACGGGTCGACCGAGGCCGTCACCCGCACCCTCTACCGGAGCCACTACGGCCCGGTCGCCGAGATCCCCGGCGTGGCCGAGTGGACGGCGGAGCAGGCCTTCACCTACCGAGACGCCAACAGTGACAACGACCAGGCGATCAGTCAGTGGCTCGGGATGAACACGTCCACGAGCATGGACGAGTTCCAGGCCGTGTTCGCCGAGGTGGACGGCATCCCCTGGGTGAACACCATGGCGGCATCGGCGGATGGCCGGGCGTGGTACGTCGACGCCTCGGCCACCCCCAACCTGAGCGCGGACACGATCGCCGGCTGGCGGGAGGCCGTGGCGTCCGACCCCCTCGCCGGGCTGCTGGCCACCCAGAACGTGGTGCTCCTGGACGGGAGTGACAGCCGCAACGAGTGGGTGGACGACCCCGCCGCCAGCGACCCCGGCCTCGTGCCCTTCGCCGAGAAGCCTCAGGTGGAGCGCACCGACCTGGTGTGGAACGCCAACCAGAGCCACTGGATCGTGAACACCGCAACCCGGCTCGAGGGCTACTCGCCCATGTTCGGCGAGGAGGGTTGGGCCCTCTTGCCCCGATCGGTGGCGGTGGCGCAAGTCGAGGACACCAGCCCTGCAGGGCCGGCCGGCGCGGACGGGCGCTTCACCCGCGCCGAGCTGCTGGAGATGTACTTCTCCAATACCTCGAGCACCGCCGAGCGGCTCCTCGACCAGGTGGTGGCCCGGTGCGAGGGAGCTGCGCCCGTCAGCGTCGAAGGCCAGACCGTCGACATCGGGCCAGCCTGCGCAGCCCTCGCCGTCTGGGACGGCCGCTTCGACGTCGACAGCCGGGGTGCGCTCGTGTGGCGGGAGCTGGTGACCACCTCCACCAGCCAGACGGTCAACTCGACGGCCGAGATCGGGCTCCCCTGGGCCGTGCCCTTCGACCCGGCCGATCCCCTCGGCACCCCCCGCGATCTCGCCCCGGCGCCACCCGAGGGCCCCGACCCCGTGCTCGAGAAGCTGGCCCGGGCCGTGCTCGTGCTCCAGCAGGCCGGCTTCGGCCCGGAGACGCCGCTCGGCGACGCCCAGTGGATCGAGAAGGGCGACGAGCGCATCCCCGCCGGCGGCGGCGTGTGGACGGACGGCGTCCAGAACATCCTCACCTTCGAGGCGCTGTTCGTGTCGTCCCTCGAGCCCTACCCGGAGCCCGACCGGCTCTCGCCGTCCGGCCTCACCGTCGACGGGTACCGCGGCGACCGCGGACCCGCCATCGTGCTGGCCATCGAGCTCACCGAGGACGGCCCCGTCGCCGAGGGCATCGCCGCCTACTCCCAGTCGAAGGACCCGGATTCGCCCCACTTCGCGGACCAGACAGCCATGTTCTCCGTCGAGGAGTGGCGACCCGTCCTGTTCACCGAGGAGGACGTCCTCGCCGACCCCGAGCTGGAGACGATCGAGGTGTCCGGCGGCTGACGGCCCCGGGGCCCGGCGGACCGGGCCGGAGGCGTCGCCCCAGCGGCGGCAACGCCTTGTCGGACGCCTGCGCGCGGTTTGCGCGCCCAGTCCTTCCAACGGACGGGGTCAGCGGGGTGGCTCCCAGCGGTCGAGGCTGCGGACGCCGACGAACGGTACGAAGCCGCGCGCCCGCGACTCGGCCAGCACGAAGGCGACGTGCTCCGGCTCCGTGGCGTAGTCGACGGTGAGCACGGGCAGCCCCTCGGCGTGCAGGGCCTCGAGCTCGGAGAGGTACGACTCGCTCGACACGTGCAGCGTCGAGTCCGGGTGCTCCTCCCACTCTGCCCGGCACGCCGGCGAGAGGCTCTCCACGTAGGCCTCGCCGTCGACGTCGAATTCGGTGGCGGGGAGGGGGCAGTCGCCGGGCGGGTCGCCGTCGGCACCCCCGTCGAACCAGACCTGCTCCTGGGCGAGCCCGTCGATGACGGCCCGGAGGTCGGGCCGGGTGGCGGCCAGCTCCGCCGCGTTCTGCTGGATCACCAGCGCGCCGGGGCGGCGTTCCCGCATCCGGTCGGCCAGCGCGCCCACCCACACCGCCATCTCCTCGGCCGGGTCGACCCCGTCGGCGTCGGCGGCCTCCGCCACCACCTCGTCGCTGTAGCCCTCCACCCAGTCGAGGTAGAGCCCGTCGAAGCCGAGCCCGGCCACCACGTCCACCAGACCGCCGTCGTCCAACCAGAGCGCCTGCCACTCGGGGTCCCAGTAGGCCACCGGGTAGTTCTCGGCCCACCCGTCGGGGTCCTCGGACAGGATCCACGCCGGGTCACCGATCCCCCAGCCCTCCTGCCAGTAGGTGCGGTACGACTCTGCCTCGCCGACGTCGACGTAGGCGACGACGGTCTTCCCGGCGTCGTGCAGCCGTTCGACCATGGCCCGCACAGGTACGTCGGCGCTGTCGGTTTCGGTGACGGCGGGGTCGATCACCACCAGGTCGTGGCTCGACGCGGCGATCGCCTCCACGACGTCGGGCTCGACGGGAACGGCGAGCAGGTACAGCCAGCGGTCGACCTCGGCCAGCGCACCAGGGCCGCGGGCCCCCTCGTCGTCACAGGCGCCCGCCACGAGCAGGGCTGCAGCGAGCGCCACGGCGAGCAGGCTGGCACCGGCGTTCACACCCACAGTCAACCGTGTCACGGGCGGAGCGCCCGGTGCGACCACGCATGCCGGGTGCCGGGGTCGACCGCCCCGACGGGCACGTCCACCACGTCGAGCTCGCCGGGCCCACCGGCAAGGCCAACCTGGCCGGGCTGTGCTGGCACCACCACCAGCGCATCCACCTCGACGGCTTCACCCTCACCGACAACGCCGACCACCGCCTCGAGTGGCGAGACCAGCGCGGGCGGCTCATCGGCCGGCCTGCCCTGCGACCCGACCTCCACCAACCACCTGACCCCCGCCAGTCCAGCTGGTGCCTGGTCGAACGGGGGCGCGGCGCCGGTCAGATGATCCGGCTCTGGTGGTCCTTCCAGTACTCGTCCTTCAGCAGCCGCTTGTAGAGCTTGCCGGTCGGGTGGCGGGGGAGCTCGTCGCGGAAGTCGACGGTGCGCGGGCACTTGATCGCCGAGAGGTGGTGCTTGCAGTACTCGATCAGCTCCCGCTCGAGCTGGGGTCCGGCCTCGGCCGGGTCGGCGGGCTGCACGACCGCCTTCACCTCCTCGCCGAAGTCCTCGTTGGGCACGCCGAAGACGGCCACGTCCATCACCTTGGGGTGCATGGCCAGCACGTTCTCGGCCTCCTGCGGGTAGACGTTCACCCCGCCCGAGATGATCATGTAGGCCTTGCGGTCGGTGAGGTAGAGGAAGCCGTCGGCGTCGAGGTAGCCGACGTCGCCGAGGGTGCTCCAGCCCTTGTCGTTGCGGGAACCGGCGGTCTTGTCCGGGTCGTTGTGGTACTCGAACTCCCCGCCGTTGCCGAAGAAGATGGTCCCCGACTCGCCGGTGGGGACCTCGCTGCCCTCCTCGTCGAGGACGTGCAGCTCGCCGAAGAGGGGCTTGCCGACGGTGCCCTTGTGGGCGAGCCAGTCGGTGGAGTTGCAGTAGACGAAGCCGTTGCCCTCGGTGCCGGCGTAGTACTCGTGGATCACCGGGCCCCACCAGGCGATCATCTGCTCCTTGACGGGCACCGGGCACGGCGCGGCCGCGTGGATGGCGCACGCCAGGCTCGACACGTCGTAGCGGCCCCGCACCTCCTCGGGCAGCTTGAGCATCCGGATGAACATGGTGGGCACCCACTGCGAGTGGGTGACCCGGTGGCGCTCGATGAGCGCGAGCGCCTCCTCGGGGTCGAAGTGCTCCATCACCACGGCCGTGCCGCCCACCCGGTTGACCGCCATGGTGAAGCGCAGGGGCGCGGCGTGGTAGAGCGGCGCGGGCGAGATGTACACGGTGTCCTGGTCGAACCCGAACAGGCCTTGCGCCAGGAGCAGCAGGGTGGGCGCCGTGCCCAGCGGCACCGCGGGGAGGGGGACCTTGACCCCCTTCGGGCGCCCCGTGGTGCCCGAGCTGTAGAGCATGTCGACGCCTTCGACGGCGTCGGGGAGCGGCTCCGAGGGGAAGCGGGACACCGTGGCCTCGAAGCTCTCGAAGCCGTCGACGACGCCGTCGAGCATCAGCCGGACCCTGCAGTCGGGGATGCCGTTGAGCACCTCCCACGCCACGTCCCGCTTGTCGTACGAGGCGATGAACACCTTGGCGCCGCAGTCGTTGACGATGTACTCGACCTCGCCGGGCGTGAGGCGGGAGCTGATCGCCGTGTAGTACAGCCCGGCGTAGTGCGCACCCCACGCGATCTGCAGGAACCGTGGGTTGTTCTCCATGAAGAAGGCCACGTGGTCGCCGGGCTGCAGCCCGAGGTCGCGGAAGAACCGGGCGAGGCGGTTGGCCTCGGCGTCGAGCTCGCGGTAGGTCACCACCTGTCCGGTGCCGCCCATGATGTAGGCCGGCTTGTCGGGCGTGGTCGCGACGTGAGCTCCGGGATACACGGGTCTCCTCCCAAACACCAGCAGCGGGCTTCGTGCGACCGTACCACCGGCCGCGCCGCTACCGTGGCGGTCGTGGACCCCGTGGCCCGCTTCAGCGAGCTGGTGCAGGGGCCCGAGGCGGCCCTCCCGCTGGACGAGGCGGCGCTCCTGGTGGCGAGCCACCTCCGCCCGGGCCTCGACGTGCCCGCCCAGCTGGCCCGCATCGACGACCTCGCCGGCGCCTGCTGGGCGCCCACGCTCGACGCCCTCGTCCGCCACCTGTTCGTGGAGCAGGGGTTCCACGGCAACCGGGCCGACTACTACGACCCGAGGAACTCGTTCCTCGACGAGATCCTCGATCGGCGCACCGGGATCCCCCTGTCGCTGTCGCTGCTCACGATGGAGGTGGGGCGCCGGATCGGCGTGCCCCTCGCAGGGGTGGGGATGCCCGGGCACTTCCTGCTGCGCACCTGGGACCCCGAGGTGTTCGTCGACGCCTTCGATGGTGGCCGCCAGCTCACCCGACGCCAGTGCCGGGCCCGCTTCCACGACGTCCTGGGCCCCGACGCCGAGTTCGACGAGGCGTTCCTCGAGCCCATCGGGCGCCGCGCGATCCTCGTCCGCCTGCTCGCCAACCTCAAGAGCATCTACCTGCGCGCCGGCGACCGGCGCTCCCTCGCCTGGGTGCTCGGGCTCGCCGTCCGCATGCCGGGAGCGGCGCCGGCCGACCGCCAGCTGCTCGCCCGGGTGCTGGCCGCGCTCGGTCGCTTCGACGAGGCCGCCGAGCAGCTCGAGGTCCTCGTCGTCGACGTGGCCTCCGCGGCCGACGCCGGTCGCCAGGGGCTGCGGCCCGACGAGCTCCTCGGCGAGGCGAGCCGCCTGCGGGCCCGGCTCAACTGAGGAGGACCGGAGTGATCGACCCGCGAACCAAGCGCTGCCTGGGACAGATGATGAAGGGCGTCCAGGTCGTGGGGGCCGCCCACGGCGGGGTGGTGCGCGCCTACTGCTCGCACTGGGTGTGCCAGGTCGCCTTCGCCGAGCCGGTGGTGATGGCCTCGGTGTCCCCGAGGCACGACACGTTCCCCCTCATCGAGGCCTCCGGGCGGTTCGCGGTGTCGATCCTGGCGGGCGACCAGGTGGACGTCGGCCAGTACTTCTCGTACCCGGGGCGCCGCTTCCACCACGTGGCCTCGGAGTGGCTCGAGCTGGTCGACGGCCTCCCGGTGGTCCCGGGCTGCATCGCCTGGCTGGCCTGCGAGGTGTTCGACCGCAAGCCCATGATCGACCACGAGCTCTTCTTCGCTCGCGTCGTCGGGGTGGGCGAGGGGAGGCTGGGCGAGCCGCCCCTCCTGTACTCGTCACGCCTCGGCTGGCGGGTCACCGGCGAGAAGGCCCGCGAACCGGGTGACTCGGTGCGCGACCGGCTGCTGGCCCGGCTGGAGGCCGCCGGCTACGAGGCCGCCGGGCCCGAGCCCGCCGACGAGGGGTGAGCCGTCCCGGTCACCACCACCGACCGAAGCGGTACACGCAGTAGCCCGCATCGGGGTCGACGCGGTAGCCGCAGGTCATCCCGTAGTACTCGGCCTCGCTGCCACTGGGCGTCACCCAGTAGACGTAGTCGCAGGCGAGCATGTCGCCGTACGCGCACGCGTCCATGAGGTCACCCAGCGACCACCCGGTGTCGATGCCCGGGCACGGCCCGGCGAAGCCGACGAACTCGGGCGACTCCGAGAACTCCACCATCATCCAGCCCCAGGGCAGGCCCCGGTACAGCTGGTCGACCCAGTAGCCGTAGCCGCCGGGGTCGGGGTCGCGGCCCAGCACGTTCAGGTACACGAGCCACACGAAGTCCTCGTTCGACAGGCCTCCGTAGGTGCTTAGGAACTCGGCGGAGTACGTGAACCCGTCGGCGATCTGACCCAGCGGCACGCCGCGGTCGTACACGCCCATCCAGTACCAGAACCCGTCCCAGTCCGGGGCCCGGAAGAAGAAGGCCTGGTAGAGGCGGGCGACGGAGCCCTCGTCGGGCGCGCAGTACTTGGCAGTGGGCGGCGCCGAGCGAGGGCCGGACGGGGCCGCGGCCGCGCCCGTCACGGCCGGCCCGACGAGGAGGGTGGCCACGGCGACGGCCGCGGCGATCGTGCGTCGCATCTCGGTGCCCCTTTCGCGCAGGTACCTGCCCCTCGAGGGTGCCACTGCGCCGGGCGAGGCGGAAGGGCCGAACGGCCCGGCACGGCGCTCGGGTAGGATCCGCCGACCGTCTCTTGGGGGGTGGACTCTGATGACTGCCGTCACCGACGTCACGATCGGCGCCGACGAGCAGCGCGTCGTCGAGCTCGTCGACGAGCTGCTGGCGGGGCACCCGCCGACGAGCACCGACTCGGCGACCTTCCTCGGTGCCCAGTTCGATCTCGGGCTGGCGTGGGTGCACTTCCCCGAGGGCTCGGGCGGCCTCGGGCTGAGCCCCAAGCTCCAGCGCACGATCAACGAACGGGTCTTCGCCGCCGGGGGGCCGAACCCGTACTACCGGAACCCCATCGGTCACGGCATGGGTGCCCCCACCGTGGTCACCCACGGCTCCGAGGAGCAGAAGCGCCGCTACCTGCGCCCGCTGTTCACGGGCGAGGAGATCTGGTGCCAGCTGTTCAGCGAGCCCGGTGCCGGCTCCGACGTGGCCAGCCTGTCGTCGCGCGCCGTGCGCGACGGTGACGAGTGGGTCGTCAACGGCCAGAAGGTGTGGACCACGCTGGCCCATCTGTCGCGGTGGGGCATGCTCGTCGCCCGCACCGACCCGGAGCAGCCCAAGCACAAGGGCCTCACGTACTTCGTCGTCGACATGCACGCCCCTGGCGTGGAGGTGCGGCCGCTCCGCCAGATGACCGGCGAGGCCGAGTTCAACGAGGTCTACTTCACCGACGTCCGCATCCCCGATGCCGAGCGCCTCGGCGAGGTGGGCGAGGGCTGGCGGGTGTCGCTCACGACCCTGATGAACGAGCGGGTGTCGATCGGCGGCACGGTGATGCCCAGGGGCTCGGGGCCCATCGCCGCGGCGGTGAGGCTCTGGCAGGACCTGCCGCCCGAGCGCAAGGACGAGACCACCCTCGACCGGCTCATGCAGCTGTGGAGCGAGGCCGAGGTGTCGCGGCTCACCAACCTGCGGGCCTCGCAGAACCGCCAGAAGGGCGTGCCGGGGCCCGAGGGATCCACCGGCAAGCTCCACTTCGCCGAGCTCAACAAGAGGATCTACGAGCTCTGCATGGACCTGCTCGGTGCCGACGGGATGCTCTACTCGAGCTACGAGATGCTGCGGCCGGAGACGGCCATGGGTGCCGACAGCCTCCAGAAGGCGTTCCTGCGCTCGCGTGCCAACTCCATCGAGGGCGGCACCTCCGAGATCATGCGCAACATCCTCGGCGAGCGCGTGCTGGGCCTGCCGGGCGACGTGCGGGTCGACAAGGAGCTGCCCTGGACCAAGGTGCCGCGCAACTAGTCCCAGCCGGCCGAGCCCGCTCGGGCTCGCCGTTCTGTGCACCGGATCGGTCGGAAACCGAACCCTGCCGTGCACAGAACGCGAGCGGCTGGGGTCAGCGCAGGAACTCGATCCAGTCCTCGGGGTCGCGGCCCAGCCGGCGCAGGCGCTCCGCGGCCCAGATCGGGGGCTCGTAGGGGTCGCCCCGTGCGGCCCTGGCGTCCATCGGGCCGTCGTCCGCGAACACGTGACAGGTGTTGCGGTTGCGCTCGAAGCGCTCGCGGGCCCGCTCGCGCCGCTCGGCCGGGTCGGCAAGGCGCGCCTCGCCCGGCCCGTCGTCGGAGCCCCACGAGAGCGTGTAGGCCGACTGGACGGCCACCGGCGCCATGGCCTGCAGGAGCGCCGTGACGTGGCTGCACCCGCGCGGACCGCCGAACAGCTCGCGCACCCGGTGCGTGAAGCCGCGGGCGATCGACAGGCCGACCAGCCGGTCGTACCGGGGGAGGATGGCGTCGCACTCGAGGTTCGGCCGGACGTCCATCACCGGCACGGCCTCGACGATCGCGAAGGTGGCCAGGTCGACGACGAGGTCGACGGTCATGTCGTGGATCACGAGAGGGTCGGGGTCGCCGGGGATCAGCCCACGGGGGCGCACGTCGCGCAGGTGGCCGCGCAGGCGGACCCGCCCGTCTCCCTCGTCGAAGGCGTCGACCTCGTAGGTGCGACGGTGGACCGGCCCGTCGGCGTCGTCGGTCACGGGACCATCCCCGTGTGGAGGCCCGTGCCCCGCAGATGGGCCGTCTCGTTCAACGACGCCACGCTCCGCTCGCCCGACCGGGCCGCCATCACCCGGCTGATGCTCGTGTACACGGGATAGAAGAAGCCCGTCTCGAAGCGATCGCCCAGGTCGAGGACGTGGGCCACGTAGGCGTTGATCACCCCGCCGTGGCACACCACCGCCACGCGACGCGACGGGTTGGCCTCGATCACCCGCTCGACCGCCTCCACCACCACGGCGCGGAAGGTGGCCGGGTCGACCTCGCCGTCGGTCCAGGTGCCCTCCAGCACCTCCTTCCAGCGCGGGTCGCCGGTGGCCTTCAGCTCCTCGACCGGCACGTAGAAGTGGGCGTTGCGGTCGTACTCCGCCAGCTCGTCGTCGACCACGACCTCCAGGCCGTGGGCCGCCGCCAGCGGCGCCGCCGTCTCCCGGGCGCGCTGCATGGGGCTGGAGAAGACGGCGTCGATGCGCTCGTCGCGCAGCCAGGCGGCCAGGTGGAGGGCCTGGTCGCGGCCGACCTCGCTCAGCTCGGGGTCGGCGGGCGGACCACCCTCGTCGTGCTCGACCCTGATCGGCAGGGCGTGGCGGATGAGGAGCAGCTCCATCGGCCGGAGCATACGGGGCCCGCTCGGCCCGCCCGCCGGAGTCCCCGCGTAGGGTGGCCGCCGTGGAGGTGCTCTCCAGCCGGGTCCTGATCCACCCGGCCGACGTCGACGGGCTCGTGGGCTTCTACCGCGACGTGGTGGGTCTGCGGATCTACCGCGAGTTCGGGGCCGAGGGCAGGGTCACCGGGGTGGTGTTCTTCCTCGGCGGCGGCTTCCTCGAGATCGGCCGGGGCTCCACCGCGCTGGCCACGCCGGGCCCCGTCACCCTCTGGCTGCAGGTGCCCGACGTCGACGCCGAGGTCGGGCGGCTGGCCGCAGCCGGCGTGGAGGTGCTCGAGCCGCCGGCGACCAGGCCGTGGGGCCTCCGCGAGGGCTGGGTCGCCGACCCGGCCGGCAACCGCCTCGTGCTGGTCCAGGTGCCGGACGACCATCCCCTGCGGCGGCGGGTCTGACCGGCGTGCCGTCCCGAGCGGGCGAGGGTCGTGGCGACGCGGCGGCACCGGCACCCCCGCCCGAGGACCTGCACGTCGTCGTCCACGACGGACCACCGGGCTCGCCCCTCGTCGTGCTGGTGCACGGCTCCATGGACCGATCGGCCGGCATGGCGCGGGTCGCCCGCCACCTGGCCGCGTGCACGGTCGTGCGCTACGACCGGCGCGGCTACGCCCGGTCGCGCCGGGCTCGCCCGGCCGGGCGGTTCGACGACCACGTCGACGACCTGGTGGCGGTGCTCGACGGTCGGCAGGCCGTGGTGCTGGGGCACAGCTACGGCGGGGTGATCGCCCTCGCCGCCGCGGCCAGGGCGCCCGAGCTCGTCACCGGCGTGGTCGTGTTCGAACCCCCGCTGTCCTGGCTCCCGTGGTACCCGGAGGGGACCGCAGGAGCGACCGTGCTCGCCGCAGCGGCCCGGCCCGAGGAGGCGGCCGAGCGGTTCCTCCGGAGGATGATCGGCGACGAGCGCTGGGAGCGCCTGCCGGCTCGGACCCGCGCCGAGCGCCGGTCGGAGGGGGCCGCCCTGGTCGCCGAGCTGCGCTTCCTGCGGCAGGGCCCGGCGCCGTTCGACCCGGCCGACGTGGCCTGCCCGGTCATCGCCGCCTGCGGTTCCGAGGGGCGCGGGCACCACCGCCAGGGCGTGACCTGGATCGCCGAGCACGTGGCCGACGGGCGGGTGGTGGAGGTGGCGGGGGCGCACCACGGCGCTCACCTCACGCACGCCGCCGCGCTGGCGCACCTCGTGCAGCAGCTGCTCCCTGTCGACGGGCCCGGCCGGGCGTCTCCGTAGGCTTGCGGCCATGGCCGATCAACGACCCGTCACCCTCTCGTCGGAGGGCCCGCCCGAGACCGTGCTCGACCCCGAGCCGCCCGAGGTGCTGGCCGCGCTGGCCGACGCCATGGCGGCGCCCGCCGCCGAGCGCCGGGCCGCGGTGGCGGCCGTGGTCGCGCGCTGGCCCCGGTTCCTCGACGGGTGGGCGCGCCTGGGCGAGCTCGGACGGGACGACGTCGAGTGCTACGCGTGCTTCCGTGTGGGCTACCACCGCGGGCTCGACCGGTTGCGGGCCAGCGGCTGGCGCGGGTCGGGCTACGTGCGGTGGCGGCACGAGGAGAACCGCGGCTTCCTGCGCTCCCTCGACGGTCTGCGGCGGGCGGCCGCCGCCATCGGCGAGCGCGACGAGGAGGAGCGGTGCGCCACCTTCCTGGGCCAGCTCGACCCCGACGGGCGCGGCGACGCCCCGTGACGCCCGCACGGGGATCGGCATCCCGCGTCTCCCGTCCGGGACGGACCGCTGTGCGGGCCGATCGGGACGGAGAACCGCGGCGCCGTGGCACGTGCGAGCGGGGGTGAGCCCGGCGCCCTTCTCCGGGGTGGTGCTCACCGGCGGGCGGAGCTCGCGGATGGGTGCCGACAAGGGGTTGCTGGCGGTGCGGGGCGTGCCCATGGCCGTGCTGGCCGGTCGAGCCCTGGCCGGCGCCGGCGCGGCCGAGGTGCTCGCCGTGGGCGGCGACCTGGGCGCGCTGGAGGGGCTCGGCCTGGCCGCGCTCCCCGACGACCATCCCGGGGAGGGGCCGCTGGGCGGGATCCTGACGGCCCTCCGGGTGGCCGCCCACGACCCGGTCGTGGTTCTGGCCTGCGACCTGGCGATGGTCGACGCGGCCGGGATCCGAGAGGTGGTCGCCGCCCTGGGGTCGGCCGACGACGCCGCGGTGCCCGAGCTCCGCGGCCGGCTCGAGCCGCTCCACGCCGCGTACCGGCGCCGTTGCGGCCCGGTGCTCGAGCGGGCCTTCGCAGCCGGCGAGCGCGCGCCTCGCCGTGCCCTGGCGGGGCTCGCGGTCCGCCGGGTGTCCCTGTCGGACCCGGGGTGGCTCCGGAACGTGAACCGGCCCGACGACCTGCCGTAGCCTCCTGCCCCCGGGAGGGAGCCGTGCAGGTCCACGAGGTGAGCAGCGACAGCGGGCCGCGGAGCGGCCGGGTGCCGGGGTGAGCGGCACCGAGCATCGCTGGGTCGACCGGCCGGAGCAGCTGGCCGAGGTGGTCGAGTCGCTGCTCGGCGAGCCCGCCTACGCCGTCGACACCGAGTTCCACCGCGAGCGCACCTACTTCCCGAAGGTGGCGCTGGTGCAGCTGGCCGGCCCCCGGGGCGTCGCCCTGGTGGACGCGTTGGCCGTCGACCTGGCCCCACTCGGCCGGTTGCTCGACGGCTCCGGCACCGCGGTGATGCACGCCGCCGGGCAGGACCTCGAGGTGCTCGACCGGGCGTGCGGCACGGTGCCGACGCACCTGTTCGACACCCAGGTGGCCGCCGGCTTCGTGGGCTACGGCACCCCGTCGCTGGTGGCCCTGCTGTCGGGCGAGCTCGGGGTCAAGGTGCCCAAGGGCGATCGGCTCACCGACTGGCTGCGCCGGCCCCTCACCGCCGACCAGCGCGCCTACGCCGCGTCCGACGTCGCCCACCTCCTCGCCCTCCACCGGCGCCTGGTGGAGCGCCTCGAGGAGCGGGGCCGCCTCGGATGGGCGCTGGACGAGTGCGACGAGCTGCGGCTCCGCCCCGTCGGCGGTGCCGTGCCCGAGGAGGCCTGGCTCCGGCTGAAGGAGCACCGGCACCTGCGGGGCACGAGCAGGGGGGTGGCCCAGGCGGTGGCGGCGTGGCGGGAGCGGCGGGCCGCCCGGCTCGACCAGCCCGTGCGTCAGGTGCTGCCCGACCTGGCGCTGGTGAGCATCGCCCAACGCCCGCCCCGGACCCTCGCCGAGCTCCAGCAGGTGCGGGGCCTCGATGGTCGCCACACGCGGGGTCCGGTGGGCGAGGAGCTGCTGGCCGCGGTCGCCGAGGGGCTCCGCCTGCCGGCCGACCAGGTGCAGGAGTCGAGGGGCGAGGATCTCCCTCGCCACCTGCGCCCTGCGGTCACCCTGGTCTCGGCCTGGGTGAGCCAGCTGGCCCGCGACGCCGAGCTCGACACCGCCCTCCTGGCCACCCGCAGCGACCTGGTCGAGCTGCTCGGGGATCCGCCCTCGGGGCGGCTCACCCACGGCTGGCGCGCCGAGCTGGCGGGCGAGGCGGTGCGCAAGCTGGTGCGCGGCGAGGCCGCGCTCGCCTTCGACGGCCGGGGCAACCTCGTGCTGGAGGCCCGCTCGGCCCGCCCGCTCCAGGGCTGACCGGCTCAGCCGGGCCGCAGCACCACCGCCTGGTCGGGCCCCACGGCGCCCCGGTAGGCCGCGCCCTCACCGGTGCCGTCGCTTGCCACCTCGACCGTCCAGCTCCCCGCGAGCGCGACCGGTCGGTCCTCCCCGGCGAAGTTCACGACCACCACCCGCTCGTCGCCGGGCGCCTCCCGCCGGTACGCCAGCACCCCGTCCGGGGCGTCGACGTGGGCGAAGGCGCCGAGGCGGAGCGCCCGAGAGCCCCGGCGGGCGGCCAGGAGCCGCCGGTAGAGGTGCAGGATCGACGCCGGGTCGGCGCGGAGGTCGGCCACGTTGCGATGGTCGGGGTCGGGCGACCAGGGCAGCCACGGTTCGGCTGGGCCGGGCCAGCCGTGGCCGGGGTCACCGGTCCAGGGGATGGGGGCCCGGCACCCGTCGCGGCCCCCGGGATCCACCTCGCGCCCGGGCGGGACGACGGCGTCCTCCAGCCCCAGCTCCTCACCGGCGTACAGGAACGGGGTGCCCCGCAGCGTGAGCAGCAGCACCGCTGCGGCGCGGGCCCGGGGCTCGGAGCCGTACCGCGTGCGATGGCGTCGGTTGTCGTGGTTGGAGAGGACCCACGTGGGCCAGGCATCCCGCGGGTCGAGCTCGCTGACGACCTCGTCGATGCGGATCCGCCAGGCCGCGGCGTCCCACGGCGCGTAGAGGGGCGGGAAGTTGAAGGCCAGGTGGAGCTCGTCGCCGCGGCCGTAGTACGTGGCGACCAGCTCCGTCGACAGCAGGTAGACCTCGCCCACCATCACCCGGTCGCCGGGGTACGAGTCGAGCAGGGACCGGAGGTCGCGCAGCAGGCGGTGGGTGGCCGGGTCGTCGTTGAGCGCCGAGTGCGGGATGGGGATGAGCTCCGGGGGGTCGTCGGCCAGCGCCGGGTCCTTGCCGATGGCGTGGATCACGTCGGCCCGGAAGCCGTCGACGCCACGGTCGAGCCAGAACCGCAGCGTGTCGTGCATCGCCGCCACGACCTGCGGGTTCGACCAGTCCAGGTCGGGCTGCTGGGGCAGGAACAGGTGCAGGTAGTACTGGCCCGACGCCTCGTCGAGGGTCCACGCCGGCGCGCCGTCCATGAACGCGGCCACCCAGTTGTTGGGCACCGAGCCGTCCGGCGCCGGGTCGCGCCACACGTACCAGTCGCGGCGCGCGCTGGTCGGGGAGGAGCGGGCCTCGACGAACCACGGGTGGCGGTCGGACGTGTGGTTCGGCACCCAGTCGAGCAGCACCCGGAGCCCCCGCTGGTGGGCCTCGTCGAGGAGCCGGTCGAAGCCGGCGAGGGTGCCGAACACCGGGTCGATGTCGCAGTGGTCGGCCACGTCGTAGCCGAAGTCGGCCATGGGGCTCGGGTAGACGGGCGAGAGCCACAGCGCGTCGACGCCAAGCCACACGAGGTGGTCGAGGTGGGAGCGGAGCCCCTCCAGGTCGCCGACGCCGTCCCCGTCGCTGTCGGCGAACGACCGCGGGTAGATCTGGTAGACGACCGCCGACTTCCACCAGGGCTCGGGCACCGAGGGATGCTAGACGCGGGGCTCCACGGGTCCGGCCCGGTGGAGCGGTAGACTCAACGGTCAACCGTCCCCGTCCAGGGAGTCTTCTGGTGAAGAAGGGTCGACACCGGCGCTTCGAGGAGGCACGCGCCCTGAAGCGCAGCCACGAGTCGCTCGACCTCGTCCTCGACGACGAGGGTGAGCGCCGTGTGTCCACGGAGCCCTGTGCCGAGTGCGGAGCCGAGCCGGGCGAGTCGCACGCGTCGTGGTGCCTGGCCGAAGAGGACGCCGACGCCGAGCTCGAGGACGACGACGACCGCTGACCGGCTGGCCGGCCCCTCCCACCCGCTTCCTGCGCTCCGCAACGTGGCGCTCGTCGCCCACGTCGACCACGGCAAGACGACGCTGGTCGACGCCATCCTGCGCGCCACCGGGGCGGTGCGCTCCCACCAGACGATGCCCGACCGGGTGATGGACTCCGACGACCAGGAGCGCGAGCGGGGCATCACGATCCTCGCCAAGGCCGCGTCGGTGCGCTGGCGGGGCGTGAAGATCAACCTGGTCGACACGCCGGGCCACGCCGACTTCGGCGGCGAGGTCGAGCGGGCCCTCACCATGGTCGACGGGGTCCTGCTGCTCGTCGACGCGGCCGAGGGACCGCTGCCCCAGACCCGCTACGTGCTGTCCAAGGCGCTGGCCCGGGGCATCCCGGCGGTGGTGGTGCTCAACAAGGTCGATCGGGCCGACGCCCGACCGGCCGAGGTCGTGGACGAGATCTACGAGCTGTTCTTCGACCTGGGCGCCAGCGAGGACGACATCGAGTTCCCGGTCGTGTCGGCCGTGGCCCGGGAGGGGCGGGCCGTGGCCGGGGTCGGGATGCCGGCCGCCGACGCCGACCTGGGACCCCTGCTCGACGCCGTGCTCGACGCCGTGCCCGCGCCGAGCGGTGACCCCTCGGCCCCGCTCCAGGCCCTGGTGACGAACCTCGACGCCTCCGACTACCTGGGCCGGCTCGCCATCGGGCGGGTGGTCCAGGGCACCCTCCGCCGGGGCGAGCAGATCGCTCTCTGCGAGGAGGACGAGGGCCAGCCGCCGCTGCGCCGCAAGCTGACCCAGCTGCTGGGCTTCGAGGGTCTCGATCGGACGGAGGCGGAGGAGGCGCCGGCCGGGGAGCTGTTCGTGATCGCCGGGTTCCCCGAGGTGGAGATCGGCGACACGCTGGCCGATCCGGTCGACCCGACGCCCCTGCCGCGCCTCACCGTCGACGAGCCCGTGCTCCGCATGACGTTCGGGGTCAGCACCTCCCCGCTGTCCGGCCAGCAGGGCACCTACCTCACCTCACGCCACCTGCGCGAGCGGCTCGAGCGGGAGGTGCTCGGCAACGTCGCCATCCGCATCGCCGACACCGAGTCCCCCGACGTGATCGAGGTGGCCGGCCGGGGCGAGCTGCAGCTGGCCGTGCTGATCGAGTCGATGCGGCGCGAGGGCTACGAGCTCCAGGTGAGCCGGCCCGAGGTCATCACCAAGGAGATCGAGGGGCACCGCCACGAGCCCCTGGAGCGCGTCGTCGTGGACGTCCCCGAGGAGCACGTCGGCACGGTCACCCAGGCCCTGGCTCCCCGTAGGGGCCGTGTCACCGATCTCCGCCCCGGCGACACCGGCCGCACGATCGTCACGGCCGAGGCCCCGGCGCGCGGCCTGCTCGGCTTCCGGTCCCAGCTGCTCACGGCCACGCGCGGCACGTGCCTGATCCACCAGCACGCCGCCGGGTGGGTGCCGTGGGCCGGCGACCTGCCGGCGCGCGTGAACGGCGCCATGCTCGCCGACCGGGCCGGCACGTGCACCCCCCACGCGCTCGACAACCTCCAGCTCCGGGGCGAGCTGTTCGTGGGCCCGGGCGACGTCGTCTACGAGGGCATGGTGGTCGGCGAGTGCAGCCGCGCCGGCGACATGGTGGTGAACGCCGTGCGCGAGAAGGAGAAGAGCAACATCCGCACCCACTCCCACGACGAGGGCGTCAAGCTGGCCCCGCCCAGGGTGCACACCATCGAGACGGCCATCGAGTGGCTTGCCGACGACGAGCTGGTCGAGATCACCCCCGGCGCGGTGCGCATCCGCAAGCGCCTGCTCCGCGAGCAGGACCGCCGGCGAGCCGCCAAGCGTTGACCCACCGGCGCTGCGGTCAGCCCCGCGTGGCCGGGTGGGGGAGCAGGCGGGCGCGCCGCGACCGCGGGCCCAGATGGCCGGCGAGCAGGGCGTAGACCTCGTCGCCGACCATGGCCACGAGCTCGTCCCGCATGGTGACGTACACCGGGTGGTGCCCCACGAACGCGTCCGGCGCGTCGGTGCACCACCAGTGGAAGTGATCGCCGCCCTCGCCCCAGTCGCGGCGCTTCCACTCCCGGATGGTCGAGGTGACGTGGCCCAGCTCGTCCACGCTGTCGACCCGGCGGAGCGGGAGCTGCCAGCACACGTCGGGCTTCAGGTCGAGCGGGGGGAGGCCCCGCTCCAGCGCGGCGCGATGCAGCGCACACCCTGCGCCCCCCGGGAACCCCGGCCGGTTGAGGAAGATGCAGGCGTCGTCGACCAGCCGGGTGCGCCACGAGCCGTCCTTGCGGCGCCTGGCGAAGCCGTCGCGCCGGCGGGCCACGTGCTGGAGCTGCCAGAGGTCGGGGGTGAGCGTGGCGGCCGCGGCCGCCACCCGGTCGTGGTCGGCGTCGTCGGTGAAGTGGGCGCCGTACGAGCAGCACCCGTGCTCGAGCTCGGGAGCCGGCCCGGTGAGGACCCCCGGGCAGCCCGCGCCGAAGACGCACGTCCAGCTGCTGGCGAGGAACGTGAGGTCGAACACCCACGTGCGGGCCTCGTGGGGGTCGTCGAAGGAGACCCACTCGTGCAGGTCGCGAGGCTCGGTGTCGCGCACGGGCCGAAGCCTAGGGTGCCGCCGCGAGGCGGGCCGGTAACGTGCCGGGCGTGCACGACCCGCTCGTCGACCAGCTCCGCGGCGCGCTGGCACCCGACCGCGTCCGCACCGGGGCGCTCGAGCTGTCGCTCTACGGCCACGACGCCTCGGGCCTGCAGGGCGACGCCGGGGTCGTCTGCTTCCCACGCTCCACCGCCGAGGTGCAGGCGTGCGTCCGGCTGGCCCGGACCCACGGCCGGCCGTTCGTGGCCCGCGGGTCGGGCACGGGTCTGGCCGGGGGAGCGGTACCCATCGGCGCCCCGGTCGTGATCGTCACCACCAAGATGGACCGCATCCTCGAGGTCGACGCCGACGAGCGGGTGGCGTGGGTGGAGCCCGGGGTGGTCAACCTCGACCTCACGCGCCACCTGCTCCCGCTGGGCCTGCACTTCGCCCCCGACCCCTCGAGCCAGCAGTCGTGCTCCATCGGGGGCAACGTGGCCACCAACTCGGGAGGGCCGCACTGCCTCGCCTACGGCGTCACCGCCGCCCACGTGCTGGCCGTCGAGGTCGTGCTGCCCGACGGTGAGCTGGCCCTGCTGGGCGGCCTCGATCCCGATCCGCCCGGCTTCGACCTGCGGGGTGTGTTCGTGGGTGGCGAGGGGACCCTGGGGATCGCCACGCGGGTGGCGGTGCGCCTCACCCCGAACCCACCGGCGGTCCGCACGCTGCTGGTGGCGTTCTCGTCGGTCGAGGCCGCCGCGGCCACGGTCGGTGCCGTGATCGCGGCCGGGATCGTGCCCGCCGCCATCGAGATGATGGACGCACGCATCACCGCGTGCGTGGAGGACTACGTGCACGCCGGCTACCCGCGCGACGCGGCTGCCGTGCTGCTCGTCGAGGTCGACGGGCTGCCCGCAGGGGTCGAGCACGATGCCGGTCGGGTGGCCGAGCTGGCTCGCGAGCACGGTGCCACCTCGGTGCGGGTGGCGGCCGACGACGCCGAGCGGGCACTGCTGTGGAAGGGCCGCAAGACCGCCTTCGGTGCCATCGCCAGGGTGAAGCCCGACTACTACCTGCACGACACCGTGGTGCCGCGGTCGCGGCTGGTCGAGGTGCTCCGGCAGATCTACGAGATCGCCGAGCGCCACGACCTGATCGTGATGAACGTGTTCCACGCCGGGGACGGCAACCTGCACCCGCTGCTGGTCTTCGACCGGCGGGAGCCCGGCGTGCTCGAGCGTGTCCACGCTGCCGGGGAGGAGATCGTCCGGGTGTCGCTGGCGGCCGGCGGCGTGCTGTCCGGGGAGCACGGGATCGGCATCGAGAAGCGCGAGCTCATGGCCCTGCAGTTCTCGCCCGACGACCTCGACGCGCAGGCCCGCTTGCGGGACGCCTTCGACCCGGACGGGCTGGCCAACCCCGAGAAGATCCTGCCGGCGGGCTCGCGTTGCGGCGAGCTCCAGCAGGTGCCGCCCGGGCTGTGGGTGTGACCGAGCCGGCCGGCCGGCTGGCCGGGTTCGTCGCCGAGGTGGGCCGGGAGGGGCCGGTGGTCGCGCTGGGGGGGCGGACCCACTGGTGGGTCGGTGGCGCGCCGGCGGGGGGCGCCCGCCAGGTGCGGGCACCGGCGGGGATCCTCTCCCACCACCCCGAGGAGCTCACGGTCCGCTGCGGTGCCGGGACGACGGTGATCGAGCTCGACGCCGCCCTGGCCGAGCGGGGCCAGATGGTGCCCCTCGACCCGGCCGACCCGGCTCGGGCCACGGTGGGCGGGGTGCTCGCGGCCGGCCTGTCCGGGCCCCGGCGGCTCCGCCACGGCCCCGTCCGCGACGCCCTGCTCGAGGCCCGCTACGTGTCGGCCGACGGACGGCTGATCCGAGCCGGCGGCCCCACGGTGAAGAACGTGAGCGGGTACGACCTGTGCCGGCTGCTGGTGGGCTCGGTCGGCACCCTCGGCCTGCTGGGCGAGGTGGTGCTGCGGGTCCGCCCCCGTCCGGCGGCCGCCAGGTGGCTGGCCGGCGAGGCCGACCCCGTCGCGCTGCGCCGCCGCCTCCACGCGCCCTCGTCGATCCTCTGGGACGGCGTGACGACCTGGGTGCTCCTCGAGGGGCACCCGCGCGACGTGGCCGAGCAGGCGGTGGCGTCGGGCTTGCGCGAGGTGGCCGGCCCGCCGCCGCTGCCGCCGTTCCGCCGGTCGGTGCCGCCGCGGTCGCTGCGCCAGCTCGACGGGCCGTTCGTGGCCGAGGTCGGGGTGGGCACGGTGCACGTGGCCCAGCCGCCGCCGCCGCGGGTGGTCTCCGAGCCGGTGCGACGCCTGCACGAGCGGCTCAAGGCCGCGTTCGATCCCACCGGCCGGCTCGGGCCCGGCCGCGACCCGCTGGTGCGATGAGCGGCCCGCACGGGCCCGGCCCGGTGCACGCAGGGCGGTTGGCCATCGACGACGCCGAGCTGGCCGCGTGCGTCGGTTGCGGGCTCTGCCTGCCGCACTGCCCGACGTACCGGGTGAGCGGCGAGGAGGTGGCATCGCCGAGGGGCCGCATCGCCGCCATGCGGTTGGTCCACCTCGGCGGCGCCCCGATCGACGACGACTTCGTGGCCGCCATGGACGCCTGCGTGCAGTGTCGGGGCTGCGAGACGGCGTGCCCGTCGGGGGTGCGGTACGGGCACCTCATGGAGGGGACCCGTGAGACCCTCGCCGCCGAGCACCGCCTCACGCCCTGGTGGCAGCGGGCGGGGCTGCGGGCCCTGCCGCACCACCGGCTGGTGCTCGCCGGTTCGACCGCGCTCGCCGTGGGCCAGCGGCTCGGCCTCGTCCCTCGCCGCCTGGGGTTGCCGCCGCTGCCCCTCCGCCGCCCGGGTCTGGTGCCCAGCGGCGACGACGTGTGGCTGTTCACGGGGTGCGTCATGGACGCCTGGATGCGCCCGACCCACCTCGCGGCCCAGCGCCTCGTGGAGGCCACCGGGGCCGGGGTGGCGTTCCCCGGGCCGGGCGGCGCCTGTTGCGGCGCCCTGCACCTGCACGCCGGCCTGGTCGACGACGCCCGTCGGCGGGCGGAGCGGGTGATGGCCTCGATGCCGGGTGACGCCCCCGTGCTGGTGGATGCGGCCGGGTGCGGCGCCGCCCTGCGCGACTACGGGCACCTGCTGGGCACGGCCGCGGCCCGTGCGTTCGGTGAACGGGTGCTCGACGTGCACGAGTGGCTCGCGCCCCGCGTGGGGGCCCTGCCGCGGCCCGCCCGGCCGGTGCCCGGGCGGGTCGCGGTGCAGGACCCCTGCCACCTCCGCCACGTGCAGCGTGCCCACCAGCACGTGCGCACGGTGCTGGCCCCGTACGTGGAGGAGCTGGTCGAGCTGGGCGACGACGGGCTGTGCTGCGGTGCCGGTGGCGCGTACGCGGCGCTGCACCCCGACACGGCCGGCGAGATCCGGGCCCGGAAGCTGGCTGCCATCGCCGCCAGCGGCGCCGGCACCGTCGCCAGCGCCAACCCGGGGTGCGCGCTGCACCTGGGCGGCGCCGGTGTGCGCGTCCGCCATCCCCTCGATCTGGTGGCCGAAGCGCTGGGGCCCGCCTTGACCCGCCGTTGATCCTCATCCTCCACTTCAGGTCGATGTTCGTGGCAGATCGTCGGCCGTTCCTCGTGGAACGCTCGGCCTGTGGTTGACCTCGACAGATCGGAGCCCTCGTGGCTGGAGAGTTCGACGACATCCGTGCCCGACTGGAGGCGATCGCCGAGGAGCTGGCCGACCTGGCCATCCAGCGCCTCCGGGAGTCGATCGACGCCGGGGGCACCGAGCTGCCCGTCGACGAACGGCGGCTCACGCGCGCCCGGCGGGCGGTGGAGAAGGCGATCGCGATCCTGCGGGAGCCCGACGACGCCGAGTGAGCCCCAGCCGGATCGGCTCGCCGCCCTGGTCGGGCTCGGGCGCGGTCTCAGCCCGGCATCGCGCCGCGGTTGACGGCGTCGATCAGCGCCCGGAGCCGGCCGTGCTGGCGGCCGTCGAAGCGCAGCACCAGACGGGGCCGCTCGACCTCGTCGTCGTCGGCGACCTCGGGAGCGAGCGGGGCGGTCCGCTCGATGGCCCCGGCCGTGCACAGGTCGGCGAACTCGTGGTTCAGGGCGGCCAGCTGCTCGTCGCTCGGGGGGCGTTGCAGCCGCAGCACCAGGCGGTCGCCGACCCAGCGCAGCGAGTGGTACACGGCGAAGAAGCTGACGATCTCGCGGCACGCGGCGTCCACGTCGTCGGTGACCAGGTACAGGTCGAGGTCGTCCGGCGAGATCAGGCCCCGCTCGAGCAGCTCGTCCACGACGAAGCGGCTCCAGACCTGCCAGTACGTGCCGTCGGGGACGTCGAGCAGGACGATCGGTGCCGGCAGGGCCTTGCCCGTCTGCACCAGGGTGAGCAGCTCGAAGGTCTCGTCGAGGGTGCCGAAGCCGCCGGGGAGCGACACGAACGCGGCCGACTCCTTGATCAGCATCAGCTTGCGGGTGAAGAAGTACTTCATGGCGACGAGCTTCTCGTCGCCGGCGATGACCGGGTTGGCGCCGGACTCGAAGGGCAGGCGGATCCGGACCCCGATGGAGCGCTCACGCCCGGCCCCCTCCATCCCGGCGGCCATGATGCCCGGGCCGGCACCGGTCACGACCATCCAACCCTGCGCCGCCAGCGCCCGGGCCAGCTCGCGCGCCTGGACGTAGAGCGGGTCGTCCGGCCGGGTGCGGGCCGAGCCGAACACCGTCACCTTGGGCACGCCCACGTAGGGGGCGAACATGCGAAAGGCGGCCCGCATCTCCTGCAGCGCGGCGTTGGCGATCTTGAGGTTCAACCGCTCGCTGCCGTCGCCGGCGAGGCGCACCGCCGAGACGAAGATCTCGAACAGCTGGTCGCGGTCGGCGGTCGCCCCGACCGCGTCGAGCAGCCCCGTCAGCCGGGCATCCAGATCGGGGTCGCCGGTTCGGGTCCGGGGGGCGCGCTCGCTCATGCGGGTGCCAGCCTCGCGCGCCGGCGGACCCGCTAGCCGACCGTGGCCACGCGGCCGTACAGGGTGGTGCGCTGCTCGAGGCGGCGATCGAGGCCGTCGATCATGGCGGCGAACCCCACCTCGTCCATGGCCTGTCCGTGCGAGGCACCGGCGGCACGCGAGATGTTCTCGTCCATGAGGGTGCCGCCCAGGTCGTTGGCACCGGCCTGCAGCAGTTGGCGCGCCCCGTCGAGGCCCATCTTCACCCACGAGACCTGGATGTTGGGGATCCAGCCGTGGTAGGCGATGCGGCCGACCGCGTGCAGGAGCAGGGCCTCCCGGAAGGTGGGGCCCCGGCGGGCCCGCCGCTGCAGATAGATGGGTGCGGCCATGTGCACGAAGGGGAGCGGCACGAGCTCGGTGAACCCCCCCGTCTCCTGCTGGAGCGCCCGGGTCCGCACCAGGTGGCGCGCCCAGTGCACCGGCTGCTCCACCGACCCGAACATGATCGTGACGTTGGAGCGCAGGCCGACCCGGTGGGCCGTGCGATGGGCGTCGAGCCACTCGTCGGTGGTGATCTTGTCCGGGCAGAGCACCGCTCGGATGTCGTCGTCGAGGATCTCGGCGGCGGTGCCGGGCAGCGTGCGCAGACCGGCCTCCTGCAGGCGGCCCAGGTACCGGCCCAGGGGCTCGCCCAACCGTCGGGCGCCCTCGGTCACCTCGAGCGCGGTGAAGCCGTGGACGTGGATGCCGGGGGCCGCCTCCTTCACCGCCCGGCACACGTCGACGTAGTAGTCGCCGTCGAAGTCGGGGTGGATGCCGCCCTGCAGGCAGACCTCGGTGGCGCCCAGCGCGACGGCCTCGACCACCCGCTCCTGGATGTCGTCCAGGGTGAGCAGGTAGGGGGCGCCCCTCAGGTTGAGGCTGAGGGGCCCCTTGGAGAAGCCGCAGAACCGGCACTTGAAGGTGCACACGTTGGTGTAGTTGATGTTGCGGTTGTGGACCCAGGTGACGGCGTCGCCGACGGCCTGCCGCCGGAGGTCGTCGGCGACCTCGGCCACCGCGGCCACCTCGGGTCCGCGGGCGCCGAAGAGGGTGACGAGCTCGGCGACGCCCGGCTCCTGGCCGAGGAGCACCCCGGCGAGCACCTCGCCGACCGCCCCCCGGGCCGCCGGGGCCGCCGGGAGCAGGCGGTGGGGGCGCGCGTCGGCGCCGGAGCACCAGGCCGTGGACGCGAGCCCGGGGTGCACCCCGTCGGGGCCGGGTAGGGCCCGTTCGGGCACGATCGAGCCGGGGTCGTCGCGGCCGAGGCCCTCGGCGTCGCTGCGGTCGAGCACCGGGAAGCGCAGCGCCGGTGCCAGCCATCGCCCGGGGTCCAGGGCGTGGCCGGGGTACACGGTGAGCCGTGGAGCCAGCGTGAACCCGGCCTCCTCGGTCACGGCCCGGAGGCGGTCGCGGGCCGGCCAGGGCCGCTCGGGGTTGACGTGATCGGCGGTGACGGGCGAGACGCCGCCCCAGTCGTCGATGCCCGCCTCGAGGAGCACGCCGAAGTCGTCGCTCAGGTTCGGCGGTGCCTGCAGGTGGATGTCGGCGGGGAGCACGAGACGGGCCGCGGCGATGGTCCGGAGGAACTCCTCGGGCGGGCAGGCCGGCGCCGCGTGCATGCCGGTGCCGGGCTTGGGCAGGAAGTTCTGGACGATCACCTCCTGGACGTGCCCGTGGCGCCGCTGCGCCGCCGCGATGGCATCGAGGGCATCGAGGCGGTCGCGGCGGCTCTCGCCGATGCCCACGAGGATGCCCGTCGTGAACGGGATGGCGAGCTCGCCGGCCGCCTCCAGGGTGGCCAGTCGCCGCTGCGGCGTCTTGTCGGGCGAACCGCGATGGCAGTCCAGGGCCGGGTCGAGCGACTCGAGCATCATCCCCTGCGACGCCGACACCTCTCGGAGCGCGGCCAGCTCGTCGCGGTGGAGCGCCCCGGCGTTGGCGTGGGGGAGCAGCCCGGTCTCGTCCAGCACGAGCCGGCACATGGCGGCCAGGTACTCGACCGTCGAGCCGTACCCGTGCTTCGCCAGCCAGTCGCGGGCGACCGGGTACCGGTCCTCGGGCCGCTCGCCCAGCGTGAAGAGGGCCTCGTGGCAGCCGGCGTCGGCACCGGCTCGGGCGATGGCGAGCACCTGCTCGGGGGTGAGGTAGGGCCCGTCGAGGCGTGCGGGCGGCTGCGCGAAGGTGCAGTAGCCGCAGCGGTCCCGGCAGAGCATCGTGAGCGGGATGAAGACCTTCGGCGAGTACGTGACGCGCGTCCCGGTGGTGGCGTCGCGCACCGCGCCGGCCCGCGCCAGCAGCTCGGCCAGGGGCAGGTCGAAGACGTCAGGCACGCGGGTCGTCCTTTCGGCCGCGGTGGGCGAGGTGGTCGCCGGCCGGCGCGGGGGAGGGGTGCTCCCGGCCCGGGCCGGGCCGGGAGCGGATCGCCGGGGGCGAGAACGTCTGGTTGCACTCCCAGCACACGAACGGCTGGTCGAGCTCGTGGCCGCACGGGGCGTGCACCAGGACCGTGGGCGGTCCCGCCCCGCCCGAGAGCCACCGGTCACCCCAGCGCATCAGGGCCACGAGGGCAGGCGAGAGGTCGACGCCCATCGGCGTGAGCCGGTACTCGAAGCGTGGCGGATGGGCCTGGTACTGGCGCTTCTCCAGCACGCCGTGCTCGACCAGCTTGCGGAGGCGGTCGGCGAGCACGGGACGGGCGATCCCGAGGTCGCGGCGGAAGTCGTCGAAGCGGCGGATGCCCCGGAAGGCGTCCCGCAGCACCAGGATCGTCCAGCGGTCGCCGATCACCTCGAGGGTGCGAGCGATCGAGCACGAACCGCTGGGATCGGTGGCCTGGGGCTCGCCCACGAGGGGCACGCTAGCAGTCGGTTCGCGAACAGAACCGAATCGGTTCGCCCGCCGAACCGACCTCGTCAGCTCCGGAGCCGGCGGGCCTTCGCCTCGAGGCTGGCGAGCAGGTCGCCGAACGACGCGGAGAACGAGGCCACGCCCTCGTCCTCGAGCACGCGGGTGACGTCGTCGAGGTCGACGCCGACGTCGGCGAGGGCGTCGAGGTGGGCCCGGGCGTCGTCGACCCCGGCGTCGACGGTGCGGGCCACGGTGCCCTCCTGCTGGAAGGCGTCGATGGTGCCGTCGGGCATGGTGTTCACGGTGTCGGGGCCGATGAGGGTGTCGACGTACAGCGTGCTCGGGTACGACGGGTTCTTGGTGGAGGTGGAGGCCCAGAGGGGCCGCTGCACCCGTGCCCCGCGCGCCGCCAGGGCCTCCCACCGGGGGCCCGAGAAGCGCCGGAGGAAGTGCTGGTAGGCCAGCTTCGCCTGGGCCACGGCCGCCTTGCCGCGCAGGGCCAACGCGGCGTCGGTGCCGATCGCCTCGAGGCGGCGGTCCACCTCGGTGTCGACGCGGCTCACGAAGAACGAGGCCACGCTGTGCACCCGCGCCAGGTCGCCGTCGCAGGCCTCGAGCCCCGACTGGTACGCCTCGATCACCCCGTCGTAGCGCTCGAGGCTGAAGATCAGGGTGACGTTCACGTTGTGACCGTCGCCGATGACGCTCCGGACCGACGGGAGGCCCTCGGCCGTCCCCGGGATCTTCACGAGCAGGTTGGGCGCGGCGATCCGCTGGTGCAGGTCGCGGGCGGCGGCGGTGGTCTCGGCCGTCTTGCGGGCCAACCCGGGGTCGACCTCGAGGCTCACGAAGCCGTCGGTGCCCCCGCTGGTCTCGTACAGGGGGGCGAACAGGTCGAGGGCGTGGCCGATGTCCTCCACGGCCATCTGCCAGTAGGCGGCATCGACGGGTGCCCCGCCGGCGACCAGCTCGGCGAACTCGGCGTCGTAGTCGGTGGATCCCTCGATGGCCTTCTGGAAGATCGTCGGGTTCGATGTCAGGCCTCGGACGCCCTGGTCGATCAGCCGCTGGAGCTGGCCCGACGCGAGGTACCCGCGGCGCAGGTTGTCGAGCCAGGGGCTCTGGCCCTGGCTCCGGTAGAGGTCGACGAGCCGGCTCACGGTGCTGCCTCCTCGGATCGGCGGGCCAGGAGGGCCCGGGCGCGTTCGGCGACGTTCTCGGCGGTGAAGCCGAACCGGGCGAGGACCTCGGGGCCGGGGGCGGAGGCGCCGAAGTGGTCGATGCCGACCACGTCGTCGGCCCACCGCTCCCACCCGAAGGGGGAGGCGGCCTCGACCGCCAGCCGGGGGACGCCGGGGGGGAGCACCTCCGCCCGGTAGGTGGCGGGCTGCTCCGAGAAGAGCTCCCAGCAGGGCAGCGACACCACCCGGGCGGTGACCCCGGCCGCGCCGAGCTGCTCGGCCGCGGCCACGCACAGGTGCACCTCGCTCCCGGTGCCGATCAGCACGACGTCGGGGGGGCCGGCGTCGACCAGCACGTAGCCGCCCCGGGCCACCGAGGCCGGATCGTCGGTGCCGGCCAGGACGGGCAGGCCCTGGCGGCTGAGGATCAGCGCGGTGGGCCCGTCGCCGTCGACCGCCACCCGCCAGGCGTGGGCCGACTCGTTGGCGTCGGCCGGGCGGATCACCCGCAGGCCCGGCATGGCCCGCAGCGCGGCGAGCTGCTCGACGGGCTGGTGGGTCGGGCCGTCCTCGCCGAGCCCCACCGAGTCGTGGGACCAGGAGAGCACCACCTTGGCCCGGCTCAGCGCGGCCAGGCGCACGGCGCCCCGCATGTAGTCGCTGAACACCAGGAAGGTGCCGCCGAAGGGCAGGACCCCGCCGTGGTGGGCCATGCCGTTCATCACCGCGCCCATGGCGTGCTCGCGCACGCCGAAGTGCACCAGGCGGCCACCGGGGGAGTCGGGCGCCTGGGTTCCGGCGCCCTCGAGGTCGACCCCGGTGTTGCCGGTGAGGTCGGCCCCTCCACCCACCAGCCCGGGCACCACCGGTGCCAGGGCGTTGAGGCAGGCGACGCTCGACGTCCTGGTCGCGACCTCGGCCCCGGGCTCCCAGCGCGGCAGGGCGGACTCCCACCCCGGTAGCCCCCGACCGGCCAGGCACGCCTCCCACGCCTCGCGGTCGGCCGCGAGGCCGGCGACCCGCTCGTCCCAGGCCTGGCGCTCGGCGGCACCCCGCGCAGCCACCTGCCGGTACCAGGCGGCCACGTCGTCGGGCACGTAGAAGTCCTGGTCGGGAGGCAGCCCGAGGATCTCCTTGGTGGCCCGCACCTCGTCGGCGCCGAGCGGCGAGCCGTGGGCCGCCGAGGTGTCGGTCTTGTGCGGCGACGGGTACCCGATGTGGCTGCGCAGCACCAGCAGCGAGGGTCGCTCGTCGTCGGCGATGGCGCGCCGCAGGGCCGCCTCGAGCGCGTCGAGGTCGTTCGCGGCCTCTCCCAGCACGTCGACCCGCCAGCCATAGGCCTCGAAGCGCCGGGCCGGGTCGTCGGTGAGGGCGAGCTCGGTGGGGCCGTCGATCGTGATGTGGTTGTCGTCGTACACGGCGATCAGCCGACCCAGCCGCTGGTGCCCGGCGAACGAGGCGGCTTCGTGGCTGATGCCCTCCATGAGGTCGCCGTCGCTGCAGAAGGTGAACACCCGGTGGTCGCAGCGCTCGGGGCCGAAGCGGGCCCGCAGCCACCGCTCGGCCAGCGCCATCCCGACGGCGTTGGAGATCCCCTGCCCCAGCGGGCCGGTCGTCACCTCGACGCCCGGGGTCTCGCCGGCCTCCGGGTGCCCGGGCGTGCGGCTGCCCCACTGGCGGAAGGCCCTCAGGTCGTCGAGCGTCAGCCCGTAGCCCGTCAGGTGGAGCATCGAGTAGAGGAGGATCGACGCGTGGCCGCACGAGAGCACGAACCGGTCGCGATCGGGCCAGCCCGGTGCCGCGGGGTCGTACCGGAGGACCCGGGTCCACAGCACGTGGGCCAGGGGCGCGAGGGCCATGGCCGTTCCGGGGTGGCCCGAGCTGGCCCGCTGCGGACCGTCCATGGCCAGGCCGCGGATGACGGCGACGGCCCGCTGCTCGATGTCGCTCACGCTGCCCTCCGCTCGGCCGCCGACCCCGGCGGCCACCCTAACCGGGCGGCCCCGGGTCGTCGCGGAACAGCGCGACGGACGCGGTGAGGCCGTGCACGAAGGGGCGGCCACCCACCGGGCCGATCTCCCCGGCGCAGAACATGCCGGCCACGGGCACGCCGCCGAGCAGGTCGCTCACCAGCGAGGCGTCGTGGTCCGGCCGGCCGAACAGGCCGGTGCCGCGCCCGTTGCACGTGAAGACCAGCGCGGCGTCGGCGGAGGTGCCGGCGAGGAGCGCCCGCAGATCCTCGTCGGCCGAGGCCGCGTCGCGCACCTGGAACTGCAGGGTCGCACCGACCTCGACGACCTCGCCGACGGCCAGGGCGCCGACCTCGCGATCGGCGCCGAGGACCCCGCGGATCAAGAAGTCGCCCCGACCGAACTCGGCACGGTGCTCGTCGATGACCCGCCCGACGTGCAGCCCCCGCGCCGCCAGCGCCCGCTCGTCGGCGTCGAGCCCACCGAGGACCTCCTGGAGCCGCGCGAGCGCCGGCCGGCCCGCCAGCTCGTACACGACGTTGCGCTCGCTCCGCGTCACGGTGAGGGGGTGACCGATGGGGCGGCACCCCTGCGAGACGACCGTGGCGACGGGTCGGTGGAGCAGGACCCCGACGGCACCGTCGGCGTGCGTCGCCTCGCCGAGGACCAGCCGGTTGCCGCCCGGCCCGCGGGCCGCCGAGGCGAGCCCCCCGACCACCGTGAGCCCGGGGTGGCGGTCGTGGACGTCGGCCAGCAGCCGCTCGACCGGGAGGCTGAAGGGGTCGGCGAGAAGCAGCAGCGTCGAGGCCCGGTCGAGGCGCTCGGGGTCGAGCCCGTCGATCCGCAGGCCGCCGCCCGTCGTGCGGGCGGTGAGGCGCACAGGGGCGACCGTTCCCAGCCGGCCGGCCCACAGCGCGACCGCGGCGGCGTCCTCCACCTCGCGCCGCCCCCCGAGGACGGACACGGCGGTGGCGCCCAGCAGCACCCGTGGGGCGAGGGTGGCCCGCACGACCCCCGCGATGTCCTCGAGCGCTCCGGCGTGCGGCGCCGTCACGAGGACGACGGCCAGGTCGGGCTCCGGGCCCAGCCGTTCGAGCACCTCGCCCACCACCTCGCCCACGGCGTGCGTGGCCAGCGGGTGCTCCGACAGGCCGGCCGCGAACGGCATCGCTACTCGGCCGGCGGGAGGAGGGTGACCGGCACCACCGTCCACGGCCCCTGGTCGATGCGGCAGTGCGCCTCGACGGTGTCGTAGTCGGCGAACTCGAGCTCACCCCGCACCAGCCGGTAGGTGAACCGGCCGGGCTCGACCGTGAACGGCTGCACGTTGCGCGCGACCTGCGCGTCGCCGCGGCGGAAGACGACCTCGAGGATCCCGTTGCCGGGCTCGTCGGGCCGGCAACGGATCAGCACCACCAGGTGCGGCTCGATCGTGCAGGGGACCGGCTGGGGAGCGGGGAGCGAGAAGAAGACGCCGCCGAGGTCGAGCCGCGTGGACGGTCCGGGGACCTGGCGGAGGTTGAACGACTCGACGAACAGGGCGGAGACGATGTCCATGCCGGGAACCTACCGGTGGGGCCCGTGGATCGCCTCGCCGGCCACCCACGTGGTCTCGGCGCGCAGCTCGCCGTCGAGCGCCACCAGGTCGGCTCGCTTCCCGGGGGTGATCTCGCCCCGGTCGTGCAGCCCGAGGAGCCCGGCCGGGGTGGTCGACGCGGCCCGCACGGCCTCGGCGAGGGTCACCCCGGCCCGGCCCACGACGTTGGCGACGGCCCGGTCCATGGTGAGGGTGCTGCCCGCCAGCGTGCCGTCGGGCAGGCGGGGGACCCCGTCGCCGAGCCGCACCGCGATCGAGCCGACCTGCCCGGCGCGCCACGCGACGGCATCGGTCACCAGCACCACCCGGCCGGCCGGCTTGGCCCGGAACGCCAGGGCGAGCACGGCAGGGTGCACGTGGACGAGGTCGGCGATGAGCGAGACGGCCAGGCGGTCGTCGGTCAGGGCCGCGCCGACGAGCCCCGGCGCCCGGTGGTGGAGCGGCGCCATGCCGTTGAAGCAGTGCGTCACCAGGCGGGCCCCGGCGTCCACGGCCGCCCGGGCCTGCTCGAAGGTGGCCGTGGAGTGTCCCAGGGCGGTCAGCACGCCCCGGCCCGTGAGGTCGCGCACGGCACCGATGGCGCCCGGGAGCTCGGGTGCGAGGGTGACCAGCCGCACCACGGGCGGGAGGCTCGCGAGCCAGGCCCGATCGGGTGGCCGGAGCAGCTCGACCGGGTGGGCGCCGGGCGCACCACCGAGGAAGGGCCCCTCCACGTGGGCCCCGCCGATCGTCGGTCGGGGTCCGGGCCGGGTGGCCGCGCCGGCGATGCGGGCCAGGGGCGCGTCGAAGGCGTCGAGGGGAGCGGTCACCAGGGTCGGGCACCACGTGGTCACGCCCTGGCGGGCGAGGAGCTCGTCGAGGCGCGCCCAGTCGGTGCCGGCCGCGTGGGCCACGTCGACGTCGTCGATCCCGTTCACCTGCAGGTCGACGAACCCGGGTGCCAGGGTCCGGTCGGGCACCGGCCCGGCGGTCGGCCCCACCGCCACGATGGTGCCGTCGTCGACCACGACCTCGCCGGGGGCCAGCACCCCCCCGGGGGTGACGACACGGGCCGCGCGGATGGAGGTCACGGGCCCGCCGCCCGGCGCCTCAGTGGCGGCCGGCGGGCACCCGGGGCTCACCCGATCGCACGACCGGCCGGTCGTGGCGCACCGTCGCCCACCCGAACCGGCGGAACAGGCCGATGGCCCACCAGCCGGGGTCGATCTCGCCGCGACGGAACGACAGCCGAGCCGAGGTGGCGGCCGCGTGGTGGTTGTTGTGGAGCCCCTCGCCCACCGTGAGGAGGGCGAGCCACTGGAGGTTCGTGGCCGAGTTCTCGTGGGGGCGCCGGCCGAAGGTGTGCCCCAGCGAGTTCACCGCGGCGTTGAGCGACAGGTAGGCCACCGTGTGGACGGCTGCGGCCACCAGGCCCCACACCGGCCCGAGGGCCACGACGAGGATGCCGATGCCGATCCCGAGGCCGAGCCACGCCCGGTCGAACAGGGCGCGATCCCATCGGTCGGCCGGCAGGTCACGGGCGTAGCGCTCGACCAGGCCGGGCGAGCGGGCCGCCCGCCGGTAGAGGGCGACGTTGGTGAGCTGCACCCGCACCCACCCGAGCAGCACCGGGGAGTGCGGGTCGCCCTCCACGTCGGTGAAGGCGTGGTGGGCCCGGTGCACGGCCACCCACTCGCGCGGGCGGATGCCGGTGGTGATCCACGTGATGACCCGGAACCCGAAGGCCAGCGGGCGAGCCAGCGTGACGGCCCGGTGGGACAGGGCACGGTGGAGGTAGACGGTCGTGGCCACCATGGCCACCTGGGAGACGAGGAGGCCGACGAGGACCGCGATGAGGAGCACCCGACCACCGTACCCTACCGACCGGTCGGTAGGGAGACATCGAGCCCTTCCGGGGCCGGATGAGGCCCCCCCGCTACCCTGGGTGAACACATGGCCACCCCTGCCCCCGCGATCTCGACGCGCGAAGCGATCCTCGAGGCCGCCCTCCACTCGTTCGCCGAGCACGGCTACGACGGCACGTCGCTGAACGACATCGCCGAGGTGGTGGGGATCCGCAAGCCGAGCCTGCTGCACCACTTCGCATCGAAGGAGGCCCTCTACCGCGAGGTCGTGGAGCGGTCCCTGACCGACTGGTACCTCGAGGTGGAGGCGCTGGCCGAGGTCGACCGGGGTGGCTGGCCGCAGATCGACGCCCTGCTCACGGCCGGGTTCCGGTTCTTCCGCCAGCACCCCGACTTCGTGCGCCTCATCCGGCGCGAGGCGCTCGACGGCGGCGATCGCCTCGGCCAGGACCTCGGCGGCGCGCTGCGGCCGCTGTTCGTCCGGGCGGTCGGCTACCTGCAGCGCGAGATGGACAGCGGCCTGTTCCGCGCCCACGACCCGGAGCAGCTCCTGCTCACCGGCTACGGCGCCCTGCTCAGCTACTTCAGCGACCTGCCCTTCCTGGCCGGCCTCCTCCAGCACGACCCGCTCGATCCCAGGGCGCTGGAGGCCCGGCTCGAGCACGTGCGGGCCTTCTTCCGGGCGGCCCTCGAGCCCGACGGCGGGTTCCGCGACATCTGACGCGCAGTAGGTTCCCGGCCCATGCCGAGCGTGCGGGTGGGGGACACCGAGGTCGCGTACGAGGTCATGGGGGACGGGGAGCCGATGGTCTTCCTGCACGGCACCACGCAGACGAAGGAGATGTGGCTGCTGCACGTGCCTGCCCTGGCAGGCCAGGTGCGGGCCGTCCTCGTCGACCTGCCGGGCTCGGGCTCGACGACCGACGCCGGCGGCCCGCTGGAGCTCGACGACCTCGCCGAGCTGGTCGTCGCCGTGGCCGACGACGCCGGAGCCGACCGCTTCCACCTGGTCGGCTACTCCCTCGGCGCGGTCGTCGCCGCGACCACCGCGGCGGCCGCCCCCGAGCGCGTGCGCACGCTCAGCCTCATCGCCGGGTGGGCCACCACCGACCAGCGGATGCGCTTCACCTTCGGCCTCTGGCGGCACCTCATCGCCACCGACCCGGTGCTGTTCAACCGGTACGCGTACGCCGACGGCTTCACCGCCGAGTTCTTCGAGATGGCCGGCGACATGGTCGAGTCGATGCTCACGGTGAGCACCCCCGAGCCCGGCTCCGACCGCCAGCTCGAGCTCGACCAGCGGGTCGACATCGCCGACCGCCTCGCTGCGATCTCGGCACCCACGCTCGTGGTCGGCGGGCTCGAGGACCGGTGGGTCGACGTCCGCCACAGCCGGCACCTGGCCTCGGCGATCCCGGAGGCGAGGCTCGTCGAGCTCGACGCCGGGCACCTCCTCTACGCCGAGCGGGCCCCGCAGCTCGTGGAGCTGCTCGCCCAGCACGCCCGCCAGGGCTGATCGGCCGGCCGGCGCGGTCGGGGCCGGGTCGCGTCAGGCCGCCCCGGCGGTCTCGGCGAGCTGGCGCAGGGCCAGGCGCACCAGGTGGTCGAGGGCGTTCAGGTCCTCCTGCAGGCTCTCGGCCCGGTACGCCCAGCCGCCGTGGCGACCCTGCCCGAGGACCGGGCGGAACGAGCACCGGGGGCCGAGCACGGAGACCGCCGACCGCCGGAGCGAGGGCCATCTGGTGGCGATCGCCAGGGCGCCGAGGGCGCCGGCCCCGCCCGCCTCGCGCCCGGCAGGGCTCCAGGCGGCCTCGAGCACGTCGAGGGCCCGCCGGCCCAGGGCGGCCTCGGCGTGCACCTGGTCGAGCCAGGGTCCGGCCTCGTCCTCCAGCCCGGGCGCCTCGCACTCGGCGGCGGCGGTCAGCCACGAGCGGAGCCGGGCCACCCCGGCGTCGCGGGCCGCACCCGGGGCAGCCGCCGCCACCGCGGCGACCAGCCGGCGCGGCACCTCGCCGTCGCAGGCCTCGGCGAAGGTGCGCCAGCCGAGGGCGTCGGCCTCCTCGGCCCACGCCGCGACCGGGTCCTCGCCGCGCAGCCAGGCGGCCACCGAGGCCAGTGGCAGGGTCGACGCCCGCGGCTGCACCATCGGGTTGGCGAGGTAGCCGCCGCAGGCGTCGAGCAGGGCGGGCCCGCGGCCGCGCAGCGGGCCGAGGAAGAGCCGGTCGCCCATGACGGCGTCGTTGACGGGGTAGTTGTCCCAGAGCAGGGGTGGGCGACCGCCGAGCGACGCTGCCCGGCCCCGGGCCTCGGCCGCGGTGATGGTGTCGTTCACCACCGCCGTGCCGGTCCACCCGATGAGGACGTCGGTCGGGATCGTCGCGAGCGCGTCGAGGTACGGGGTCGACCGCACGCCGACGTACTCGGTGGGAACCAGCACCAGGCCGGCCCGTCCGGCCAGGCGGTCACGCAGCCAGATCGTGAGCTCGGCGTGCTCCTCGCCCAGGCCCGGGCGCTCCGGGATGTCGTCGAGGGCCAGGCACACCAGGCCGACACCCACCGACAGGGCCTGGTCCACTTTGGCCAGCAGCGCGTCCCGATCCGCCCGGGACCGCGCGTCGACGGACAGGCCCGGCGAGATCCCGAATCCCACCACCAGGCCCGACTCGGCCACGAGCCGCCGGAACCCGTCGAGGGCCTCGCGACCGTACGGCTCCCGCCACTCCGCCCGGTGCCGAGGGTCGTCCTTGGGCGCGTAGACGTAGTGGGTCATGCCCCGGGCCGCGCACCGGCGCAGCACCTCCACACGCTCGTCCCAGGTCCATGGCCGGCCGTAGAACCCCTCGACGAGGCCGGCGACGGGGCCGGCGACGGTGGCGGCCGGCGTCGCCGACGGGCTGGTCACGGGTCGGTACGGTAGGAGGCCGTGCCCGATCCCACCACCGCCACGCTCTCCGAGGCCGACTCCAAGGCGCTGCTCGCCCGGCACGGTGTCCCCGTGCTCGACGAGCGGGTGGCCTCCACCCCCGCGGCCGCGGCCGAGGCGGCGGCCGCGGTCGGCTTCCCGGTCGTCGCCAAGCTCTGCGGCGACGCCATCGCCCACAAGACCGAGCGCGGCCTGGTGCGGCTCAACCTCCCGGACGCGGGGGCGGTGCGGGCGGCCGCGGCCGAGCTGCTGGCTGCCGCCACACCCGACGACGGCGACGTCGCCGTGCTGGTCGCGCCCATGGTGAAGGGCAACCGCGAGCTGATCGCCGGCCTCCACCACGATCCGCAGTTCGGGATGACCGTCATGCTGGGCCTGGGCGGGATCCTCGCCGAGGCCATCGCCGACGTCGTCTTCCGGCTGGTGCCGATCCACCGCGAGGACGCGTACGACATGATCGACGAGCTGCGGACGCAGGCGCTCCTCGGCCAGTTCCGGGGCGAGCCGCCGGTGGAGCGCGACGCCCTGGCCGACGTGCTGCTCGGGCTGTCCCGGGTGGCGATCGACGAGCCGTCGGTGCGGGCCGTCGACCTCAACCCGCTCATCGTGGTCGACGGGCGACCGCTGCCGGTCGACGCCCTGGTGGAGGTGGCCCGATGACCCGGCCGTCCGACGAGCAGTTCCGCGCCCTGTTCGAGCCCCGGGGCGTGGTGGTCGCGGGTGCCTCGACGCACCCGGGCAAGTTCGGCTTCGTCGCCCTCCACAACCTGCTGGCCTCCGGGTTCGGCGGCCGGGTGCTCGCCACCAACCGGGAGGGGGCCGAGGTGCTCGGCGTGCCGTCGGTGCCGTCGATCGAGGATCTCCCGGACGGTTGCGCCGACCTCGTGTTCGTCTGCACGCCCGCGGCGGCCAACGTCGACCTGCTCCGGGCCTGCGCGGCCAAGGGGATCCGCGCCGCGTTCGTCACGTCGGCCGGCTACGGCGAGGCCGGTCCCGAGGGGCGGGTCGCCGAGGACGAGCTGGTGGCCGTGGCCGCCGAGCTGGGGATCCTGCTGGCCGGCCCCAACGGCCAGGGCGTGGTCTCGACGCCGGCGAACCTGTGCGCCCAGATCGTGGCGCCGTACCCGCCCGCCGGCCGGATCGGCGTGGCCAGCCAGTCGGGCAACTTCGTGTCCTCCTTCCTCAACTACGCGGTCATGACGGGCATCGGCATCAGCCGCGCCGTGTCGGCCGGCAACGCCGCGGCCGTCACCGTGCCCGACTACCTCGACTTCTACGCCGACGACCCGGCGACGGCGGTGGGCCTGGCCTACGTGGAGGGCGTGGCCGACGGTCGCGGCTTCTTCGAGCGGATCCGGTCGGTCGCCGCCCGCAAGCCTCTCGTGCTCGTGAAGGGGGGCGCCACCAGCGGCGGCCAGCGGGCTGCCGCCTCCCACACCGGCTCGCTGGCGAGCGACGACCGCGTGTTCGACGGCGCCGTCCACCAGGCCGGTGCCACCCGGGCCGCCACGGTGGAGGAGGCCTTCGAGGCCGCCGCCACCTTCGCCACCCAGCCCCTGCCGCGCGGCCCCCGCACGGTCGTGCTGACCACAGCCGGCGGGTGGGGTGTCGTCACGGCCGACGCCATCAGCAGGGGCAGCCTCACCCTGGCCGCCCTCCCCGACGACCTCCGCGCCGCGGTCGACCAGAAGCTCCCTCCCCGGTGGAGCCGCAACAACCCGGTCGACCTCGCCGGCGGGGAGACGCGCGACACCATCCCGGAGGTGCTCGAGCTGATCGCCTCGCACCCCGAGGTCGACGCGGTGATCCAGCTCGGGCTCGGCATCCAGTCGAACCAGGCGCGCCTCATGCGGACCGGCCCCTTCTACCCGGATCACGGGCTCGACCGGATCGTGGCGTTCCACGAGCGCCAGGACGCCCGGTACGCCGAGGCCGCGGCCTCGGTCTCCGACGCGACCGGCAAGCCGATCCTGCTGGCCACCGAGCTGGCGGTGGCGTCGCCCGACAACCCCGGCCCGGCCGGTGTCCGAGCGACGGGACGCCTGTGCTACGCGTCGGCGAACCGGGCCGTGACCGCCCTCGACCACCTGTGGCGCTACGCCCGGCACCGCCAGCGCCACGAGCGGTGAGCCGGCCGGCCCCGTCCCGGCGGCGCCGGGTGACGCCCCCTGCGGCTCGGGAGCGGCGAGGCTGATGCGCGTGCGTCGCCACCACGTCCGCCGGGCCCTCGTGTGGCTCGCTGTCCCGAGCCTGCTCGTCGGGCTGGCCGGGTTCTCCGTGGCCATGGCGGCCGACGCCGAGAGCCTCGCCGCGAGCCCCCCGCCGGCCGGGGCGCGGGCCCCGGCGGCCGGCACGCCGATCCTGTCCCTCCGCCGGGTGCCCGAGGTCCTGGTCGCACCGGTGGCCGACCGCCGGCTCCGGGCCGAGCTCGATGCCTACGCGCAGGCGCTTCCCGGGGGTGCGTGCCTCGTCGTCGCCGTCGACGGCGAGCGCATCGCCGAGCGCGACCCCGACGTCGCGCTGATCCCGGCCTCGAACCAGAAGCTGCTCACCGCCCTGGCCGCGCTCGACGTGCTGGGGTCCGAGACCCGCCTCACCACGCAGGTCCTGGCGGCCGCTCCGCCCGCCGGTGGGGTCGTCGAGGGCGATCTGTTCCTCGTGGGAGGGGGCGACCCCCTCCTCATGACGGCCGACTACGCGGCCACGCTCCGCCGGCAGCCGCAGCTGCGGACCCCCGTCGAGCAGCTCGCCGACGACGTGGTCGCGGCCGGGGTGCGCGAGGTGCGGGGGGCGGTCGTGGGCGACGAGTCCCGCTTCGACCAGGTCCGCACTGTGCCCAGCTGGCCGTCGAGCTACCTGGCCGAGCGCCAGGTCGGCCCGCTCACCGCGCTGTCCGTGAACGACGGCTTCTCCTCGTTCCGGCCCAACCCCGAACCGGCGGCCGACCCGGCGGCGTCGGCGGCCGCGGTGCTCGCCGACCTGCTGCGCCAGCGGGGCGTGGTGATCCGCGACGGCGCCCGATCCGGCCAGGCGCCCGCCGGGGCCGCCACCGTGGCGTCGATCCCGTCGGCGCCGCTCCGCGAGGTCGTCGGCGAGATGCTGGCCGAGAGCGACAACGGCACGGCCGAGCTGCTGCTCAAGGAGATCGGCCGGGTGGGCGCGGGCAGCGCCAGCACCGCGGCGGGCGTCCAGGTGACGGCGGCCGCGCTGGGAGCGCGGGGCCTGCCGCTGAGCGGCTCGGTCCCGGTCGACGGCTCCGGGCTCGACCGGGGCAACCTCGTCACCTGCTCGCTGCTCGATGGCATCCTCCGGGCGGCGGGCCCGTCGTCTGACCTCGGCCAGGGGCTGGCCGTGGCCGGCCAGCGCGGCACCCTCGGTGCCCGGTTCCGGGGCACGGCGGCGGAGGGGCGCCTGCTGGGCAAGACCGGCTCCATCCGCGAGGTGTCGTCGCTCAGCGGGTTCGTCACCGCCGCCGCCGGCCACACCCTGACGTTCGCCCTGGTGGTCAACGGGCCCGAGGCCGATCGCCAGGGGTTCGCCCTGCAGGACGCCCTCGTCGACATCCTCGCCCGCTACCCCGACGCCCCCTCGGTCGAGCAGCTCGGCCCTCTCCCGGCGGGGGCGCCCGGCGCCTGACGCGCCTGCGCGGCGGTGCGCCCGAACGGGCGGACGGCCCGGGAGCGCCGTACCCTGCGGCGGTGACCGTCCTGGCGATGTTCCCGCTCGGCTCGGTGCTGTTCCCGACGCTGTTCCTGCCGCTGCACGTCTTCGAGCCCCGCTACCGGCGGCTGGTGCGCGACTGCCTCGACGGCGACCGGGAGTTCGGGGTGGTGCTCATCGAGCGGGGGAGCGAGGTGGGAGGCGGCGACGTGCGGTTCGGGGTCGGCACCGTGGCCCGCATCCTGGAGGCCGCCGAGCTCGACGACGGCCGGTGGGTCCTCGGCACCGTGGGGACCCGCCGGATCCGCGTGCAGCGCTGGCTGGACGACGCCCCCTACCCACGGGCCGAGGTCGTCGACTGGCCCGATCCCGAGCCGGGGCCCGGGCTGCACGACGACCACGTCCGGGCGGTCGCGCTGCTGCGCCGGGTGCTGGCGCACGCCGCCGAGATGGGCGAGGCGACCGCCCCGGCCACCGTCGAGCTGGCCGACGACCCGGTGCTGGGCGGCTACCAGGCGGCCGCGCTGGCGCCGATCGGTCCGGCCGACCACCAGGCGCTGCTGGCGGCCGGATCCCCCGAGGATCGCTGCCGGCAGCTCGGTGCGCTGCTGGTCGACGCCGAGGAGGTGCTGCGCATCCGCCTGGCCGACGCGTCGGGCGGCCCGGAGGCGTAGCCGGCCCGGTTGCTTGCACCCCAGGGGTGGCGGGGCTAGGAAGAGGCACCCCCGAGGAGCGAGCCGTGGCCCTTCCCTCAACTGCATCGTCGCTCCAGGAGCACCTCCAGGAGCTGTTCGATCTCCTGAAGGCCTACGCGCGCCAGGAGCTGATCGACCCGCTCAAGGGCGCCGGGCGCTACCTGGGCTACGGGGTGGCCGGCTCGCTCTGCCTCGGCCTGGGAGCGATCCTCCTGCTGGTCTCGCTGCTCCGGGTGCTCCAGACCGAGACCGGCGACGTCTTCGACGGCAACTGGTCGTGGGCCCCGTACTTCATCGTGCTCGCGCTGGCCGGGATCGTGATCGCCGTCGCCCTGTCGCGCGTGAACCGCAAGGGGAGTGGTCTGTGAGCGACACGACGACCCGGATCACCCGCGACGACATCGAGGCCAAGCTCCGGGCGGTGCGCGGCGAGGTCACCGACATCGAGGAGGAGACGAAGAACGGCGTCATCATCGCCGGCATCGTCGTCGTCGTCGCGGTGGTCGTGGGCGCGTACCTCTTCGGGCGGCGCAAGGGTCGCCGCTCACGGGCGATCGTCGAGATCCGGAGGGTCTGAGGTGCCGAGGTCGCGCCTGCTCAGCCGGGGCCAGTCGCTCTACTGGTTCCGGCGCGACCTCCGCCGCCGCTTCACCGGCTGGGTGGGCGCCCGGTCACCGCTGCTCGCCTTCGGCCTCACCCTCTACCTCGGCGCACGGGCCCGGGCCAAGGTGGGCACCGTCGTGTTCTCCCAGGAGCTGGCTCCCGGCGAGAAGCTGCTGATCACCCAGCTGCCCCCACCGGCCAAGAGCCGCCGGCGCCGCTGACCGGCACGCGGCTGCTGCCGCCGGCGGCGGGTCCCGCGGCATCATGTGGGGATGAAGGTCGTGCTCCGGAACCCGCGACGCGAGGTCGAGGTGGAGGGGCCGATGCGTGTTCACGCGCTGCTGGAGCGGCTCGAGTGCAACCGGGAGTCGGTGCTCGTGATCCGCAACGACACGCTCGTCCCCGGCGACACCCTCCTCGACGACGGCGACGTGGTGGAGATCCGGCCGGTGATCTCGGGGGGCGCCGGGTGAAGTGCCGGGTGTGCCGGGAGCCCGCGGTGATCGACGTCCGCCGGCACAACGCCAACTTCTGCGTCGACCACTTCCTGCGCCTCTGCCGGGACCAGGTGGCGCGGGCCATCGAGCAGTTCGACATGATCGCCACCGGCGAGCGGGTGCTGGTGGCGGTGTCGGGCGGCAAGGACTCGCTGGCCCTCTGGGACCTCCTCCTCGAGCTCGGGTACGAGGCCGATGGCCTCTACCTCGGGCTCGGGATCGGTGACTACAGCGCGGCGTCGGGCCGCCACGCCCGAGCCTTCGCGGCCGACCGGGGTGCGCGCCTGCTCGAGGTCGACCTCCCCGCGGCGTACGGCTACGACATCCCCGGCGGCGCCCGCGCCGCCCGCCGTGCACCCTGCTCGGCCTGCGGGCTCTCCAAGCGCCACCTGTTCGACGAGGCGGCCCTCGACGGCGGCTACGACGCGGTCGCGACCGGGCACAACCTCGACGACGAGGCGGCCGTGCTGTTCGGCAACGTGCTCCGGTGGAACACCGAGTACCTGGGCCGCCAGCTGCCCGTGCTCCCGGCCCGGCCGGGGTTCCCCCGCAAGGTGAAGCCGCTGGTGCGCTTGTCCGAACGGGAGACGGCCGCCTACTGCATCCTGCGCGGCATCGACTACATCGTCGACGAGTGCCCGATGGCCGACGGGAACCGCCACCTCGGCTACAAGGAGGCGCTGAACGCGGTCGAGTGCCAGTCGCCGGGCAGCAAGCACGACTTCTACTTCGGCTTCCTGGCCCGGGCCTCAGGCCGCTTCACCGCCGACACCCTGGCCGAGCGGGACGAGCTCGGGGCCTGCCTGGTCTGCGGGGCGCCCACGTCGGGCGAGGTGTGCGCCTTCTGCCGCCTCGTCGAGCGCGCGGGCGGGCACCCGCCGACCGGCCGGGCCGTCCGCCTCGGGCCGCCGGGCGAGCCGGCCCCGTGAGGCGCGGCCGTGGGCCTCGGGCCCGGGCCCGCAGCGCCGGCCTCGCGAGGCACCGGCGGTGAGCCGCCTGTTCCGGCCGGGTGAGCGGGTGCTCCTGGTCGACGCCAAGCACCGGCGCTACCTCGTCACCCTCGAGCCCGAAGGTGCGTTCCACTCGCACGCAGGGGTCGTGGCCCACGACGAGCTGCTGGGCCAGGTCGAGGGCACGGTGGTGCGGTCGACCCGGGGCGCGCGCTTCACCGCGTTCCGCCCGACCCTCGCCGACTTCGTGCTGAAGATGCCCCGGGGGGCGCAGGTGATCTACCCGAAGGACCTGGGCCCGCTGCTGATCCTGGCCGATGTGTTCCCCGGGGCGCGGATCCTCGAGTCGGGCGTGGGCTCGGGGGCCCTGTCGATGACGCTGCTGCGCGCCGGCGCCGAGGTGGTCGGCTACGAGGTGCGGGACGACTTCGCGGCGCGAGCCCGCGACAACGTGGTCGCGTTCCTGGGCGAGGGTGCCCTGGCCCGGTACCGGGTCGAGATCCGCGACTGCTACCAGGGCATCGCGGAAGCCGGCCTGGACCGGGTCGTGCTCGACCTCCCCGAGCCGTGGCAGGTGGTCGGGCCGGCCGCCGAGGCGCTGCACGCCGGCGGGCTGCTGGTGGCCTACACCCCGACGATCGGCCAGGCCGCCTCGCTGCGTGAGGCGCTGGCGCGCAGCCCCTTCGCCGAGGCCGAGACGATCGAGGTGCTGCAGCGGTCGTGGCACATCGAGGGCCAGTCCGTCCGGCCCGACCACCGGATGGTCGCCCACACCGGCTTCCTCACCCGGGCGCGCCTCCTCGGCGGCGACCTGTGAGCGGGCAGGTTCGACCACGGCCATGAACGTCCTCGACGTGGTGATCCTGCTCGTGGTGGTGTCCGCCGGCATCGGTGGCTACCGGCTCGGCTTCCTCACCCGCATCACCTCGTGGGTGGGCCTGGGGCTCGGCCTGCTGCTCGGCGCCCGTCTCCTGCCACCCCTGCTGCGGGCCATGCCCGACGCCGGCCAGGCCGAGCTCTTCTTCGTGGCCGCCGGCGTCCTGGTGGGCAGCGGGCTGGTGGGCCAGGCGCTCGGGTTGCTGGTCGGCTCGCGGATCCAGCAGGAGCTGCCGGGCCCGGGGGCCCGGCACACCGATCGGGTCGCCGGGGGAGCGGCCGCAGTGGTCGGCGTGCTCCTCGCCGTGTGGCTCCTGCTCCCGGCGATGGCGGCCGTGCCGGAGTGGCCGGCCCGGCAGGCCCGCACGTCGGTGATCGCCCGTGCGCTCCACGACGCCCTGCCCGAGCCGCCCGACACGCTCCAGGCCCTCCGGCGGCTGGTGGGCGCGGACCAGTTCCCCCAGGTGCTCAGCGGGCTCCAGGCCGCACCCGACCTCGGCCCGCCCCCGGCGAGCAGCGGCCTGGGGGTCGAGCTGGCCGGCAGGGTCGCCGAGTCGACGGTGAAGGTGGAGGGCGATGCCTGCCGGCGGGTGCAGCAGGGGAGCGGCTTCGCGGTGGGCTCCGACCTGGTGATGACCAACGCGCACGTCGTGGCGGGCGAGGACGACACGACGGTGCTCACGCTCGACGGTCGCCGGGTGGCGGGCACCGTCGTCGCCTTCGACCCCGAGCGTGACGTCGCCGTGCTGTCGGTGCCGGGGCTCGACGAGCAGCCGCTCGGGCTGGCCGACGCCCAGATCGGCGACCGTGGGGCCGTGTTCGGGCACCCGGGTGGCGGCGACCTGCGCCTGGCCCCCTACGAGATCGCCCGCCAGCTGCGGGCGGTGGGCAAGGACCTCTACGACCGCCGGACGACGACACGCGACGTGTACTTCCTGGCCGCCGCCCTCCGGCCGGGCGATTCGGGGGCCCCGCTGATCGACCCCAGCGGCCAGGTGGTGGGGATGGCGTTCGCCATCGCCCCTGACCGCTCCGACGTCGCCTACGCCCTCACCGTGTCCGAGCTGCAGGCCGTGCTCGACGGCCCCCTCGACGGGCCGGTCGACACCGGCCCGTGCCTGGCCTGACCTGGAGGATCGCCCGGCGAGGCACCGGCCCCGGACGCGCCAGAGGGGCCCGGCCGGGCCCCTCTGATCAGCGGGTGGGCGGACGACTCAGCCGGCCTCGATGAAGATGCACTCGCCCGGGCACTCCTCGGCGGCCTCGATCACCGCGTCCAGCTGGCCGTCGGGGATGGCGGCCAGGCCCTCGGCGCCGCCCGGGTCGCTGAACACCTTGCCACCCTCCTTGACGTAGGCGAGGCCGTCGTCGAGGAGCGTGAACACGTCGGGGGCGATCTCCTCGCAGAGGCCGTCGCCCGTGCAGAGATCCTGATCGATCCAGACCTTCATCGGTGGCGTCGCCTTCCTTCGTTGACGGTGCGGTCCCGGGGCTCCCGAGACGGCGCCCCGCAGGTCGCAATTTACACGGTCTCGGCCGGGAAAAGAAACCACCCGGGTGCACGGGATCCCGAGGGGTGCGGTGTATCGTCCGCCGGAGAGGGGGCGGAGGAGGTGGTTGCCGTCAACGAGCCCGAGTTCGAACGCCGGCTTGCGGCCTACGAGGGCGAGATCGAGGAACTCCGCGAGCACGCCAAGGCCCTCGAGGAGGAGGTCATCTCGCTGCGGCGCAAGCTGCAGGAGGCCCCCAAGCGCGTCCGCACCCTCGAAGAGCGGCTCCTGGAGACCAAGGGCCAGCTGGCCCAGGCCGTGTCGCAGAACGAGAAGCTCTCGTACACGCTCCGCGAGGCGCGCGATCACATCGCCACCCTCCGCGAGGAGGTCGACAAGCTCACCCAGCCCCCGTCGGCGTACGGCACGTTCCTCGGCCGCAACGACGACGGCACCGCCGACGTCCTGTCCGGTGGGCGCAAGATGAGGGTGTCGACGCACCCCGACCTCGACGACGAGGCGCTGGTCCGGGGCCAGGAGGTCGTGCTCAACGACTCGCTCAACGTCGTGCTGGCCCGGGGCCCCGAGCGCGCGGGTGAGGTCGTGACCCTCAAGGAGGTCCTGGACGGCGGCGACCGGGCCATGGTCGTCGGCCGGGCCGACGAGGAGCGGGTGGTGGAGCTGGCCGAGAGCCTGCGCGACCAGAAGCTCCGCTCCGGCGACACGCTCCTCATGGACGCCCGCTCCGGCCTCCTGCTGGAGCGCCTGCCCCGCCCGGAGGTCGAGGAGCTGGTGCTCGAGGAGGTGCCCGACGTCACCTACGCCGACGTGGGCGGCCTCGACGGGCAGATCGAGCAGATCGCCGACGCGGTCGAGCTGCCGTTCCTGCATCCGGACCTGTTCGCGGAGCACCGGCTCCCCGCGCCCAAGGGGATCCTGCTGTACGGGCCGCCCGGGTGCGGCAAGACCCTGATCGCCAAGGCCGTCGCCAACTCCCTGGCCAGGAAGGTGGCCGAGGCCACCGGCGACGAGCAGGCCCGGAGCTACTTCTTGAACATCAAGGGCCCGGAGCTGCTCAACAAGTACGTGGGCGAGACCGAGCGCCAGATCCGCCTGGTGTTCCAGCGGGCCCGCGAGAAGAGCGAGGAGGGCTGGCCGGTCATCGTCTTCTTCGACGAGATGGACTCGATGTTCCGCACCCGCGGCACGGGCATCTCGTCCGACATGGAGAGCACGATCGTCCCGCAGCTGCTCGCCGAGATCGACGGGGTCGAGACGCTCCGCAACGTGATCGTGATCGGCGCCTCGAACCGTGAGGACCTGATCGACCCCGCCATCCTGCGGCCGGGGCGGCTCGACGTGAAGATCAAGATCGAGCGTCCCGACGAGGGCGCGGCCACCCAGATCTTCGGCCGCTACCTCACGACCGACCTGCCCCTCGCCGCGTCGGAAGTGACCTCGCTCGGCGGCGGTGACCGCCAGCGGGCGATCGACGTCATGATCGAGCGGACGGTCGCCGAGATGTACACGACCGACGACCGGAACCGGTTCCTCGAGGTCACGTACCAGAACGGCGACAAGGAGGTCATGTACTTCAAGGACTTCTCCTCGGGCGCCATGATCGAGAACATCGTCCGGCGGGCCAAGAAGCTGGCGATCAAGCGGGTGCTCGCCGGTGGCCCCAAGGGCATCGGCACCGACGACCTCCTGGCGTCCATCCACCAGGAGTTCAAGGAGCACGAAGACCTCCCCAACACCACCAACCCGGACGACTGGGCCAAGATCTCCGGCAAGAAGGGCGAGCGCATCGTCTACGTCCGCACGCTCATCGCCACCGAGCAGGAGGCCACCGGCGGCCGGTCCATCGAGCGGGTGGCCACCGGGCAGTACCTCTGAGCGCCGGCGTGGCCATCACGAAGGTCTGCGGGATCGAGACCGAGTACGGCATCGTCGTGCGCGGCGCCGGCGAGTCGAACCCGGTGGCCGCGTCCTCGGTGCTGATCAACAGCTACGTCGCCGAGCGCAACCGCAGGGTGGGCTGGGACTTCGAGGACGAGTCGCCGGGCCGCGACGCCCGTGGCTACAACCCCGTCGACGAGGTGTACGCCCCGGAGGTGGAGACGCACCTCGTCAACGCCGTCCTCACCAACGGCGCCCGCTACTACGTCGACCACGCCCACCCCGAGCTCAGCACACCGGAGTGCATCGACGCCCTGCAGGCGGTGCTCTACGACCGGGCCGCCGAGCGGATCCTGCAGCGCTCCATGGAGGCCGCCCGGGCCGTGCTGCCCGCCGGCGCCGAGCTCGTCGTCTACAAGAACAACAGCGACGGCAAGGGCAACTCGTACGGGTGCCACGAGAACTACCTGATGGACCGGGCCGTGCCGTTCGCCCGGATCGTGCAGCAGATCACGCCCCACTTCGTCACCCGTCAGCTCGTGTGCGGCGCCGGGAAGGTCGGCTGCGAGGCCCCCGGCCTGTCGTCGGCCGACGTGCCCTTCCAGCTCTCCCAGCGGGCCGACTTCTTCGAGGAGGAGGTCGGCCTGGAGACCACCCTCAAGCGGCCCATCGTGAACACGCGCGACGAGCCGCACTGCGACGCCCAGAAGTACCGGCGCCTGCACGTGATCGTGGGCGACGCCAACCTCTCCGAGGTCGCGACGCTCCTGAAGGTCGGCACCACCGCGCTGGTGCTGTCGATGATCGAGGACGACGTCCTGCCCGGCGACCTGGCCCTGGCCCGGCCCGTCCAGGCCATCCGCCGGGTGTCGTACGACCTCACCCTGGCCAGGCCCCTCGAGCTGGCCGACGGCCGGCACCTGACCGCCATCGACCTGCAGTGGCAGCTGCTCGAGCACGCCTCCAAGTACGCCAGGGATCGAGGGCTCGAGAGCGTGGGCGCCGAGGTGGGGGCCGACGTGCTGCGCCGCTGGGAGGCCGTGCTGGCCGCGCTGGAAGCCGACCCGATGCAGCTGGCCGATCAGCTCGACTGGGTGGCGAAGTACCAGCTGCTGCGCGCCTACGCCGATCGTCACGGCTTGGCGTGGGGCGACGCCCGGCTGGCCGCCATGGACCTGCAGTACCACGACCTGCGGCCCACCAGGTCGCTGTTCGCGCGCCTGCCCATGCAGCGCCTGGTCGCCGAGGAGGCGGCGGAGGCGGCCATGACCGAGCCTCCCCGGGAGACCCGTGCCTACTTCCGGGGCGCGTGCCTCCAGAAGTGGGGGGCCGACATCGTGGCCGCCAACTGGGACTCTCTCGTGTTCGACGTCGGCGCCGAGCCCCTGCGCCGGGTGCCGATGATGGAACCGCTCCGTGGAACGGCCGCCCACGTTGGTACCTTGATCGCCGAGTGCGACACGGCGGCCGAGCTCCTCGACCGCCTGGCCTCGTAGGGCGAGACGGAGAGCGACCACATGAGCGAGCGAGAGCAGAAGCGCAGGACCGCCCCTGCCCGACAGGACGAGGTCGTCGAGGACGAGGTCGCGCCGTCGAAGCAGGGCGAGAAGATCAAGGCCGAGCTGGACGACCTCCTCGACGAGATCGACGAGGTCCTCGAGGACAACGCCGAGGAGTTCGTGAAGTCCTACGTCCAGAAGGGCGGCCAGTAGGGCTCGGCCGGCCGAGGAGGATCAGCCCGGGTCGAGGTGGATCACCAGCACCCGCTGGTCGCCGGGGGCGTGGGTGGTCACGTGCCCCCGACCCCAGGTGTCCTCCGCCAGGACGGTGCTCCCGGGGGCCAACGTCCGCACGGTGCCGTCGCTCACCTCGAGGGTCACCACCCCGGTGAGGAACACGACCAGCTGGCGACGCGGGGCCGTGTGCCAGTCCGGGCGCTGGTCGCTGGCCCGCACTTGGGCGAACGTGAGCCGGTCGACGGTGAGCGGGGCCGACTCGACCAGCACGGGCACCCCCACCTCGGCGTCGTGCACGGTCACGGGCAGCTCGACGTCGTCGAGGTGGCTCTCCCCGGCTTCGTCGGCCCAGATGCGGACGTAGTGCACGGCTCCTCCCGGTGTCGGCCGGGGCAGCGTACGCGCCGAGCGCCGCTCGGGGAGCGGGCGGGAATCGGCTGCCCCGGGCGCTAGCCTCGGCGCCCGATGCCCATGCCCCTCTTCCACCCCGCTGACGACCCCGGTCCCAGCTTCGCCGCCCTGGCCCGGCGCCAGGGGCTCGATCCCTTCCCGCCGTTGGCGGCCGGCACGGGCCAGCTCCCGATCACCCACGGCACCACGTGCGTCGCCGTCCGGTACGCACACGGTGTGGTGATGGCAGGCGACCGGCGGGCCACGTCGGGCAACCTCATCAGCCATCGCACCATGGAGAAGGTGTTCCCCGCCGACCGCCACTCGGGGGTGGCCATCGCGGGTGCCGCCGGCCCGGCCCTCGAGATGGTGAAGCTGTTCCAGCTGCAGCTCGAGCACTACGAGAAGGTCGAGGGGCAGCTGCTGAGCCTGGAGGGCAAGGCCAACCAGCTGGCCCAGATGGTGCGCAGCAACCTGCCGGCGGCCCTGCAGGGCCTGGTCGTGATACCCATCTTCGGCGGATGGGACCAGCGGCGCCAGACCGGCCGCATCTTCCAGTACGACGTGACCGGGGGCCGCTACGAAGACCGCGACTTCACGGCCACCGGCTCGGGGAGCCTGCACGCCGGCACGGTGCTGAAGCTGCAGTACCGAGAGGACCTGAGCCGCGAGGAGGCCATCGACGCGTGCGTGCGGGCCCTCTTCGAGGCGGCCGACGAGGACTCCGCCACCGGCGGTCCCGACCCGGTGCGGGGCATCTACCCCATCCTGGCCACGATCACCGACACGGGCTTCGAGCGCGTCGACGACGACGAGACGGCCGAGCGGTTCCGAGCGCTCGTCGAGCGGCTCCGGGGCACCGAGCCCACGGGAGGCATCGAGCCATGACCATGCCCTTCTACGTCGCGCCCGAGCAGGTGATGAAGGACCGGGCCGACTTCGCCCGCAAGGGCATCGCCCGGGGGCGGGCCCTCGCCGCGGCCTCCTACGACGAGGGCATCGTGATCGTCGCCGAGAACACCAGCAGCACGCTGCGGAAGGTCAGCGAGATCTACGACCGGATCGCCTTCGCGGGCGTCGGCCGCTACAACGAGTTCGACCAGCTGCGCGTCGCGGGCGTGCGGGCCGCCGACCTCAAGGGCTACGCGTACAGCCGCGACGACGTCGACGCCCGCACGCTGGCGAACCAGTACGCCCAGATCCTCGGGCAGATCTTCACCCACGAGATGAAGCCCCTGGAGGTCGAGATCCTCGTCGTCGAGGTCGGCGGCGAGCCGGCGGACGACCAGCTCTTCCACATCCTCTACGACGGCACCGTCGGCGACGAGGACGGGTTCGCGGCGCTCGGCGGCGAGGCGGAGATCATCGGCCAGCGGCTCGCCGACGGCTGGCACCCGGGCCTGACCCTGGCCCAGGCGCTGCGGGCCGCGGCCGCGGCCCTGGCCGGGTCGGACCGCACCCTGGGCCCGGGCGAGCTCGAGGTCGCGATCCTGGCCCGCCACGACGGCCGGCGAGCGTTCCGCCGGATCGAGGGTGCCGAGCTCGTCGAGCTGCTCGGAGGCGGGTCAGAGCAGGGTGACGAGGCGGGCGAAGCAGCCGGCCAGGGCGGCGACGAGGGCGACGGCGGCAACCGCGACTAGCAGGGGCCGCCCGCGGCGCGGCTCGGCCAGCACGCCCTCGTCCGGCTCCACCGGGCCGAGCAGGGCCCGCGCCAGCTCGGCGTCGTGCTCACCCACCAGGACGTCGACCGCCCCCACGGGGTAGGGGCCGTCGACCGCGCCGCGGAGCTGCCACACGATGCCCTCGGCGCCGAGCCGCGCCGCCGCCACCTTGGCCGAGAAGGCGTCGGGCGCCCGCACCACGGGCACCATCCGGGATTCGAGCATCAGCCGCAGGCTACCGTCCGACGGCCGGCGGGCCGGCTGGGGAGCGGTGCCGGCGTCCCCCCGGTGCGCTCCACCACCGCCGGGTGTCGGTACGCTCCCCCCATGGAGCGGCGCATCTTCGGCCTCGAGAACGAGTACGGGGTCACGTGCACGCTCCGGGGGCAGCGGCGCCTGAGCCCGGACGAGGTCGCCCGCTACCTGTTCCGCCGGGTGGTCTCCTGGGGCCGGAGCAGCAACGTCTTCCTGGCCAACGGCGCCCGCCTGTACCTCGACGTCGGTTCGCACCCCGAGTACGCCACCCCGGAGTGCGACTCGATCTACGACCTGGTCGTGCACGACAAGGCGGGTGAGCGGATCCTCGAGCAGCTCCTGGCCAGCGCCGAGCACCGCCTGCGGGAGGAGGGGATCCGCGGCGTCATCTACCTGTTCAAGAACAACACCGACTCCGCCGGCAACTCCTACGGCTGCCACGAGAACTACCTCACCAGCCGCCGGGACGACCTGAGCCACTACGCCGAGGTGCTGATCCCGTTCTTCGTGAGCCGCCAGATCTACGCCGGGGCGGGGAAGGTGCTGCAGACGGCCCGGGGGGCCATCTACTGCATCAGCCAGCGGGCCGAGCACATCTGGGAGGGCGTGTCGTCGGCGACGACCCGCAGTCGACCGATCATCAACACCCGCGACGAGCCCCACGCCGACGCCGAGCGCTACCGCCGCCTCCACGTGATCGTGGGCGACTCCAACATGAGCGAGTACGCCACGTTCCTGAAGGTGGGGGCGACCAGCATCCTGCTGCGCATGCTGGAGGACCCGGCCGTGGTGCTGCGCGACCTCACCCTCGAGAACCCGATCCGCGCCATCCGTGAGGTCAGCCACGACACGACCTGCACCAGGCGGGTGCGCCTGGCCAACGGTCGTGAGGCCAGCGCCCTCGACATCCAGGGCGAGTACCTCAGCCGCGCGATCCGCTATGCCGAGACCCGCGGCCTGAGCCCGCTCGAGCAGCAGGCGCTGGGCATGTGGGAGCACTGCCTCACGGCCCTCGAGAAGGACCCGCTCAGCCTGTCGCGGGAGGTCGACTGGGTCATCAAGCACCAGCTGATCGAGGCCTACCGCGACCGCCACGACCTGCCGCTGTCGAGCCCACGGGTCGCGCTCGTCGACCTGCAGTACCACGACGTGAACCGGGACCGCGGGCTGTTCTACCGGATGCAGCACAAGGGGCTCGTCGACCGGGTGTGCACCGACGCCGACATCGACCACGCCGTCGAGCACCCGCCGCAGACCACCCGCGCCCGGCTCCGGGGCGAGTTCATCCGACGGGCCAAGGAGCGCAAGCGCGACTACACGGTCGACTGGGTGCACCTGAAGCTCAACGACCAGGCGCAGCGCACGGTGCTCTGCAAGGACCCGTTCAAGGCCCGCGACGAGCGGGTCGAGAAGCTGATCGCCAGCCTGTAGGCGTCGCACGCGGTGCCTTCCTTCCGCACCGGGACCGTCACGGCGATGCTCGCCGAGCGACCCGGCCTGCAACGGGTCGAGGTGACGGCCGAGCGGGGGCCGGAGCGGGCCTATGTGCTCACCGACCTGATCGGTCCGGTGGCGGTGGGGGACCGCGTCGTGATGAACACCACCGCGGTCGAACTCGGCCTGGGCACCGGCGGCTGGCACGTCGTGCACTGGAACCTGTCGCGGCAGGCGTGGGAGCGGCGAGGGCCGGGCCACATCATGAAGCTGCGCTACACCAGCCTCCAGACCGACACCGGCAGCGTGGAGGAGCACCACCCGCAGCTCCTCGGGGAGGCCGGGCACCTCGACGGCCTGCCGGTGGTGGCCTGCGGGCTGCACAGCCAGCTCGCCGTGGTGGCAGCCGTGTTCGGGTCGCTGGCTCCCGGCCGGCGGCTGGCGTACGTGATGACCGACGCCGCCGCCCTGCCGCTGGTCCTCTCCGACCTGGTGGCCGACTGCCGCCGCGCCGGCCTCGTCCACGCGACGATCACCGCCGGCCAGGCCTTCGGTGGCGACCACGAGGCGGTGTCGCTGGCGTCGGCCCTCGCCGCCGCCCGTGCCGTCGTGGGCGCGGATGCAGTGGTGGTCGCGATGGGGCCTGGGGTCGTGGGCACGGCATCGAGGCTCGGCTTCAGCGCCGTCGAGGTGGCGGCGATCCTCGACACCGCGTCGGCCCTCGGGGGTCGCGCCATCGCGTGCCTCCGGGTGTCGGGGGCCGACCCCCGCGACCGTCACCGTGGGGTGAGCCACCACAGCCTCACCGCGCTGCGCCTGGCCCACGCCGCCGTCGACCTGCCGATACCGAGCGGTGACTGGGAGGCGCCCATCCTCGACGACCTGCGGGGCGGCGGGCTGCTCGACCGGCACCGTGGCGTGACGGTGGAGGTGCCGGCGGTCGGCGCGCTGCTGGAGGCCGCCGACCTGCGGGTGACGACGATGGGCCGGGGCCCCTCCGACGACCCCGCCTTCTTCGCCGCGGCGGCGGCGGCGGGTGCGGCGGCGGCGGGCGCCGTCGGTGCGGCGGCGGCGGGCGCCGTCGGTGCGACGGGGGCCCTGCACTACCCTGACCCCGAGTGAGCGCACCCGACGAACCGTCCCGATCCTCGTCACCGCCGGGTGCGCCCAGCGAGCCCCGCCCGCGCGGCTACCTCGGTGACTTCGGCGCCGACCCCGTGCCGTCCGCGGCCCGTCCGGCCGAGGCCGCCGGGCTGGCGGCGACCCTGGCGCCACCGGCACCGCACGACGAGCCGGCCGAGCCCCCACCCGACCGAGGCGGCCCAGTGGGCACCGCCGGGCCCGAACCTGCCGAGGCCGAACCCGCCGAGGGCGAAGCCGGCGAGGCCGAAGCCGGCGACGGCGAGGTCGACCGCGACCGCCGGCACCAGCGGGTGCGATCGGCCGTCGAGTGGCTGGCGGTGATCGTCGGGGCGCTGGCCGTCGCCCTGCTGGTCAAGACCTTCCTGCTCCAGGCCTTCTTCATCCCCTCGGCTTCGATGGAGCCGACGCTGCGGGTGGGCGACCGGGTGCTGGTGAACAAGCTCAGCTACCGCCTGCACGACGTCCACCGAGGCGACATCATCGTGTTCGAGCGACCCGAGGGCGAGCAGAACCGATCGGTCCGCGACCTGATCAAGCGGGTCATCGCCCTGCCGGGCGAGACGATCGAGATCCGTGACAACCAGGTGATCATCGACGGGAGGGTGCTCGGGGAGCCCTACCTGCCCCCGGGCACCGTCACGGCAGGGCTCGACGAGCCCGTCACCGTGCCCGAGGGGCACGTGTTCGTGATGGGGGACAACCGCGACGACTCGCGCGACTCCAGGTTCTTCGGCGCCATCCCCGAGGACCGCATCGTCGGCCGCGCCTTCGTGCGCGTGTGGCCGCCCACCCACCTGGGCCTGCTGTAGCCGCGCCCCACGGTCAGCCCAGCCGGGCCAGGACCTCTGTCATCCGGTCGACGTGGTCGCTGTAGACGCCGTCGACGCCCATCCGCAGCACCGAGCGCAGGACGGGCTCGTGCTGGAGGTCCCACGCCAGCGCGTAGCGCTGGAAGCGGTGGAACAGGGTCGTGAGCCCACCGGACCAGTCGGTGTGGTGGAGGTTCACGGCGTCGACGCCGAGGTCGGCGAGCCGGGCCGCCCGGCGCTCGGGCCCCTCCTTGATGCGGCTCAACCGGGTCGAGTCGACGAGCCGGACCCCCTCGGCGAGCGATCGCCAGCTCGCCACCACGTTCCAGTCGTGGTGGCACAGCCAGAGTCGGCCGGGTGCGTCGGAGCCGGCGGCCATCGCCACCGCCACCACGACGGGGGCGGCTGCGGGATCCTTCACGTCGAGGGACAGCTCGAAGTCGGTCCCGCAGGCACCGTACAGATCTTCGAGGCCGGGGATGTGGGGAGGCAGCGACGAGCGGTTCACGCTGCCGATGGGTCGGCGGCGCATCCCGGTGCGGACCACGCCGTCGTGGTCGAGGACGGCCACCCCGTCGGCGGTGAGCCACACGTCGCTCTCCAGGCCGGTCGCGCCGAGCCTGAGGGCGAGCCGGAACCCCTCCAGCGTGTTCTCGGGGGCGTGCGCCCGCGCCCCCCGGTGGGCGAAGCCGATCGGGGGTCGGAGGCTCGGGAGGCGCTGCTGTTCCACCCCTCCATCCTCGCTCGCCGTGACCGGTCGGTCAGCCCGACCCCGCAGGTGGGCCGATCGGCCCATCCGCCTCAAGGCCACTCGGCTCGCGACCGATGTTGCTGGTGCACCGCAGCCCAGGAGGCGGAGGAGATGGCAACCGTTCGAGCGACCTGCGACCACTGCGGCGACGTGGAGTTCGCGAGCGCCGACGTGCTGGTCCGGGTCTGCGCGGAGTCGGGACAGGGCACGTACGTCTTCCGCTGCCCCGGCTGTGGCGCCCTGACGGTGAAGGACGCGGCCCCGCACGTCGTCGACCTGCTGGCCGCGGCCGGGGCCGACCTGACCACCTGGCACCTGCCGGCCGAGCTGAGCGAGACCCGCGTGGGGCCCCCGATCTGCCACGACGACCTGCTCGAGTTCCACACCGAGCTGGCCGACGAGGGGTGGTTCGCCCGCCTGGAGGCGATGATCGGCCGCTGACGGCCCTCCGATGCCCGGCTCCGTCGCGCCCGGCCGTCGGGCCCGGGCGGCGGTACCGTGGTGCGGTGGTGGTCCTGTGGGCGCTGCCCACGCTGGCGCTGGTCGCCGGCTCCGTGATCCTGGCGGCCCGGGTGCGCCGGCTGGCCGCGGGCGCAGCCTCGGCCACGGCGGCACTGGCGCGGCTCGACCCCCTCGCGGCCCGCAGCGCGGTGCTGCGGTCGGGCGGCGAGGGCCTGCGCGCCGCCGTGGCCCGACGGGCCCCTCAGTAGGATCGCGGGATGTTCAACGTGTCAGGGCCGGAGATCCTGATCATCCTGGTCGTGGCCCTGATCGTGCTCGGTCCGGACAAGCTGCCGGAGGCGGTCCGCAAGATGGGCGGCTTCATGCGCGAGATCCGCCGGATCAGCAGCGGTTTCCAGGACGAGGTGCGCGACGCCCTCTCCGACGTCGAGGTGCCACCGGCGCGGGCCACGCCCATGCGGGTGGCGCCCACGCCGGTCGATCCGATCCCGACGGACGAGGCCGCCACCGCGCCATCCCCGCCCGGCTCCCCGACGAACGGCGAGGCACCGGCGGACAGCGACGAGACGCCGGCCGGCGACCTGCCCGGGGCCGGGGCGGCCGACGTGACGTCGGCCGAGGACGAGGGGCGGTCGGCCGGCTCCTCGGCCGCGTGAGCGTCCCCACCCCCCGGGCACCGCGATGAGCACCCGGTCCGACGACCCCCGGGGCGTGGCCGCACCGGCCGGCGAGCGGATGACGGTCGTCGAGCACCTGGCCGAGCTCCGGAGCCGGCTGATCAGGTCGATCCTGGCCATCGCCGTCGGCGGGCTGGTGGCCTTCCTGCTCTACCCGCGCATCCTCGAGCTGCTCACCGGCCCGTTCTGCGACTACCAGGCCGCCCACGGCGCGCCCGGCGAATGCCAGCTGGTGATCACCGGTCCGATGGACGGCCTCACCGTGCGGATGAAGATCGCCGGCTACGGCGGCCTGATCCTCGCCCTCCCCGTCGTCCTGTGGCAGGTCTGGCGCTTCGTCACCCCCGGCCTCTACCCGAAGGAGAAGCGCTACGCCGTCCCGTTCCTCGTGTCGTCGATCGTGCTGTTCCTCCTGGGAGCTGCCCTCGCCTTCTGGACGCTGCCGCGGGCGCTCGACTTCCTGCTCGGCATCGGGGGGGACCTGCAGCCCCTCTTGACGCCGGACCGGTACCTGAACCTCGTGGTCTTCATGGTGGTCTCGTTCGGGGTCGGGTTCCTGTTCCCCGTGCTGCTCGTGTTCCTCGAGCTGGCCGGCGTCCTGACCCCCGAGCAGCTCGCCAGCTGGCGGCGCTACGCGATCATCGCCATCGTGGTCATCGTCGCCGTGATCACACCGAGCGGCGATCCCTACAGCCTGCTCGGCCTCTCGATCCCCATGTACCTCTTCTACGAGATCTCGATCCTGATCGGCCGTCTGGTCCGTCGTCGCAAGCGCAAGGCGGCCGAGGCCGCCGGCCGGGCGACCGAGTGAGCGGGTTCGACCGCACGACGTTCCTCGCCGGGTACGGCTTCGCCCTCGACGCCTTCCAGCGCCGGGCCCTCGACGCCATCGATGCCGGCGAGTCGGTGCTGGTCGCCGCCCCCACCGGGTCGGGCAAGACACTGGTGGCCGAGTACGCCGTCGCCCGAGCCGTGGCCGAGGGCGGCCGAGCGTTCTACACGACGCCGATCAAGGCCCTGTCGAACCAGAAGTACGCCGACTTCGGCCGTCGGTACGGGGCCGGGCGCGTCGGGCTGCTCACCGGCGACAACAGCATCAACGGCGACGCGCCGGTGGTCGTGATGACCACCGAGGTCCTCCGGAACATGATCTACACGGGCTCGGCGGCACTGGAGCGCCTCCACGTCGTGATCCTGGACGAGGTCCACTACCTGCAGGACGCCTACCGCGGTCCGGTCTGGGAGGAGGTCATCGTCCACGCCCCGCGCGAGGTGCGCCTGGTCTGCCTGTCGGCGACCGTGTCCAACGCCGACGAGCTGGCCGGGTGGATCAGCACCGTCCGGGGGCCCACCGCCGTCGTGGTCGCCCACGACCGTCCGGTGCCGCTGCAGCACCTGTGCGCGGTCGGCGACCGGACGTCGGAGCGGCTGCTCCTGCTCCCCACGCTGGTGGACGGCCGCCCGAACCCCGAGCTGGAGCGCCTCGAGGCCGAGGGCGAGCGCCGACCGGGGCCACGCGGGCGGCCCCGGCGTCGGCTCTTCACGCCCCGGCGCGTCGAGGTGGTCGAGCGCCTCCGCGACGAGGAGATGCTGCCGGCCATCACGTTCGTGTTCAGCCGGGTGGGGTGCGACGAGGCCGCACGCACCTGCCTCGACTCCGGGTTGCGGCTCACCACCGACGCCGAGCGAGCCCGGATCCGGGCGATCGTCGAGCAGCGGCTGGGCGGGCTGTCCGACGCCGATCTGGCGGTGCTCGGCTACGGGCGCTGGCTCGCCGCCCTGGAGGCGGGGTTCGCCCCGCACCACGCCGGCATGGTGCCGCCGTTCAAGGAGGCCGTCGAGGCCTGCTTCGTCGAGGGCCTGGTGAAGGTGGTCTTCGCCACCGAGACGCTCGCCCTCGGGGTGAACATGCCGGCACGGGCGGTGGTGATCGAACGGCTCAGCAAGTTCGGCGGCGAGCGCCACCAGCTCCTGAAGCCCGGGGAGTACACCCAGCTCACCGGGCGGGGCGGTCGCCGCGGGATCGACGAGGTCGGGTACGCCGTCGTGCTGTGGTCGCCGTTCGTGCCGTTCGGGCAGGTGGCCGCCCTGGCCGCCAGCCGCAGCTACGCCCTCACCTCCGCGTTCCGGCCCACGTACAACATGGCCGCCAACCTCGTCCGCCGCTATCCGCCCGAGCTGGCCCACCACCTGTTGAACCTCTCGTTCGGCCAGTACCAGGCCGACCGGGAGGTCGTGCGGCTCGAGGCCCGCCTCGAGCAGCGGGCCGCCACCCTGGTGCGGCTCCGCGAGGAGGCATCCTGCGAGCTCGGCGACGTGGAGGAGTACCGGCGCCTGCTCCGCCAGGCCGCCGGGCCGGCCGCCGAGCGGGCGCCCCGCGGGCTGATCGAGCGGGCCCTCGCGCAGATCCGCCCGGGGGACGTGCTGGTGCTGCCGGGCCGGCGTCCTGCCCGGCCGGCGGTGGTCCTGACGGTCGCGTCCCGGCGGGGCGGGGCCACGAGGCTCCGTGCGCTCACGGCCGATCAGCGGCTCGTGTCGCTCGCCGCCGCCGACTTCGACGAGCCCCCGCGCCGGTTCGATCAGATCGACCTGCCGCGCCCGTACGCGCCGCACCGTCCGTCGTTCCAGCGGGAGGCGGCCCGGCTGCTCCGGGCCCTCCGGTCGGTGCCCGAACCGGGTGCCGTGCCGGACCGACGGCGGCCACGGGGCCGTGGCTCGGTCGACCACCCGGTGGCTCGATGCCCGGATGCCGACCGCCACGTGCGAGCCGGCGTCCAGGCCGAACGGGTCGCCCGGGAGGTGGGCGAGCTGAGGGACCGCATCACCACGCGGACGGAGTCGCTGGCCCGCCACTTCGACCGCGTCCTGCGCATCCTCGAGGGTTGGGGCTACCTGGAGGGCTGGGCCCTCACGCCGGCCGGGGAGCGCCTGGCGCGGCTCTACCACGAGTGCGACCTGCTCGTGGCCGAGTGCCTCGAGCACGGGCTCTTCGACGGCCTCGACCCCGCCGGGCTGGCCGGCCTGCTCTCGTGCTTCACCTACGAGCACCGCAGCCCGGAGCCTCCGCCACCGCCGTGGTTCCCCTCGCCCGAGGTGCGACGGCGGTGGGCGGAGGTGGAGGGGCTCGCCGCCGAGCTGCAGGCCGCGGAGGAGGAGGCCGGGCTCCCGCTCACCCGCCCGCCGGACCCCACGTTCTGCGCCCTGGCCCACGGCTGGGCCGCGGGGGAGGGGCTGCACGACGTGCTGGAGGACGAGGACCTGTCGGGGGGCGACTTCGTGCGGAACGTCCGCCAGCTGATCGACCTGCTGCGCCAGCTGGCCGACCTCGCTCCCGATCCGGCCACGGCCACGTCCGCCCGCACGGCCGCGGCACGCCTCGATCGCGGCGTGGTGTCGGCCAGCGGGGCGGTGGCGGTGGCCGCGGCCGCGGCCGGGAGCCCACCATGACCATCCAACGGGGGCGTGACTGGGGAGAGCACGGCCCGCTGCCGCCCGGTGGCGTGGTGGTGGCGTCGGACGCCGATGCCCGACTGGTGGTCGAGCGGGCCCGGCGCGAAGGCCGGCCCCTGCCGCCCCTGGGCCTCGTCGGCGGTGACCTCTGCCGGACGCTGGGTGGCCGGGGGGACGAGCAGCGCCTGTTCTCGCCGGAGGGCACCCGCCTCACCGTCGACGTGGGAGCAGTCCTCGTGGACGAGCGGCCGCACTGGTTCGTGGCGCACCTGGTGGCGCGGCGCTCCTGGCTGCGGGGGCGGATCGTGGCCGTGATGAACGCGGAGTGGCTCGGCCGCTGGGACGTGGCCCCGCGCGCCCACCCCGCCGACGGCCTCCTCGACCTCCTCGACGGCTCACCGCCGCTGCGCGATCGGCTGCGCGCCCGTCGCCGGCTGCGATCGGCGACCCACGTGCCGCACCCGGAGATCCGCGAGCAGCGGGCCGCCCGGTTCGAGATCGCGCTCGACCCCCCGCTGGGCGTCGCCCTGGACGGCCTCGAGATCGGTCCGGCCTCGCGCCTGACCGTGTGGGTCGAGCCGGATGCCCTCACCGTGGTCGTCTAGCGGGCGTCCCGGCTACGGTCGCAGGCATGGAGGCATGGATCCTCGACGAGTCCCCCGGCACGTACCGCTGGGGGGCGATCGCCGATCCGGAGCCCGGCCCGGGCGAGGTGCGGGTGCGGGTCGTGGCCAGCGCCCTGAACCACATGGATCTCTGGGTCACGCGCGGTCTGCCCAAGCCTCCGCTGCCCCACGTGCCCGGCTGTGACGTGGCCGGCATCGTGGACACGGTCGGCAGCGGGGTCGAGGGCGTCGCCGTCGGCGACGAGGTGGTGCTGAACCCCTCCGTCTCGTGCCGGGCGTGCCGGTCGTGCCTGTCGGGCGAGTCGCCGCTCTGCCGGCACTTCGAGATCCTGGGGGAGCACCGCTGGGGCGGGCACGGGGAGCTGGTGGTGCTGCCGGCCGCCAACGTGCTGCCGCGCCCGGCCGGCAGGTCGTGGGAGGAGTCGGCGGCCTTCCCCCTCACCACCCTCACGGCGTGGCGCATGCTGCGGCGGGGCCGCCTCCGCGCCGGGGAGACCCTGCTGGTGGTGGGGGTGGGCAGCGGCGTGTCGGCCGCAGCCGTCGTGCTCGGCCGAGCCATGGGCGCCCGCGTGTTCGCCACCTCGCGGGCCGAGTCGAAGCGTGCTCGGGCGCTCGAGCTCGGGGCCGAGGGCGCCTTCGACTCCGGCGCCGACTGGCCGGTGCGAGCCGATGTCGTCGTCGAGAGCGTGGGCCCGGCCACGTGGCGCCAGTCGGTCAAGGCGCTGGCGCCGGGCGGGCGGCTGGTGGTGTGCGGGGGCACGTCGGGCCCCAAGGTGGAGCTGAACCTCCCACGCCTCTTCTTCTCACAGCACGAGATCATCGGATCGTCGATGGGCTCCTACGAGGAGTTCGCCGAGGTCACCGAGCTGGTGGCCCAGGGCCTCCCGGTGGTGGTCGACGAGGTGCTGCCCCTGGCCGAGTACGCAGCCGCGCTGGCGCGGCTGGAGGCGGGGGAGCAGCTCGGCAAGATCGTCCTGGCCCACCGCTGATGGCCGGCCTCGACGCCGTGAAGGCCGAGGTGGTGCGAGCGGTCGGCGCGCGGGCGACGGCGCTCGTCGGGGTGTCGCACCAGATCCACCAGCACCCGGAGCTGGGGTACGAGGAGCACCCGCGCACGACCTGCTGTGCTCGCTGCTCGACGGCGGTGGGCTCGAGGTCGAGCGCCACGCCTACGGGCTCGAGACCGCGTTCGCGGCTCGGGCAGGCACTCGCGGGCCGCTGGTCGCGGTGCTGTGCGAGTACGACGCCCTGCCGGGCGTGGGTCACGCGTGCGGTCACAACGTCATCGGCGCGGCCGGGGTGGGGGCGGCGCTGGCCCTGGCGGGGCTGGCCGACCGGCTGGGTGGCCGCCTGCTGGTGCTGGGCACGCCGGCCGAGGAGGGCGGCGGCGGCAAGGTGCAGCTGCTGCGGGCCGGCGCCTTCGACGGGGTCGACGTGGCCATGATGGTCCACCCGGCCGACGCCGAGCTCACCGCCATGACGTCGGTCGCGATCACCCAGCTCGAGGCCGATTACCACGGTCGGGCGGCGCACGCCGCGGCGTTCCCGCACCTGGGTCGGAACGCGCTCGACGCCGCCGTCCTCGGCTACGTCAACGTGGCCGCGCTCCGGCAGCACATCCGGCCCGACGAGCGGGTGCACGGCGTCTTCGTTGCCGGCGGCGAGCGCCCCAACATCGTGCCCGCCCACGCCTCGACCAGCTGGTACGTGCGCTCGCCGACGCTCGCCTCGCTGGCCGAGCTCCAGCCGCGGGTGGTTGCCTGCCTCCAGGCCGGCGCCGAAGCGGCCGGCTGCCGCCTGGTGTGCCGGGAGGTCAACGAGACGTACGCGGAGGTGCGCGACAACCGGGCGCTGCAGCAGCTGTGGGCGGCCAACGGCGCGCTGGTGGGGCGGAGCCCGGTCGATCCCACGCCCTCCCAGCAGGTGGTCGGCAGCACCGACATGGGCAACGTGAGCCAGGTGGTGCCGTCGATCCACCCCATGATCCAGGTGGCCCCGGCCGGTGTGCCGATCCACTCGGAGGAGTTCGCGCGCTGGGCGGCGTCACCCGAGGGCGACCGGGCGGTGATCGACGGTGCGATCCTCCTCGCGGCCACGGCCGTCGACGTCTGGGACCGCTCCGACGTGCTCGACGCCGTTCGCGCCGGCTTCGAGGCCCCGGTGCCGGGCCCGTCCGACGCCGGCCGGTAGGGGCCACGGTGCGTGGTCACCGGGCCACGCCGCCGCCGCCCCTAGGCTGGCCGTCGTGACGCTCTACGTCGCCGAGGAGTTCAGCGACGAGGAAGGCGACGTCCTCCGGCGGTACTTCACCAACCTCGACGGGCCCGTCTTCGCGCTCGTCAACCTGCCCGAGGTGGTCAAGGGCGCGCTCTTCGCCCGGTACTCCCGGTCGCCCAAGAGCCTGCGGCGCCTCTTCCTCGACGAGTTCGTCGGTGATCTCGACATCAGCGGTGACGTGAGCATCGACGCCACGGTGGGCCTGCGACGGGCCGAGGAGCTCTACGACCGGGTCTTCCTCGAGTACGGCGACGACTCGGTGGCCCAGCTGGGTGGGGTCCACCTGGCCTGCGAGCAGGCGTCCAACCTGCTCACGAAGGTGCTCGAGTGGGGCAGGCTGATGTCGTACCTGGAGCAGTCGACCCGCTACATCGCGTACGACACCCGGCTCGGCGGTCGGTACCGGTACTTCCGCGACCCGCAGATCCTCGCCTCGCCCCTCGGCACGCGCTACGTCGGCGACCTCGACCGTCTGTTCGACACCTATGCAGACCTGGTGCCGCTCCTGGCCGACTGGCTGCGGGACCGCCACCCCAAGGAGCCTGCCGACTCCGACTTCGTGTACCGGCAGGCCATCCGGGCCAAGGCCTTCGACGCGCTGAGGGGCATCCTGCCCGCGGCCTCGCTGTCGAACGTCGGGATCTACGGCTCCGGCCAGGCCTACGAGGCCCTCCTGCTGCGGATGCGGTCCCACCCGCTGCCGGAGGCCCGCGACTACGCCGATCTCATGCTCACCGAGCTCCGCAAGGTGATCCCGTCGTTCCTGAAGCGCATCGACCGCGACGACCGGGGTGGGGCCTGGGCTCGCCACCTGGCCGACACCCGTGCGCGCACGGGCAAGCTAGCCGATGCTCTCTTCGATTCGGTCGAGCCGGAGCGGGCCCCTGGCGTCGCGCTGGTCGACTTCGATCCCGACGGCGAGATCAAGGTCGTGACGGCCGCCCTCTACCCCCTCACCTGCGTCCCCGAGCATCAGATCGAGGCCCGGGTGCGGGCGATGACCACCGACGAGCGGCTGGCCGTGCTGCGGGCCTACGTGGGCGACCGGACGAACCGGCGCCACAAGCCCGGCCGGGCGTTCGAGCGGGTCGCGTACCGCTTCGACGTCCTGGCCGACTACGGCGCCTTCCGCGACCTGCAACGTCATCGCATGCTCACGATCGAGTGGCAGCCCCTCACGCCCCATCACGGGTACGTGCGGCCCGACGCCGTCGACGCCGCCGGGCAGGCGGAGCGCTTCGACGAGGCGATGGCCCGGTCGGCGGCGCTCTACGGCGATCTGTCGGGGCGGTTCCCCGATCAGGCGTCGTACGCCGTGGCGCTGGCCTACCGCGTGCGCTTCTCGATGCAGCTGAACGCCCGGGAGGCGATGCACCTCGTCGAGCTGCGCAGCTCCCCGCAGGGCCACCCCTCCTACCGTCGGATCGCCCAGGAGATGCACCGGCTGATCGGCGACCAGGCCGGTCACCGGGCGCTGGCCGCGGCGATGGCGTTCGTCGACCACTCCGAGCCCGAGCTCGAACGGCTGGAGGCGGAGCGGCGAGCCGAGGCCCGCCGTCAGCGCAGCTGAGCACCCGTCCCACGGTGACTGCCGGCACACGGAGGCAACGGGACCTCCTGGCGTGGGTATGATCCCGCGCCCCACCGGCTCACCCGGCAAGGACGACATGGCTGACGAGAGCGCCGACGACTTCACCGACGAGACCGAGTTCGAGGAGGACCTCACGGCCACGGAGATCGACGAGGAGGACCTCGAGGACCTTGTCGAGGAGCCCGACGAGTTCGAGGAGGACGTCGTCCTCGACACCGACGAGGACGAAGAAGACGTGGTCGTCGCCGCCCCAGTGACCGAGGAAGCGGCCGAGGAGGACGAGGAAGAGGACGAGATCCTCAACCCGGACGACGTCGAGGCCGACCTGGACACCATCCTCAAAGACCGCCTGGTCACCGCGCCCGACGAGGAGGAGGAGGACGAGGAGGAGGCCGAGGTCGACGATCGCGGTGAGGGCGCCGACCGCATCCAACCGCGACGCCCCGGGGAGTTCGTCTGCCAGTCCTGCTTCCTCGTCAAGCACCCCAGCCAGCTCGCCGACCCCACCCGGATGCTCTGCCGCGACTGCGTCTGACGGCCGAACCCGGGCGTACGGGGACTCGCCCGGCCGCGACCGCGTGGGTCATGATCCGTGCATGACCGACGCGCGCAACCCTGCCGATCGGGCGCTCGACCTGCTCGTCTTCGCGCCCCTGGGGCTCGCCCTCGAGGCACGTGAGCTGCTCCCGCACCTGACGGAGCGGGGCCGCAGCCAGCTCGAGAGCCAGGTCGGCATGGCCAAGGTCGTCGGCCAGTTCGCCGTGCAGATGGGCAGGGCCGAGATCGACAAGCGGCTCGCCCGGTTCCGCGGGGAGAGCGAGGTCGCGGTGACGGCGGCGCCGCCGGTCTCGGCGGCCACGGCGCCTCTCGCGCCACACCCGCCCGACGACGCGCCCGGCCCGCCGGCGTCCCGGCCGAACGGACGGGCCGCCGTGGCCGTCGGCTCGCTGGCCATACCCGACTACGACTCGCTGGCCGCGTCACAGGTCGTGCCCCGGCTGGCCGGGCTGTCGACGACCGAGCTCGACGCGGTGCGGCGGTACGAGGAGGCACACCGCGGGCGCAAGACCATCCTGGCCCGCATCGTGCAGCTCCACGCCAGCTGATGGAGGCGGCTCGTCCGGCCACGCCCGACGACCTGGATCGCCTGGCCGCCCTGGCCGAGGCCGGCCGGGCCGAGCTGGCGCCGACCAGGGGTGGCGCCGTCTGGGCCGCCCGCGAGGCCCGCGCCAGGCCGGTGGAGCGCTCGCTGGCCTCGGCCATCACCGACCCCGACCAGCTGGCGGCGGTGGGCACGATCGACGGCACCGTCGTCGGCTATGCGGTCACCCGCCTCGAGCAGCTGCAGGACGGCACGACGCTCGGGGTGATCGACGACCTGTTCGTGGAGCCCGGCGCCCGGGAGGTCGGGGTGGGGGAGGCCCTGATCGACGAGGTGATCGCCTGGTGCCGGGACCGGGGCTGCCGGGGGATCGACGGGCTGGCGCTCCCGGGCAACCGGGACACGAAGAACTTCTTCGAGACCTTCGGGTTCACGGCCCGAGCGATCGTCGTGCACCGCCGGCTCGAGGAGCCGGGACCGTGAGCGGCGACGCACCGCAGCCGCTCGTGTGCGTCGGCGCGGTGGTCGTCGACGACGAGCGCCTCCTGCTCGTTCGGCGTGGCCGGGGGCCGGCCGCGGGGGAGTGGTCGGTGCCGGGGGGCAGGGTCGAGGCGGGGGAGACGCTGGCCGAGGCCGTGGTGCGGGAGCTCCTCGAGGAGACGAGCCTCGAGGGCGTCTGCGGCCCCCTGCTGGGGTGGGTGGAGCGGATCGCCGCCGACCACCACTTCGTGATCCTGGACTTCCTCGTCACCGTCCTCGACCACCAGGAGCCCGTGGCCGGCGACGACGCCGCCGAGGTGGCCTGGGTGCCCCTCCACGAGGTCGCGGAGTGGCCCCTGGTGGAGGGGTTGGCCGAGTTCCTGCACGACCACGGGGTGATCGACACGTTCACCTGACGCGACGGTGCCGGCCCACTGGCCGGCACCGGCAGATCATCTGGTGGTGCGCCGATCGCTCAGCGGCCCTTCCACTGCGGCGGCCGCTTCTCGATGAACGCCTGCAGGCCCTCGGTCAGGTCCTCCGACCCCAGGACGGCCCCCATGGCTGCGTCGGTCATCGCCTTCAGGGTGTCGTCGTCGCCGGTCTCGGCGGCCAGCACCACCTTGCGGCTCTCCCACACCGCGAGGGGCGCCGACTGGCAGATCTGCTCGGCGAGGGCCAGGGCCCCGTCGAGGGCCTTGCCCGGCTCGGTGAGGCGGTTCACCATCCCCAGGGCGTAGGCCCGTTCGGCGGGGATCGGCTCGCCGGTGAGGATCGCCTCCAGGGCGACCCGCTGACCCACCGCCCTGGGCAGGCGGAACAGCCCGCCGGCCCCGGCGACCAGGTTGCGCTTGACCTCGGCCAGGCCGAACGCCGACCGGGTGGAGGCGACCACCAGGTCGCAGGCCAGCGTGATCTCGCACCCCCCGGCGGTGGCCAGCCCGTCGATCGCGGCGATCACCGGCTTGGTGCGCTCACGGTACGCGAAGCCTGCGAAGCCGCCCTTGGCAGTGCTGAGGGAGGCGCCCTCCCCGGAGTTCAGCGCCTTGAGGTCGGCACCTGCGCAGAACACGGGGCGATCGCCCTGCGTGACCGCCGTGATGATCCCGACCCACAGGCCGGGATCCTCCTCGAGGCGGTCGATGGCGGCCTCCATCTCGGTGGCGACCTGACCGTTGACCGCGTTGCGGGCCTCGGGCCGGTTGAGGGTGATGAGGGCAACCTTGCCCCGGACTTCGTAGTCGACCATGGCGGCGCAGGCTAGCGAGAGGGGAGCGGCCCGCCCAAGCCGGCGCACACCCATCCCGCGGGCACGGGGGCGCGGCTCGGTAGCCTGCAGGCTCGCCGAGCGCTGGGAGGCACGAGATCGACGGCTCCGGGCACCTGCGCTGCCCGTTCTGCGGCACCTACGAGGTCGAGCGGCTCTACCTGGCCACGCTCGGCCTGGACGCGTGCCGCTGCCGCTCCTGCTGCGCTCGGTGGGACGAGGAGCGCACCACGGGTGGGTACCGGGGGCTGGCGAGTCGCAGCTCGGCGGTGACGCCCCGCAACCTGTGAGCCGTCCGCCGGGCGCCGGTTGCGTGCCGGTGTTCGACCTCGACGGCACCCTGCTCGACTCCGACGACGCCCTCGTGGCCCCGTTCGTCGCGCTCGGCGTGCCACGCGACGCCGTTCGCTTCGGTGCCCTGCTCGCCGACGAGTGCGCCCGGCTGGGCATCGACCCGGAGGCCTACCTCGACCGCTACGACGACACCGCCGCCGACGCCTACCCGGGTGTCGAGGAGCTGCTCGCGGCGCTCCAGCGCTGGGCCATCTGCTCGAACAAGCACCCGCGTTCGGGCTCGGCCGAGCTGCGCCGGCTGGGCTGGACGCCGGACGTGGCGCTCTTCTCGGACGCGTTCGGCGGGCCGAAGCAGCTGGAACCCGTGCTCGACGCGCTGGGCCTGGGGCCCGACGAGGTGGTGTTCGTCGGGGACACCGAGCACGATCGGGCCTGCGCGACAGCCGTCGGCTGCCCGTTCTGGGTGGCGGGCTGGAACCGGCGGGCCACCGGTCTCGGGGGCGACCTGGTTCTGGCCGACCCCCGCGAGGCCCTCGACCTCCTCCGCTGACTCCCTAGTGGTCGACCGCGGCGGGCGGCTCGGCGGCGGCGGGCGGCTCGGGGGTGACCGGAGGCTCGGCGGCGGCGGGCGGCTCGGGTGCCGGGGCGGGCGTCACCGCGGCGGGCGGCTCCGGGGTGACCGGAGGCTCGACCGCGGCGGGCGTCACCGCGGCGGGCGGCTCCGGGGTGACCGGAGGCTCGGCGGCGGCGGGCGGCTCGGGTGCCGGGGCGGGCGTCACCGCGGCGGGCGGCGCCGGGGTGACCGGAGGCTCGACCGCGGCGGGCGGCGCCGGCGTCACCGCAGCGGGCGGCTCCGGTGCAGGAGCCGGCGTCACCGCGGCGGGCGGCTCGGGTGCAGGGGCCGGCGTCACCGCGGCGGGCGGCTCGGGTGCAGGGGCCGGCGTCACCGCGGCGGGCGGCTCCGGGGTGACCGGAGGCTCGACCGCGGCGGGCGGCTCGGGTGCAGGGGCCGGCGTCACCGCGGCGGGCGGCTCGGGTGCCGGAGCCGGCGTCACCGCGGCGGGCGGCTCGGGTGCCGGAGCCGGCGTCACCGCGGCGGGCGGCTCGGGTGCCGGAGCCGGCGTCACCGCGGCGGGCGGCTCGGGTGCCGGAGCCGGCGTCACCGCGGCGGGCGGCTCGGGTGCCGGAGCCGGCGTCACCGCGGCGGGCGGCTCGGGTGCCGGAGCCGGCGTCACCGCGGCGGGCGGCTCGGGTGCCGGAGCCGGCGTCACCGCGGCGGGCGGCTCGGGTGCCGGAGCCGGCGTCACCGCGGCGGGCGGCTCGGGTGCCGGAGCCGGCGTCACCGCGGCGGGCGGCTCGGCGGCGGCGGGCGGCTCGGCGGCGGCGGGCGGCTCGGGTGCCGGGGCGGGCGTCACCGCGGCGGGCGGCGCCGGGGTGACCGGAGGCGTCTTGGCGCGGGGCTCGCGACCCGAGTCGCCTCGGGTGCCGGGCGCGGGCCGCTTGGGCGCAGACGGCCGGCGAGGGGGCCGCGGACGGCTCGGCCGAGCGTTCGGCGCGGGCTCGATGCCGAACTGGGCGGCGAGCTGGGGCACCTGGGGTGCCAGGCGCCGCAGCGACGACAGCAGCTCGGCGCCGGGCTCCACCGGCACGCTCTCGGCAACCACGGCCCGGCGCACCGGTGAGAGCGCGACTGCCTCCACCATGGCGACCCAACGCTCCGTGGCCGTGTCGGCGGTGAGCCCGGCCGACGCGGTGGAGGAGAGGCGGGCGGCCAAGGCCTCCGGGAAGGGCGCGCCGGCCTTCGGCGGCCGCGAGCTCAGGCGGAGGGCGCGGACCACGCGGCCGTCCCCGAGGGTGGTGGCGATCTCGGCGAGCCACTCGGCGTGCTCGCGCTCGACCCGATGGGCGAGCGCGTCCCGCAGCCGGACGGCCTGCTCGCGGCTCTCGTCGTCCTTTGCCGCGTCGTCGGCGGCCACCACGACGGAGCGGAGGTCGCGCAGATCGAGATCGTCCACCTCGGAGAGGGCCGCATCGGCACGGTCGCGCCACTCCGCGGCGCGCAGGCGGGGGAGGAGCTCCTCGGCCAGCGCCAGCACGCCCGCCGGGTTCACCTCGGGATGGCCGGCGGCACGGGCCTCCACGTTCTGCGTCTCGAGGGCCTGACGGACCGCCGGGATACCGCCGCGAAGGAGCTGCTCGGCGACGGGGCGCTGCTCCTCGGGCAGCGACGCCAGCACCGCGGCCCGGTGGGCTCGGCCGGGTCGCAGCCGCTTGGGCTTGGGCTTCGGCTCCGGTGCCGGCCGCGCGGGTCGGGCGGGCCGGGGACGGGTGGGCCGCTCGCGGGGCGGGCGGCTTCCGGCCGCGCCGCCGTCGGCGGGCGCCTCGGCTCGCTGCCCGCCCGAGCTGCGGCCCTCACGGGGCGGCCCCTCGGTGCGGCGGGGGCGATCCGGGCGGCGGCGCTCGCCGCCCTCGCGGTCGCGGCGATCCGGGCGAGGTCGCCTGACGAGCGACGTCGTGATGCCCTGGAAGCCCTGCTCCGAGCCCAGGATCTCGAGGCGGTCCTCGTCGGCCTTCGCGCTCTTGGGGGGGAGCACGGCGAGGACGCTGATGCCGTCGACGTCGACGTCGGCCTCGACGCGCAGCACGTCGCCGACCTTGGCCGCCCGGGGAAGGAGCGAGCCGTCGAGCACCCCTCGGGGCTCGCGCGCACCGGCGGCCCGCCAGGTCCACGACCCGTCGTCGCGCGCGCTGGTGAGTTCGACGTCGATCCTCCGCGGCACGGGGGATCACCCTAGTCGTGCCCGCTGGTCCGCAGAACCGCCGGTCGGGACCTTGGTCCCATGGAGCGGTGACCCCGTGCCCTTCGCCGCGCGTGGCCAGTCGTGCACCATGACGCCACTGCGGAGCGCCGTCGCGCGCCCGGGGGGAGGAAGCCCGTGAAGATCCTCGTGCTGGAGAGCGACGCCGGCGTCGCCGATCAGAGCATCGAGCAGCTGGAGAAGGCCGGACACCAGGTGGCCCGCTGCCACGAGCCTGGTTCGGCGGCCTTCCCGTGTGCGGCGCTGAGCGATCCGCACGCCTGCCCGGCAGAGCAGGGCGTCGACGTCACGCTGCTCGTGCGCAGCGAGGCCGCCACCACGCCGTCGACCATGGAAGACGGCGTGTCGTGCGCCATCCGGCGGCGCCTGCCGGTGGTGGTCGCCGGCGACACCGACGACAGCCCCTTCGCACCGTTCGCGACCGTGGTGGGCGACGACGTGGTCACCGGCGTCGAGCAGGCGGCCCGAGGCAACCAGACGGCTCACGCCGAGGCTGCCCTGGCCGCCCTCCCGGAGGTGCTCGAGCTGGCGGGCGTCGACCCCAGCTCCGTCGACGTCCAGGTGTTCCGCCACGGCACCGACCTCAAGGTCGTCCTGCGCCTGCCCGAGGGCATGGAGACCTTCCACCGGCAGGCGGCCGCCGTCCGCGCCGCCGGAGCCGTGCGGGCCTTCGACCCGTACGCCACCCGCATCGACGTCGACGAGGCCCCGCCGGCCTGACCCGGTCTCGGTACGAGCCCGCCGACCCCCCGACGACGGGCCACGTGCGCCCAGAATCCTCGTTATGTCGAGTTGAGGGGAGCGCGACCCTGCGGGGCCCTCGACCAACGCTCCCCCTGGCCCCGCCGCTCCTCCCGCGACCCCTGCGACCCCTGCGACCGGAATCAGTCGACGTGCCCCGGGGTTGCAGCCCTCGACCGGCGCCGCTCGGGCCCGGAAGCCTGACCGTGGAGCGATCGTCCATGCTGCGTCGACCTGTGCTCGCCCTCTCCCCCGTGCTCGTCGGCCTCGTGCTGCTGGTGGCCTGCGGGAGCGACGACGGCGACGACGGGTCGTCGACAGCCGGCGGGTCGGAGGTCTCCACGTCGACCACGATCGACCCCGTGGCGGCCGCCCGGGCCTACGCCGAGCCGGGCCCGTACCCGGTGGGCGTGATCACCCTGCCCCTGGCCGACGGCCGCGAGGTCGAGGTCTGGTACCCGGCGGTGGCGGGCTCGGAGGCGGGCCGCACGCCGGCGTCGTGGGATCTGCGCGACGGCCTTCCCGACACGCTGTCGGCACTGGTCACCGACGACCTGGCGCCGGTGTACGAGACCGCCGCCTACCCGGACCTCCCCCCCGCCACCGAGGGCCCGTACCCCCTGGTGCTGTTCAGCCACGGCTTCGGCGGCGTCCGCACCCAGTCGACGGAGCTCACCACCCACCTGGCCTCGTGGGGGATGGTGGTCGCCTCACCCGATCACCCGTCGCGGGGCCCTGCGGTCCTGCTCTCCGGTGCGCCGTCGCAGGGAACCGGCGAGGACGATCTGCTCGACGCCATCGAGCTGGTGTCGAGCCAGGCCACGACGCCCGGCTCGCCCCTCGACGGCCTGGTCGACACCGAGCTGCTCGCCGTGGTCGGCCACTCGGCCGGCGGCGGCAGCGCCTTCCTCCTCGCCGAGGATCCCCGGGTGCTCGGCTACGTGGCACTGGCCTCGCCGGTCGGCGTGCCGCGCCCGCCGGCCCCCGGCGAGAGCACCACGTCGAGCGTCACGGCGCCACCCCCACCCGACAAGCCGTCGCTGCTCATCGCCGGCGACGATGACGACATCGCCGACCTCGACCGGGTCGAGCAGGCCTACGAGCGGCTGCCGGCGCCCAAGGAGCTGATCGTGATCGGTGGCGCAGGCCACCAGGCGTTCTCCGACATCTGCCTGATCCGGCCCGACCTCGGTCGCCTGCCCGGCATCGCGACGCAGATCGGCCTGACGTTCCCCGAGCGGACCGTGCAGCTCATCGACGACGGCTGTGCCGACCCCACGCCCGTGGAGAGCACCTTCCCGATCATCGATCACACCACCACCGCATGGCTGCGGGCGCTGTACGGGATCGACCCCGAGCCCGTAGGCCTCGGCCCCGAGCTGGCCGAGGCCTATGCACCCGTCCCGGTCACCGTGACCGCCGAGGGCTGAGCGTCTCGGGGCCCCGCCCGTCGGCGACGACGCCGGCTCGGTCACGACGAGAGTCCACGAACCCGGAGTGCCACCGGCCGATGACCTTCGGCCCTTCCCCCCTCCGCTCCGATCGCGGTACGCCAGACGCGTCGGCGCCCGCCGACACCTGCGAGGACGGCCGGTGGACGCACCCACTGCCAGCCAGGGCATGGTGGTCGACCTCGACGGCCTCGCGCGCCTCGTCGAGGCGCTCCAGCGCCGGTGCACCGAGGTGATCGGGCCCGTGGTGCGCGACGCGGCCGTCGTCCTCGATCGCATCGAGACCGCCGACGACCTGCCCGCCGGGTGGACCGACGACCAGGCACCCGGACGGTACCGGCTCCGCCGCCGGCAGGACGCGGCCCGGTTCGGGCACGCCCTGGGCCCCCATGCGTGGAAGCGGGTGCTGCACCCGCCCCGCGAGCGCCTGTGGCGCGCGGAGCGGGCGCCCGGGGCCGAGCTCGGGCCGGCGGTGTCGGCGGTGGAGGTCACCCCGAGCCGGGCGCTGCTCGGGGTGCGGGCCTGCGACCTGGCGGCCCTGGCCGTGCACGACCGGATCTTCGGCGACCCCTCGCACCCGAACCTCGCCTACCAGGCTCGGCGAGCGGCCTCCTGGGTGGTGGCCGTGCAGTGCACCGACCCCGGCGGCACCTGCTTCTGCGCGTCTCTCGGCACCGGCCCGGCGGTCGCGCCGGAGGCCGGCGCCGACCTGACCCTGACCGAGGTGCTCGACGGCGGCCACCGGTTCGTGGCCCGGCCCGACACCGCTCGGGGGGCCGACCTGCTGGCCGAGGTGGCCGGCCGGCCGGCCGGGCCCGACGACGAGGCGGCGGCCGCGGCCCGGGTGTCGGCCGCGGCCGGCCGGATGGGTCGCGCCCTCGACCCGGAGGGGCTGCCCGCCGCCCTGGCCGCCCACCTCGAGCACCCCCGGTGGGAGCAGGTGGCGGACCGGTGCCTCGCCTGTGGCAGCTGCGCCCTGGTGTGCCCGACCTGCTTCTGCTCCACCGTGGAGGACGTGGCCGACCTGGACGGCTCGGGCACCGAGCGGTGGCGGCGGTGGGACACCTGCTTCACCGCCGACTTCTCGTACATCCACGGGGGGACGGTGCGGGCCTCGACCGCCGCACGGTACCGCCAGTGGCTGCTGCACAAGCTGTCGACCTGGGCCGACCAGTTCGGATCGCTCGGGTGTGTGGGCTGCGGCCGGTGCATCACCTGGTGCCCGGTCGGGATCGACCTGGTCGAGGAGGCCAGCGCCGTCGCCGGCCGGGCCTGGCCGCCAGATGGGATCGGAGGTGCGTCATGAGCGTGCCGAGCGCCATCCTCGCCGAGCTCCTCGCCCGCCACGCCCCCTTCAACGACCTCGATCCCCACCACGTGGTCGAGCTGGCCGGGTGCGCCGAGGAGGTCGCCTTCGCCGAGGACGAGGTCGTGTTCCGGGAGGGGTCGCAGGCCGACACCTGGCACGTCGTCCGCGAGGGGCGCATCGCCGTGCGCATCGCCCGGCCGGGCCGGGCGGCCATGACGGTGGCGACCCTGGGCCCCGGGGAGGTCGTGGGCTGGTCGTGGCTGTTCCCGCCGTACCGCTGGACGAGCGACGCGGTGGCGATCGAGGCCACGCGCGCCATCGCCTTCGACGGCCGGTGCATCCGGCTGCGCTGCGACGAGGACGCGGTGCTGGGCCGGGATCTCATGCTGCGGTTCGCCCAGATCGCGATCGACCGCCTGCAGACCACGCGGTTCCAGCTCCTCGACGTCTACGGCGATGGCCCCAGCCGCTAGCAGCGCTGCCCCGACGATCGTCGGCACCGACCCGTGGGTGCCCCGCCGGTACCGCGTCGCCGGGCGCCGCCGGGAGACCAGGGAGACCGTCACGATCGAGCTGGAGCCCCTCGACGCGCCCATCGACCCGCCCGAGCCGGGGCAGTTCACGATGGTGACGGCCTTCGGTGTGGGCGAGGTGCCCATCTCGGTGAGCGCCGACCCGGGCACCGGCGCGCCCCTCTCGCACACCATCCGCTCGGTGGGAGCGGTGACGGCGGCGCTCTGCGACGCGCGCCGGGGCACGGTGGTCGGTGTTCGCGGTCCGTTCGGCACCGACTGGGGCGTCGCCTCGGCCCGGGGCCACGACCTTGTGCTGGTGGCCGGTGGCATCGGGCTGGCGCCCCTGCGCCCGGTGCTCCAACGGGCCCTCGGCGAGCGCGACGCCTACGGGCGGATCGTGGTGCTGGTGGGCGCCCGCTCGCCCGACGACCTGCCGTTCCAGCGCGACCTGCGGGCCTGGCGGACCCACCTCGACGTGGCGGTCGAGGTTACCGTGGACTACGCGGGGCCGGGGTGGCGCGGCGACGTGGGGGTGGTGACGAAGCTCATCCCCCGCGTGCCCTTCGACCCGACGGTCGCCGTGGCCATGGTGTGCGGCCCGGAGGTGATGATGCGGTTCACCGCCCAGGCCCTCGAGGCCCGTGGTGTGGATCCGTCGCACATCCGGGTCTCGCTGGAGCGCAACATGAAGTGCGGCATCGCCCAGTGCGGCCACTGCCAGCTGGGTCCGGTGCTCGTGTGCCGGGACGGTGCGGTCCTCCCCTACGACCGGGTGGCCCGCCTGGTCGCGGTCTGGGAGCTGTGATGGCAGCCGCGGCGTCTCGTCGGCCCCGCCTGGCGGTGTGGAAGTTCTCGTCGTGCGACGGCTGCCAGCTCAGCCTGCTCGACTGCGAGCGCGAGCTGCTCGCGGTGGCCGAGGCCGTCGAGATCGCCCACTTCCTGGAGGCCTCGAGCGCCGTGGGGAAAGGCCCGTACGACGTGTCGCTGGTCGAGGGCTCCATCACCACGCCGGCCGACGCGGCCCGCATCCAGCGGGTGCGAAAGGCGTCGCGCACGCTGGTGACGATCGGCGCGTGCGCCACCGCCGGCGGCATCCAGGCACTCCGCGACACCGCCGAGCTGGCCGAGCTGGCCGGGGCCGTCTACCCGGACCCGGACTGGCTCGAGGTGCTTCCCCGGTCGACCCCGATCGCCAACCACGTCCGTGTCGACCTCGAGCTCCGGGGCTGCCCGATCGACCGAGGTCAGCTGCTCACCGTCATCGACGCGCTGCTCCACGGCCGCCGCCCGGACCTCTCCACCCACAGCGTGTGCGGGGAGTGCAAGGCCAGGGGCACGGTGTGCGTGCTGGTCGCCAGCGGCACCCCGTGCCTGGGCCCGATCACCCAGGCCGGCTGCGGGGCGCTCTGCCCCACCTGGCACCGGGGCTGCTACGGGTGCTTCGGTCCGGCCGAGACGGTCAACGGCGCCTCGCTGAGCCGGCACGTCCTGGCCGGCGGCGCGCCCGCCTCCGCGCTGCTCGGGCCGCTCCGATCGTTCAACGTGGGCGCCGAGCCCTTCCGGCGCACCGCGGCGAGGATCGAGGAGGAGGGGGGGCGCACGTGACGGGGGGCGGGGGCGACCGGAGGACCCTGAAGGTGGCCGCCCTGGCCCGGGTGGAGGGCGAGGGCGGCCTCGACGTGCGGATCCGCGACGGCGCCGTGACCGACGTGCGGCTGCGGATCTACGAGCCGCCCCGCTTCTTCGAGGGCCTGCTGCGCGGCCGGCGGTACACCGATCCACCCGACATCACCGCCCGCATCTGCGGCATCTGCCCGGTCGCCTACCAGATGAGCGCGTGCCAGGCCGTCGAGGACGCCTGCGGCGTCCACGTCGACGAACCGGTGCGAGACCTCCGCCGCCTCCTGTACTGCGGTGAGTGGATCGAGAGCCACGCCCTCCACGTGTACCTCCTCCACGCCCCCGACTTCCTCGGGTACCCGGGCGCGCTCGAGATGGCCCGCGACCACCGCGAGGTCGTGGAGCGGGGCCTGTCCCTCAAGGAGGCCGGCAACGACCTCGTGGCCGCGGTCGCGGGCCGTGCCATCCACCCGGTGAACGTCTGCGTGGGGGGCTTCCACCGGGCGCCCACGGCGAGGGAGCTCGACCCCCTCCGCGCTCGCCTCGAGCAGGCCCTGGACGACGCCCTGGCGACGGTGCGGTGGGTGAGCGGCTTCGACGGGCCCGACCTGGCCATCGACGCCACGCTGGTCGCGCTCCGCCACCCGACCGAGTACGCGGTGCTCGACGGACGGCTCACCTCCACCGGTGGGCTCGATCTGGCCGTGGATCGCTTCGGCGACGCCGTGGTCGAGACGCAGGTGCCCCACTCGACGGCCCTGCACGGGCGGCTCGTGGGCGACGACCGCCCCTACCTCGTCGGGCCCCTGGCCCGGTTCGCGCTGAACGCCGACCGGCTCCGACCGGCGGCACGCGCCGCGGCCGCCGACGCGGGTCTCGACCCGTCGTGCCGCAACCCGTTCCGCACCATCGTCGTGCGGGCCGTCGAGATCGTGCACGCCGCGGAGGAGGCCCTGGCGATCCTGGAGGGCTACCAGCCGCCCGACCCGCCGGCGGTGGCGGTCGAACCGCGGGCAGCCACGGGCCATGGCGCCTCGGAGGCGCCACGCGGCCTGCTGTACCACCGCTACGAGCTGGCTGCCGACGGCACGATCGCCGCGGCCCTCATCGTGCCGCCGACCTCGCAGAACCAGCCTCGCATCGAGGAGGACCTCCGGCTCGTCGTCGAGGCCGGCCTCCACCTCGACGACGCCGAGCTCACGCAGCGGTGCGAGCAGGCCATCCGCAACTACGACCCGTGCATCTCGTGCGCGACGCACTTCCTGACGCTCACCGTCGACCGCGACGGGCCCCCGGGCGCACCGCAGCCGTGAGGCGGCGGTCGGGCTAGGCGAGGAAGGGGCTGGAGTAGCTGGCGAGGGTCTGCAGGTAGTTCGCCCGCAGGTAAGCGGACGGATCGGCCACGGCGCGCTGGCTGACGCTCCCCCGCAGCTGGCCCACCGACTCGTACTCGTGGGTGGCCATCCACTCGAGGAGCGTCGCCTCCACCCGCCCGACGTGCTCCGGGCCGTTGCGGAGCAGGGCCGACGCCAGCATGACCACGTCGGCGCCGGCGAGCAGCAGCTTGGCCGCGTCGTAGCCGGTGTGGATGCCGGTGGTGGCCGCCAGCGACGCGTCGACGTGACCGTGCAGCACGCCGATCCACCGCAGCGGGAGCCGCAGCTCCTCCGAGGTGCTCAGGGCCACCCGGGGCGCGACCTCGAGGCGCTCGAGATCGAGGTCGGGCTGGTAGAAGCGGTTGAACAGCACGAGGCCCCGGGCCCCGGCCCCGACCACCCGGGTCGCGAAGTTCGGCAGCGACGAGTAGAAGGGACCGAGCTTGACCGCCACCGGCACGTCGACGCTGCTGCTGACCGCCGCGACCAGCTCCAGCTCGGTCTCCTCCACCGCCGACGCCGGCACGGCCGGGTCGGCGGCCATCACGTAGAGGTTGAGCTCGAGGGCGTCGGCCCCGGCGTTCTGCAGCAGGTGGGCATAGCGGATCCACCCGCCCGCGGTGGTGCCGTTGAGGCTCGCGATCACGGGGACGGACAACCGCTCCTTGGCCCGCTCGACCAGCGTGAGGTAGCGCTCCGGCCCGGTGTTGTAGACGTCGAGCTCCGGGAAGAAGTCGCTGGCCTCGGTGAAGCTCTGGGCGCCGGTGTCGAGGACCCGCTGGAGCTCGAACAGGTCGTGCTCCACCTGCTCCTCGAACAGGGACGGGAGGACCACGGCGGCGGCGCCGGCGGCCTCGAGGCGGGCCAGCACGTCGAGGTCGCCGGTGAGGGGCGACGCCGAGGCCACGATCGGCGACCGCAGGTCGAGCCCCAGGTAGCTGGTTCGCAGGTCGGTCACGCCAGACCCCCTTCGGCCGGTCCGTCCTCGTCGCCACCGCCCGAGTGGGGCACGGTCCGCTCCATGCCGGCGAGCTGCTCGTAGTAGCGCCAACGCTCGTCGACGTCGGCCTGGGCCAGCTGGAGGAGGCGCTCGGCCCGCAGCGGGTCGGAGCGCGCCAACATGGCGAAGCGGGCCTCGGCCAGGGTGAAGTCGCGCAGCGGGAGCGACGGCGCGTGGGAGTCGAGGTGGAACGGGTGGGTGTGCTCGTCGACGCCGGGCTGGAACCGGTACAGCGGCCAGTAGCCGCTGCGGACCGCGTCGCGCTGGTGGGCCATGGACGTGGTCATGTCGATCCCGTGGGCGATGCAGGTGCTGTAGGCGATCACCAGCGACGGGCCGGGCCAGGCGTCGGCCTCGAGGAGCGCCTTGACGGCCTGCACGTCGCTGCCGCCCATCGCGATCTGCGCGACGAACACGTGCCCGTAGGCCCGGGCGACGGCCCCGAGGTCCTTCTTGCCGGTCGACTTGCCGGCCATGGCGAACTTGGCCACCGCGCCCCGCGGCGTCGCCTTCGACGCCTGCCCACCGGTGTTGGAGTACACCTCGGTGTCGAGCACGAGGATGTTCACGTCGCGCCCCGACGCCAGCACGTGGTCGAGGCCCCCGTAGCCGATGTCGTAGGCCCACCCGTCGCCGCCGACGATCCACACGCTCGTGCGGACCAGGTCGTCGGCGATCGAGGCCAGTCGCCGGGCCAGCACGGCCTCGTCGCCACCGACGGCGGCCAACCGGTCGCGCAGCTTCGCGACCCGCCGCCGCTGCGCCGCGATGCCGGCCTCGTCGGACTGATCGGCCTCCAGCAGGTCGGACGCCAGGTCGTGGTCGACGGCGGGCGCCAGCCTGGTGAGCAGCCGGTGGGCCTCGTGCTGGTGGCCCTCGAGGCCGAGCCGCAGCCCGAGGCCGAACTCGGCGTTGTCCTCGAACAGCGAGTTGGCCCACGCCGGCCCCCGGCCCTCGGCGTTCACGCTCCAGGGCGTCGTGGGCAGGTTGCCGCCGTAGATCGACGAGCAGCCGGTGGCGTTGGCCACCACCATCCGGTCGCCGAAGAGCTGGCTGAGGAGCTTCAGGTACGGCGTCTCGCCGCACCCGGCGCAGGCCCCGGAGAACTCGAAGAGCGGTTCCAGCACCTGCGATCCCTTGACCGACGCGGGGTCGAGCAGGGACCGGTCGAGCTCGGGGATCGTCAGGAAGGCGTCGAAGCGGGCCCGCTCGGCGTCGCGGTGCTCGTCGGCCGGCTCCATGTTGATGGCCTTGTGCTTCACCGCCTCCTTGCTCTTGGCCGGGCAGGTGTCGACGCACACGCCGCAGCCCGTGCAGTCGTCGGGGGCGACCTGGATGGTGAGCAGGTGCCCGGGCAGGTCCCGCGACCGGAAGTCCTTGGCCAGGAACCCGTCGGCCGCGGGCAGGTCGTCGACGGGGAAGACCTTCATCCGGATGGCGGCGTGCGGGCAGACGATGGCGCACTTGCCGCAGTCGATGCAGATGTCGGGATCCCAGATCGGCAGCTCGCGGGCCAGGGACCGGCGCTCCCAGCGAGCCGTCGCCGTCGGGAACGTGCCGTCGACCGGGAGCGCGCTGACGGGCAGCAGGTCGCCCTCCCCCGCGAGCATCCGGGCCGTGACCCGCTGCACGAAGTCGGGGGCCTCGGGCGGCACGACGGGGCGGCGGTGGATCCCGGCCGCCACCGCGGCCGGGACTTCCACCCGGTGCAGCTCCTGGAGGGCCCGGTCGACCGCCTCGAAGTTGCGCTCCACGACCACCTGGCCGCCTCGGTGCCCGTAGGTCTTCTCGATCGAGCGCTTGATCTCCTCGACGGCCCGCTCGGCCGGCAGGATGCCGGCCAGCGCGAAGAAGCACGGCTGCATCACGGTGTTGATCCGCCCGCCCATGCCGAGCTCGCCGGCGAGGCGGTGGGCGTCGACCACCCACAGCTCGATCCCCTTGTCGAGGATCTGGTGCTGGACCTCCTCGGGCAGGTGCTCCCACACCTCGTCGGGGCCGTAGGGGCTGTTGAGCAGGAACGACGCCCCCGGCTTGGCCAGCGACAGCACGTCGATGCGGTCGAGGAAGTGGAACTGGTGGCAGGCGACGAGATCGGCCTGGTCGATGAGGTACGTGGAGCGGATCGGCGACGAGGAGAAGCGCAGGTGCGAGACGGTGACCGCGCCCGCCTTCTTGGAGTCGTACACGAAGTAGCCCTGGGCGAACAGGCCGGCCTGCTCGCCGATGATCTTCACCGAGTTCTTGTTGGCCCCCACGGTGCCGTCGCTGCCCAGCGCGTAGAAGACGGCGCGGGTCTCGCTGCGGTCGGTCATGAACGTCGGGTCGACCTCGAGGCTGGAGTGGGACACGTCGTCGACGATGCCGACCGTGAAGCGCGCCCGGGGCTCGGCGCGGCCCAGCTCGTCGAAGACGGCCTTGGCCATCGCCGGGTTGAACTCCTTGGAGGCCAGCCCGTAGCGCCCCCCGATCACGCGGGGCATGGTGGCGCGGGCGCCGGTGGCCACCGCCTCGGCCAGGGCGGTGATCACGTCCTGGAAGAGCGGCTCGCCGACCGAGCCGGGCTCCTTGGTGCGATCGAGCACCGCGATGGAGCGCACGCTCGCCGGCACCGCCGCCAGGAAGGCCTCCACGGGGAAGGGCCGGAACAGCCGCACCTGGGCCAGGGCGACCCTCTCCCCCTCGGCCACCAGGGCGTCGACGGCTTCCCCCACGGCTCCGGCAGCGGATCCCATGAGCACGATGAGCCGCTCCGGTTCGGGGTGGCCGCTGAGCTCCACCAGGGCGTACGGGCGGCCGGTCCGCTCCGCCAGGCGGTCCATGGCGTCCTGGACGATGGCCGGCACCGCGGCGTAGTAGGGCGAGCAGGCCTCGCGCGCCTGGAAGAACACGTCGGGGTTCTGGGCCGACCCCCGCAGGACCGGTCGGTTCGGGTCGAGGCGCCGGGCGCGGTGGGCGAGGATGTCGTCCTCCGCGACCAACGCCAGCAGGTCGTCGACGGTGAGGCGCTCGATGCGGTTGACCTCGTGCGAGGTCCGGAACCCGTCGAAGAAGTGCAGGAACGGCACCCGCGAGCGCAGGGTGGCGGCGTGGGCCACCAGCGCCAGGTCCTGTGCCTCCTGGACGGAGCCCGACGACAGCAGCGCGAAGCCGGTGGACCGGGCCGCCATCACGTCGCTGTGGTCGCCGAAGATCGACAGGGCGTGCGTGGCGATGGCCCGTGCGGCCACGTGGATCACCGCGGGGGTGAGCTCCCCCGCGATCTTGAACATGTTCGGCAGCATCAGGAGCAGGCCCTGCGAGGCCGTGAAGGTGGTGGCCAGCGCCCCGCGCTGCAGCGCGCCGTGCAGCGCGCCGGCCGCGCCGGCCTCCGACTGCATCTCGATCACCTCGGGCACGTTGCCCCAGGCGTTGGGCCGGCTGCTGGCCGACCACGCGTCGGCCAGCTCCCCCATCGCGGAGGCGGGGGTGATCGGGTAGATCGAGATCACCTCCGACAGGGCGTAGGCGACCTCGGCCGCCGCCTCGTTGCCGTCGACGCACGTCCACGAGGGGCCTGTCGCCGTACCCGTACCGCTGCCTGCCATCTGCCCCTCCACGCGATCGCGATCCCGCCGCTCGCCTCTCCCGCCGACGCTACGGGGGGTCTCCGCACCCAGGGAGGGGAGCAGGTCACGACATCGGGGACCAAAGACCCTCCGTCCCACCCGCCGTAGACTCGCCTCGCCGCCCCCGACCGGAGGTCCCACCGTGGCCGTCCAGCCCCTGTCGCACCCGCCCGTGTTCTCCTCGGTCGACGACGAGCGGCTCCACCGCAAGCAGCGCCTCGCGGCCTCGTTCCGGCTGTGGGCCCGCTTCGGCTTCGACGAGGGGCCGGCCGGCCACATCACGGCCCGCGACCCGGAGCTCCCCGATCACTTCTGGGTGAACCCCTTCGCCCGGCACTTCGGCCTGATCCGCGTGTCCGACCTGCTGCTCGTGAACGACGCCGGCGAGGTCGTGGTGGGCGACGCACCGGTGAACCGGGCGGCCTTCGCGATCCACTCGCAGGTGCACGCGGCCAGGCCCGACGTCGTCGCCGCCGCCCACTCGCACTCGATGCACGGGAAGGCGTGGTCCTCCCTGGGGCGGCTGCTCGACCCGATCACCCAGGACGCCTGCGCCTTCCACCGGGACCACTCCCTGTTCGACGACTACACGGGCGTGGTGCTCGACACCGAGGAGGGCAAGCGGATCGCCCACGCGCTCGGCGACCACAAGGCCGTGATCCTGCGCAACCACGGCCTGCTCACGGTGGGTCGGTCGGTCGACGAGGCGGTGTGGTGGTTCGTCACCATGGACCGCAGCTGCCAGGCACAGCTGCTCGCCGAGGCGGCCGGCTCGCCGGTGCTGATCGACGACGACGACGCGGCGCGCACCCGCGGCCAGGTGGGGAGCCACCTGGCGGGCTGGTTCAGCTTCCAGCCGCTGTACGACTGGATCGTGGCCCAGGAGCCCGACCTGCTCGACTAGAACCGTCCGCGATCGCACCACGGGGGGACACATGGACTGGCCGCTGCGCTTCGGGATCTTCCTGCCGCCCATCCACAAGGTGGGCCAGAACCCCACCCTGCTGCTCCACCGCGACCTCGAGCTGATCGAGTGGCTCGACGAGCTGGGCTACCACGAGGCCTGGGTCGGCGAGCACCACTCGGCGGGGTCGGAGCTGATCGCCTCACCAGAGGTGTTCATCGCCGCCGCGGCCCAGCGCACCCGTCACATCAAGCTGGGGACCGGGGTGAACTCGCTCCCCTACCACCACCCCTTCATGCTCGCCGACCGCATCGTGATGCTCGACCACCTCACCCGGGGCCGGATGATGTTCGGGGCAGGTCCGGGGCAGCTCACGTCCGACGCCGCGATGCTCGGGATCGATCCCGACCTCCAGCGACCCCGCATGGAGGAGGCGTTCGACGTGATGATGCGCCTGTTCCGGGGCGAGACCGTCACCCGGCACAGCGACTGGTTCACCTGTGACGAGGCGGTCCTCCAGCTCCGGCCGTACACCGACTTCGACATCGCCGTCGCGGCGTCCATCTCGCCGTCGGGCTCCAAGCTGGCCGGCCGCTACGGCGTGGGCATGCTCTCGGTCGCCGCGACCGACCCCATGGGCTTCGAGGTGCTCGCCAACCACTGGACGGTCGTCGAGGAGGAGGCAGCCGCCCACGGTCACGTCCCCGACCGGCGCGCCTGGCGCCTCATGGGGCCGATGCACGTCGCGGACACCGTCGAGGAGGCCAAGGAGAACTGCCGGTACGGGCTGGAGTGGGTGTTCGACTACCTCAACCACATCATCCCCACCGGCTCCGACGGCGTCGTGCGCAGCTTCGACGAGACGGTCGACCTGATGAACGAGACCGGCCGGGGCGTCATCGGCACCCCCGAGATGGCGGTCGCCCAGATCCAGCGGCTGATCGACCAGTCCGGTGGCTTCGGCTGCTACCTCTTCCTCGGCGCCGACCTGGCCGACTGGCCCGCCACCAAGCGGCACTACGAGCTGGTGGCCCAGGAGGTCATGCCCTGCTTCTCGGGCCAGCTGGCGCCCGTCCGGACCGCGTACGACAAGGTCATGGGGGCCGGCGACCGGTGGGTGAGCGCCACCCTGAACGCCCAGATCAAGGCCATGGGCGACTACGCGGCCGAGCGGGAGGCCCGGGCCGCAGGAGCCGCCGCAGGCGAGTAGCGGGGGGTATGCTGCCCCGGTCGTCGACCCCCTGCGGGAGAGCGCACCGGCCGTCCCGGCAGCCAGCCGGGCGGTGCGGAGCCGCCGAAGGAGCAACCGCCCCCGGAACCTCTCAGGCACCCGGACCGCGGGGGTGAGGCACCTCTGGAGAGCAGGCGCCCCGGCGCCTCACCGACGGGGTAAGCCGTGGCCGGGCTCCGGCCGCGGTGAATCTCTCAGGTCCTCCCGACAGAGGGGGGCACGAGCCCACCCATCGCGCCCCGGAGGTCCCCGGCCATGGCCGACGTCAGCACCCGCCGCACCCGCCTGAGCGACCTCGAGCAGCGGGACGCCTTCGTCCAGCGGCACGTGGGCACGTCGGCCGACGACCGAGCCCGCCAGCTGGCCGAGCTGGGGCTGACCACCATCGACGAGCTCCTGGCCCGGGCGATCCCGCGGACCATCCGGGAGACGACGCCCCTGGCCCTCGGGCCGTCGGTGCCGGAGCACGAGGCCCTCGCCTTGCTCCGGACGATGCTGGCGGCCAACGTGGCCCGCACCCCGCTGATCGGGCTCGGCTACCACGGCACGATCACCCCGCCCGTCATCCAGCGGAGCCTGATCGAGGATCCCGCCTGGTACACCGCGTACACGCCGTACCAGCCCGAGATCTCCCAGGGGCGGCTCGAGGCCCTGCTGGCCTTCCAGACGATGGTGGCCGACCTGACGGGGATGGACGTGGCCAACGCGTCGCTGCTCGACGAGGCCACGGCCGTGGCCGAGGCCATGACCATGCTGCGGCGGGCCACCGATCACCGCGGCACGGCCTTCTTCGTCGACGCCGACTGCCATCCGCAGACCGCCGCCGTGGTCGCCGCTCGGGCCGAACCCCTCGGGATCGACCTGGTGGTCGGCGACCCCCGCACCGACCTCGACGCCGAGGCCTGCTTCGGCGCCGTCCTGGCGTACCCGGGCTCGAGCGGCGCCGTGGTCGACCCCTCCCCCGTCATCGAGCGGGTGCACGCCGCCGGGGGGCTGGTGGCGGTCACGGCCGATCCCCTCGCGCTCGTCCTGCTCACCCCGCCGGGCGAGCTGGGCGCCGACGTGGTGGTCGGGTCCACCCAGCGCTTCGGGGTGCCCCTGTGGTTCGGGGGGCCGCACGCCGCCTACCTGGCCACCCGCGACCGGCTGGTCCGCAGCCTCCCCGGCCGGCTGGTCGGCGTGTCCACCGACGCCGAGGGACGGGCCGCCTACCGGCTGGCCCTCCAGACCCGCGAGCAGCACATCCGCCGCGAGCGGGCCACCAGCAACATCTGCACCGCACAGGTGCTGCTCGCGGTCGTCGCCGCCATGTACGCCGCGTACCACGGCCCGGAGGGGCTGCGGCTGATCGCATCACGGGTGCACCGTCTCACCGCCGTCCTGGCCGCCGGCCTGCGCGAGGCCGGGGCCGAGGTGGTCCACGACGCCTTCTTCGACACGCTGACGGTGCGCGTGCCGGGCCGGGCGGCAGGGGTGCTGGCGGCCGCCCGGCGCCAGGGCCTCGACCTGCGGTCCGTCGACGACGACACCGTGGGAATCACCCTCGACGAGACCTCCGACCGTGCGGTGCTGCTGCGGGTGCTCGCGGCCTTCGGAGCCGGACCCGGCGCCGCTCCGGTCGACGACCTCGACCGGGTCGCCCCCGACGCGCTGCCGACCGAGCTCCTGCGGACCTCTCCGATCCTCACCCACCCGGTGTTCCACCAGCACCGCTCCGAGACCGCGATGATGCGGCTCCTCCGCCGTCTCTCCGACCGTGACCTGGCCCTCGACCGCACGATGATCCCGCTGGGCTCGTGCACGATGAAGCTCAACCCGGCCGCGGCCCTGGCGCCGGTGACCTGGCCCGAGATAACCGGCCAGCACCCCTTCGCCCCCCTCGACACCGCCGCGGGCACGCTCCGGCTGATCCGCGAGCTCGAGGCCATGCTGGTCGAGATCACCGGCTACGACGCCGTCTCGCTCCAGCCCAACGCCGGCTCCCAGGGCGAGCTGGCGGGTCTCCTGGCGATCCGCGGCTACCACCGCTCACGCGGCGACCTCGACCGGGACGTGTGCCTGATCCCGTCGTCGGCCCACGGCACCAACGCCGCCAGTGCCGTGATGGCGGGGATGCGGGTGGTGGTCGTGGCCTGCGACGAGCAGGGCAACGTCGACCTGGCCGATCTGCGCGCCCGGGCCGACCAGCACGCCGACCGCCTGGCCGCGGCCATGGTGACGTACCCGTCGACCCACGGCGTGTACGAGGAGGGCATCACCACCCTCTGCGAGGTGGTGCACGGCCACGGTGGCCAGGTCTACGTCGACGGCGCCAACCTCAACGCCCTGGTCGGGGTGGCGAGGCCCGGCCGCTTCGGCGCCGACGTCAGCCACCTGAACCTGCACAAGACGTTCTGCATCCCCCACGGGGGCGGCGGCCCCGGGGTGGGGCCGGTCGGCGTGCGGTCCCACCTGGCGCCCTTCCTCCCCAACCACCCGCTCGTGCCCGAGGCCGGCCCGGCGACCGGGGTCGGTCCCATCGCCGCCGCCCCGTGGGGTTCGGCCGGGATCCTCGCCATCTCCTGGATGTACATCACGATGATGGGGTCCGACGGCCTGCACGTGGCCACCGAGGCTGCCGTGCTGAGCGCGAACTACCTGGCTGCCCGCCTCGGGCCCCACTACCCGGTGCTGTACCGCGGCGAGCACGGCCTGGTCGCCCACGAGCTGATCCTCGATCTCCGGCCCCTCACCCGGGCCACCGGGGTCACCGTGGACGATGTGGCCAAGCGGCTGATGGACTACGGGTTCCACGCGCCGACGGTGTCGTTCCCCGTCTCGGGCACGCTGATGGTCGAGCCGACCGAGTCGGAGTCGCTGGCCGAGCTCGACCGGTTCGTCGACGCCATGGTGGCGATCCGGCGCGAGATCGACCGGGTGGCCGCCGGCGACTGGCCGCTGGAGGACAGCCCGCTACGTCGGGCGCCCCACACCGTCACGGCCGTCGCCGGCGACGACTGGGATCGCCCCTACCGCCGCGACGAGGCCGCGTTCCCGCTGCCGTGGCTGCGCGCCGACAAGTACTGGCCGCCCGTCGCCCGCATCGACGCCGCGTGGGGCGATCGCCACCTCACCTGCTCCTGCCCCCCGATCGAGGAGCTGGCCGAGAGCTGACGGCGGCACGCGGCCCCGGGCCGGGCGAGGGCCTCAGCGGGTCCGGCGCACGAAGGGCGTCGGCACCAGGGTGGCCGGCGTGCGGGTGCCCCGCACGTCGACCTCCACGCCGGTGCCCGGCTCGAGGTGGGGCGGGACGAAGGCGAGGGCGATCCCCCGCTCGAGGACCGGGGAGTAGTTGCCGCTCGTCACCTCGCCCACGACCTCGCCGCCCACGAGCACGGCCTGTCCGGCCCGGGGCGGGCGCCGCCCGTCCACCTCGAGCCCCCGGATCCGCCGCGACACGCCGCGGGACCGCTCGGCCTCGAGCGCGGCCCTGCCCCGGAAGACGGGCTTCTCCCACGCCACCACCCAGCCCAGCCCGGCCTGGAGCGGTGTGATCCCGGGCCCCAGCTCGTGGCCGTGCAACGGGAGGGCGGCCTCGAGCCGGAGGGTGTCCCGGGCCCCGAGACCGGCCGGTTGCGCCCCGGCCTCGACCAGGGCGCCCCAGAGGGCGGGGGCGGCGTCGGCGGGCACGGCGATCTCGACGCCGTCCTCGCCGGTGTACCCGGTGCCGGCGGCCACGCACGACACCCCACGCCACGAGACCCGCTGCACGCCGAACCGGGGCACGGTCGCGGCGTCGGCGGCCACGCCCTCGAGCAGGGTCCGAGCAGCGGGCCCCTGCACCGCCACGACGGCCCGCTCGGCGGTCACGTCGTCACCGCCCACGGCCCCCCGCACGCTCGACGTGTTGGACGCGTTGGGCATCACGTCGAACACGTCGGGCTCCACCCACCACACGATGACGTCGTCGACCACCGACCCGTCGGCGTCGTCGAGGAGGTGGGTGTACTGGGCTCGACCCGGCCCGATGCGGGCGAGGTCGTTCGTGAACGCGGACTGCAGCCGGTCGAGGGCCCCGGGCCCGACGAGCCGGACGGTGCCCAGGTGGCTCACGTCGAACACGGCCACCCCCCGGCGGCAGGCCAGGTGCTCGGCGATGGTGCCGGCCGGATAGGCGACGGGCATGTCCCAGCCGCCGAAGTCGACCATCTTGGCGCCGGCGCGCCGGTGCCAGGCGTCGAGGGGCGAGCGCCGCAGGGTCACCGCGGCA